>NZ_JBFTPW010000047.1:0-1021 GCF_056398685.1 Arthrobacter sp. 01T428 | reverse complement strand
TGCAGGGTCTTCACGACGATGGAGTGGGTGTCGTTTTTGAAGAAGCGGCGTGCGGCTTGGCGGGTGTCGGAGAATCCGAATCCGTCGGCGCCGAGGGAGGCGAATTCGTTGGGGATGAATTGGCGGATCTGGTCCGGGACGGCTTTCATGTAGTCGGTGACGGCGATGACCGGTCCGGTGGCGCCGGCGAGTTGCTGGGCGACGAAGGGGGTGCGGGGTTCGTCGCCGGGGTTCAGGAAGGCGTGTTCTTCGGCGGCGAGTCCGTCGCGTCGGAGTTCGTTCCAGGAGGTCACGGACCAGACGTCGGCGGAGACTCCCCAGTCCTGGGCGAGGACTTTCTGGGCTTCCAGGGCCCAGGGGACCGAGACGCCGGAGGCCAGGAGCTGCGCGCGGGGACCGTCGGTTTTCGCGGGGGCGAGCAGGTAGATGCCCTTCAGGAGGCCCTCGGTGTCGAGGTTTTCCGGTTCSGCGGGCTGGCTGATCGGTTCGTTGTACACGGTGAGGTAGTACATCAAGTTCCGGTCGGTGGAGTCCGGGCCGTACATGCGTTCGAGGCCGTCGCGGATGATGTGTCCGATTTCGTAGCCGTAGGCGGGGTCGTAGGTGAGGACGGCGGGGTTGGTGGAGGCCAGGATGGGGGAGTGTCCGTCGGCGTGCTGGAGTCCTTCGCCGGTGAGGGTGGTCCGTCCTGCGGTGGCGCCGATGATGAAGCCGCGGGTCATTTGGTCCGCGGCGGCCCAGAAGGCGTCGCCGGTGCGTTGGAAGCCGAACATGGAGTAGAACACGTAGATCGGCACGAGGGGTTCGCCGTGGGTGGCGTAGGCGGTGCCGGCGGCGGTGAAGGCCGCGACGGCGCCTGCTTCGTTGATGCCGGGGTGGATGAGCTGGCCCATGGGGGATTCCTTGTAGGCCAGGACGAGGTCCCGGTCCACGGAGAGGTAGTTCTGGCCCTTGGGGTTGTAGATCTTCGCGGTCGGGAAGAACGCGTCCATGCCGAAGGTCCGCGATTCATCCGGGACGA
>NZ_JBFTPW010000046.1:0-1231 GCF_056398685.1 Arthrobacter sp. 01T428 | reverse complement strand
CGGCGACTTCGGCTTGGACTTCCTTGAGGGCTTGGGTGTGTCCGCCGAGTTGTTCGAGTTCGTGGGCGAGTTCGGCCAGTTCCGCGCCGCCGGCCATCTGGGCGGTGAGTTCGTCCAGGGTGATGTCCTTCTTGTCGTAGTAGCCGATGGACTTSCCGCGCTTGAGCAGCAGGAAMCGGTCCCCGACCGGGAAGGCGTGGTGCGGGTTGTGCGTGATGAAAATGACGCCCAGSCCSCGGTCGCGGGCCTGCAGGATGTAGCGGAGCACGACGCCGGACTGCTTCACGCCCAGCGCGGCGGTGGGTTCGTCCAGGATCAGCACCTTCGCCCCGAAGTACACGGCCCTCGCGATCGCCACGCACTGGCGTTCACCGCCGGAGAGCTGGCCGATGGGCTGTTCCACATCGCGCAGGTCGATSCCCATCTGGGCCAGTTCCTTGAGCGTGATGTCCTTCATYTTCTGGACATCCATGGACTTGAACGGGCCCCAGCCGGTGGTCAGTTCCGAGCCGAGGAAGAAGTTCCGCCAGATCGGCATCAACGGCACCACSGCCAGGTCCTGGTASACSGTGGCGATGCCGGCGTCCAGGGCGTCGCGSGGGGAGTTGAACTTCCGCTCCTCCCCCATGATCTTCAGCACCCCGGCGTCGTGCTGGTGSAGKCCGGCGATGATCTTGATCAGCGTGGACTTGCCCGCGCCGTTGTCCCCCAGCACGCAGGTGACCCGGCCGTTGTCCACGGCCATGGTCACGTCCCGCAGGGCGATGATGTTCCCGTAGTGCTTGCCCACCGCGTCCAGGGAGAGCAGGTGCACGGGGGTGTGGGTCAGCGGGTCCTTCTCATCCTTGAGCAGGGTCWGCTGGTCGATCTGTTTGGCATTCATTCTCTTGCGCCCCTTCTACTTGAGCTCTGCGCGGCGTTTGACGATGAGGTTCACGATGGTGGCCAGCAGCAGCATCAGGCCCAGGAAGAACTTGAACCAGTCCGGGTTCCACTGSGCGTACACGATGCCCTTGTTCGCCATCCCGAAGATGAACGCACCGATCGCCCCGCCCACCGCGGAACCGTACCCGCCGGTGAGCAGGCAGCCGCCGATCACCGCGGCAATGATGTACAGGAACTCGTTGCCCACGCCCTCACCGGACTGCACCGCGTCGAACGCGAARAGGTTGTGCATGCCCAGGACCCAGCCGCAGAACCCCACCGCCATGAACAAGCCGATCTTGGTCTT
>NZ_JBFTPW010000045.1:0-1311 GCF_056398685.1 Arthrobacter sp. 01T428 | reverse complement strand
CCTTGAGGTCTTCCATGGTGAGTTTCTTCATTTGGTGGGTCGCGTTGCGGCCCTCGAAGTGGGGTCCGAGTCCGTAGCCCTTGACGGTCTTGGCCAGGATCACGGTGGGTTTGCCCTTGAACTCGACCGCGGCCTTGTACGCGGCGTAGACCTTGCGGTAGTCGTGGCCGCCGCGTTTGAGGTTCCAGATCTGGTTGTCGTCCAGGTCCGCGACCATGTCCTTGGTGGCCGGGGTTTTCCCGAAGAAGTGTTCGCGGACGAACCCGCCGGATTCGGCCTTGTAGGTCTGGTAGTCCCCGTCGACGGTTTCGTTCATGATCTTCACCAGGGACCCGTCGGTGTCGCGGGCCAGCAGCTCGTCCCATTCCCGGCCCCAGACGACCTTGATGACGTTCCAGCCCGCGCCGCGGAAGAACGCCTCCAGTTCCTGCATGATCTTCCCGTTGCCCCGGACCGGCCCGTCCAGGCGCTGGAGGTTGCAGTTGATCACGAAGTTCAGGTTGTCCAGGTTCTCGTTCGCGGCGAGCTGGAGCAGGCCGCGGGACTCGGGCTCGTCCATTTCCCCGTCGCCCAGGAACGCCCAGACCTGCTGGTCACTGGTGTCCTTCAGGCCGCGGTCGTGCAGGTAGCGGTTGGACTGGGCCTGGTAGATCGCGTTCATCGGGCCGATGCCCATGGACACGGTCGGGAATTCCCAGAACGCAGGCATCAGGCGCGGGTGCGGGTAGGAGGAAAGGGCGTGGCCCTGCTTGGACTTTTCCTGCCGGAACCCGTCCAGGTCCTCCTCCGAGAGCCGGCCTTCCATGAACGCCCTGGCGTACATGCCCGGGGACGCGTGTCCCTGGAAGAAGACCTGGTCCCCGCCCGAGGGGTGGTCCTTGCCGCGGAAGAAATGGTTGAAGCCGACCTCGTACAGGGTCGCGGCCCCGGCATAGGTGGAAATGTGCCCGCCCACCCCGATGTCCGCCCGCTGCGCCCGGTGCACCATCACGGCCGCGTTCCAGCGCATGTACGCCCGGTACCGGCGCTCGAACTCCTCGTTGCCCGGGAACTCCGCTTCCTGGTCCGCCGGGATCGTGTTCACGTAATCGGTGGTGGTCACCATCGGCACCCCCACCGACTGGGACCCCGCCCGCTGAAGCAGGCTGCGCATGATGAACTGCGCCCGCTCCGTGCCCTGCTCCCTGATCAACGCATCCAAAGACTCAACCCACTCGGCAGTCTCTTCCGGATCACGATCAGGCAGCTGGGAAGTCAACCCGCTAAGGATGTGTGAGGTCTCTTCTCCTGCAGCCACGTCCAACCTCTCTT
>NZ_JBFTPW010000044.1:0-1453 GCF_056398685.1 Arthrobacter sp. 01T428 | reverse complement strand
GGACGGATTCAACCGGTCGTCGCAACACCTCGATTCTGGAGGTAGCGATGGGCAGGCCAGCAGGCTGGATGAAGGCGTTGACGGGCAGATCTGCGATGAAATCACCCGGGAAGCCGTCATTACGGCGGGACACCGAGCGGGCGTTCTGGCGTGCGATCGCGACGGGGTGCACGAGCGAGGTGGCGGCGACGTCAGTCGGCGTGTCGCAAGCGGCTGGCACGCGCTGGTTCCGGGATCGTGGCGGCATGCCGACGTTCATGCTCACATCACCCAAAGGCCGGTACCTTTCGTTCGAAGAACGGGAAGAGATCGCGCTGTTGAAAGCGCAGGGCAGCGGTGTGAGGCAAATTGCCCAGGAACTGAAACGGAGCCCGTCAACGATTTCCCGGGAGCTTTGCCGGAACGCAGCTACTCGCGCGGGGAAGCTCGACTACCGTGCCTCGGTCGCGCAATGGAAGGCAGAACGGTTCGCCCAACGCCCGAAGACCGCCAAGCTTGTCACGAATGAACGGCTGCATCAGTACGTCCAGGACAAGCTCGCCGGTGTCGTCCGGGCACCTGACGGTCGTATCGTCACCGGCCCTGGGGCGCCGGAGTGGACGGGCAGGAACAAGCCGCACCGGGGCGACCGTGAGTGGGTGACAGCGTGGAGTCCGGAGCAGATCTCCAACCGGCTCAAAGTCGATTTCCCGGATGATGAGTCCATGCGTATCTCTCACGAGGCGATCTACCAGGCTCTCTACGTCCAAGGCCGTGGAGCGCTCAAACGCGAGCTTGTTCTGCATCTTCGTACGGGGCGCGCACTGCGCGTACCGAGAGCCAGGTCGAAACGGCAGTCCTGGGCTCATGTCACCGAGGAAACCCTCATCAGTAACCGCCCTCCCGAAGTCGCCGATCGCGCCGTTCCCGGCCATTGGGAAGGGGACTTAGTGATCGGCCTGCAACGATCGGCGATCGGTACCCTGGTCGAGCGGACGACACGGTTCACCATGCTGATCCACCTACCTCGCGAAGAAGGCTACGGAATCATCCCACGGACGAAAAACGGACCCGCGCTGGCCGGCTACGGCGCCGTGACGATGGCAGACGCCCTCGCCAAAACGATCACGACACTACCCCAACAACTGCGTCAATCGGTGACCTGGGATCGCGGCAAGGAACTCTCCGACCACGCCAGATTCACCGTCGACACCGGGGTAAGGGTCTACTTCGCCGACCCGAAGAGCCCCTGGCAGCGAGGCACGAACGAGAACACGAACGGGCYGCTGCGCCAATACTTCCCGAAAGGCACCGACCTGTCCCGATGGAGTAGCGATGACCTCGCAGCGATCGCGCACACCCTCAACACCAGGCCACGTAAAGCACTCGGCTGGAAGACGCCCGCCGAAGCGCTCGAGGAACAGCTACGATCAGTTCAACAACCCGGTGTTGCGACGACCGGTTGAATCCGTCC
>NZ_JBFTPW010000043.1:0-2195 GCF_056398685.1 Arthrobacter sp. 01T428 | reverse complement strand
ACGGAGGGGCTAGACGGGGTGGAGCGGACACGTACAATCCGAAGGACAGCAGCCAAAAAACGTCGTAGACACCAAGGTTCAGGGGGTCCGGAGCTCTGCGACGGCGCGCGCCCTGGACCCCACAGCCGGCCGCGAAGCGGACGCCCGATCACCTGGTTGCAGCGAAGCGGAAACCAGGTTAAACCTTGAGGGACCGGCTAGTGGCCGGCCCCTCAAGGTTTTTCCTCTGCAAAAGAAAATCTGTGCCGCAGCGTCGTCGCTGCGGGTAAGTCAGTGCTCGTTCGGGTGTTCGTCCCAGGAAATGTCGGTGACGGCCCCGGGTTCCCCGGCTGTGAGCAGGGACAGTTCCAGGATGTCTTCGACGGCACTGGCGTGCTCGGCCGGGAAGTCGTCGGTAGTCATGGTGAAGTCTTCGCCCATGGTGTCGGCTCCTGGGTGGCTGGGACAAGGGTGTCCCTTTCACTGTAGCCGGTCCGTCCCTGGGCGTTCGGGGTGGTGTGGCTGCGCCCGCGTGAGCGCTGCCGGCGGCCGGCGGAGCGAAGCGGGGGAGGCCGCCGGCCCGGGTGTGGGGCGGGGAGCCTGTCCGGTCCTCCGCCCCGCCTGTGCCCTATCTCTTGCGACGGTAGGCTGTGGCCGGGTTCTGGGCCACGCCCGCCACGGCCCCGCGCCGCGCCACTTCGGAGAGGAGCTCGGCCAGCCGGTACCCAGGCGTGTCTTCAAGGGCCAGCTCGTAGTACTGCGTGGCGGCGCTGGCGGTTCCCCGGTAGAAGTGGATCCAGCCGATCAGGGTTTGAAGGGGCGCCCGGTACCCGACGGGCGCGGCATCGACCAGTTCCCGCATGATCTTCTCGGCCTTGGCCACCCGGTTCCAGTCCGGGGCGATGCCCCCGGTGCCGAGGATGACATCGCCGGGGCTCGCGGTTCCATCGCTGACGATGTCGCAGGCCAGCATGTCCCGGACAAAGACGTGCTGGAAGTTGGCAACGAGTGTCAGCGCCGTTGCCTCATCCGGGATTTCGCTGCCCTCCAGCGCACGGCACCAGAGGGCGCGGGCCGCGGCGACGCTCTGCTCCGTGCCGGAGGGAACGGCGGCGAGGATCCTATCCTCGGTGCCGGGCGCGCCGGTGAACGGAGCAAACTCCGGGGCCGGGGTCTGGTAGTTGCTGCCTTCAAAGACCATCGCGGCGTTGACGTGGCTGTCCGTGATCGTCTCCAGCGGCTGGGGTTCGCACTCCCCGCAATCACCGTCGCAGAGCAGGTTCCGCCAATGTGCGGGCGTGATGATCCATGCATCGCGCAGAGGCATGCCCGCCAGCTCAAGCTCGCCAATAATGGCCTCGACGTGGGCGTGGAACGGGCCGTCATTCGAGGCGGTTTCAGTGTCCGTGTAGACGGCGAGGAGGACGCCGGTGGCGTTCTCGTCCGCTGCGAGGTACGTCGCGACCCTTTGGGCATAGTCCAGTGGTGCCGTCGCCGGGGCGGGGGCGTCGATCCGCAGGGTTGCGCCGAGTCTGCCCCGGCTCACGGTGATGAAGACGAAGGACCGGGCCGGGGCGAAGCCCAGGGCGTGAGGGATGAAGCCGAGGATGTCGGCGGGGCCGGAAACGCGGAGTTCTTTCATGGTTTCTGTGTCCTTTGCAGAGGATAGGGAAGGGGGTGGTGGCCGGTTTCCCGGCCACCGGGGTTGTTAGACGAGCTCGTGGCTGACAAGGGTGGTGTCGAAGAGGTCTTCGGCGCGCCGGATCAGATGCCCGGGGACGTGGTCTTCGTAGCCGTGTTCGTCGTGACCGAGGAAGATCACGTTTCCTTGGCAGATACCGGCAAGGTCAAGCCCGACGTCGTGGAGCAGGGCGGTGGCGCGGAGGTTCCGGTGAAGGTTCCGGGCCATGGCGTCGGTGTTGACGTACACGTGCCAGTCATCGCAGGTGACGGATTCAAGGTCGCCGTCCAAGATGACCTGCAAAGTGCTGCGGCGGGTGTCGATCAATTCGACCCGGACCGGCTCGCTCAGGTTGGCGGGGACAATGAGGGCTGTTCGTTGTTGAATCATGGTTTTGGTGTCCTTTGCAGAGGATTGGTGAGGGAGCGGCGTAACCTAAGCCAGCTACTCTCGGTTCCTCCCCCGTTGTTTTTTGGCTGCTGGCGAAGCTTGCGGAGCTGTGGCCGACGGAGGCCTGTCTACCCGCAGGGCAAGG
>NZ_JBFTPW010000042.1:0-4072 GCF_056398685.1 Arthrobacter sp. 01T428 | reverse complement strand
AATATCAGTCTGACACTGCAGTCGAACACAAGACCCGCCAGCACACCCACCACACCCGGACAGCACCCCAACGGAAAGCGGCCCCCGACACCAAAACCGGGAGCCGCTCACCACTGCCTCTTGACAACAGCTTCTACATATCAGTTGGGGAGGATGATGCTGAGGGTGTGCGGCTTGCGGGCGGTGCCTTCCGTCAACTCCGCCGTCCAGATTTCCGAGGCTGCCTTGAGGAGTTGTTCGGGCGTCCCTGGCGCCTTTCCTCGGCGGCTCAGCAAGTGACGCGCCAATTCGCCGCGCGTGTGCTTGGCGAAATGGCTGACGACGGTGCGTTTGCCATTGGACTCGGAAAAGACGTTGACGGAGACAGTTTGCGCCGCCGGTGGAGCCCAAGCCGCGGCATATGTGCTGGAGCGGCAATCCACCAGCAGCTCGCCCTCCACCCGCGAGGCGAGGGCCTCGGTGAGCTGCGGCTTCCAGAACGACGCGAGGCGCCCGACGTCGGGCAGTGCCGTTCCCATGGACAGGCGGTAGGCGGGCACGCGGTCGCCGAAGCCGATGGCGCCCCACAGGGCGGACACCACAAGGATCGACTCCACCGCCTTGCGGCGCTGTGCCGGCGTCAGGGTCTTGTAGCCAAGCGCGTCGTAGAGGACACCGGAATACACCTGGTGGGCAGGGGCCGCGGGTTCGGCGTGGAGCCGGGTATTGCGTTCAACGTCGTCCTTCAAGGACGCGCCCACCCCCAATAAGGCGAGGGCGTCCTCGTGCGCGCTGACCAGGCCCAGCGCGTCGAGCACTTTGGCCCGGTAGCTGTTGAGTTCCGGAAAGCTCAGGGACTCCCATTCGACGGCGGAGCCTTTCTCAGCGGGGGTCTTGCCTTCGGAGGGCGGCAGCAGAATCAGCACCAGTCGATATTAGCTGTATTGCCAGTAATACAGGCGCCAGCTGCCTAGCGGTACCTTCCGGCAGTGCCGTCCGGAAATGCGCAGGGCCCGACGCCGGTAGACTGTAGGGCGGATGGGTTGACTAGGCGGCCGCGCGCCACGTGAGTGGCTCGAGGAACGTCCGGGCTCCACAGGGCAGGGTGGTGGGTAACGCCCACTCGGGGTAACCCGCAGGCTAGTGCCACAGAGAACAGACCGCCCGCGTCTGCTTGTGCCAGCACAGGCAGGCAGCAGGTAAGGGTGAAACGGTGGTGTAAGAGACCACCAGCTCCCTGGGTGACCAGGGAGGCTAGGTAAACCCCACCCGGAGCAAGGCCAGACAGGGCACGATCGAGGGCTGCTCGCCCGAGTGTCCGGGTAGGCCGCTGGAGAGCGTCGGCAACGGCGTTCGTAGATGGATGGTCGCCACTCCTTCGCCGGCAACGGCAGGGAGGACAGAACCCGGCGTATCGGTCAACCCATCCCTTCGCCTATGTGAGTGATTTCACGCGTTCCGGCGGCCAAGTCGTCCCGTGCCAGACCTTAGAATGGACAGTGAACGTAGAAGTTCCACCGCCGGTTCTGCGTTCGCAGCCGGCGGTTTTTCTTTGCAGCGTTCAAGGTGTCCGGGCAGACCGAAGTCCCGCCGATGCCAGTGCCGCAGGATTACTCCGGGCGGCCGCCATCTACGTACGAGGACGTATGTAGCTGACCCTAGGAAGGTAGTTCTGTGAGCCAGTCATCAGATTCTTGTCTTGATACGTGGATGGGCCGCGAAGCGCTGGCCGAGGCCATGATTCCGGTGATCGGCCGGCTGTACCGTGAGAACAACGTGGTGACGAGCATCCACGGGCGCAGCTTGATCAACAAGTCGTCGATGAACATCCTGAAAGCCCACCGTTTCGCGCGCCGGATGAGCAAGGACGAACTCCGTCTCGAAGAGACCGCGCCGCTGCTGAACATCCTGGCCGGACTTGACCTCGGGGCTGCTGCGATCGATATCGCCCGCCTGAACGAGAAGTACAAGGCCGAGGCCGCGGGCACGCCCCTGGAAGACTTCCTCCGCGCCGAGCTTGCCGAGGTTGTCGGGCGCCGCGGCGCGGACGACCGGACCAGCACCGACGTCGTGCTTTACGGGTTCGGCCGCATCGGCCGCCTGCTGGCCCGCCTCCTGATCGAAAAGGCCGGCGGCGGCCACGGCCTGCGCCTGCGTGCGATTGTGGTCCGCAAGGGCGCCGAGAACGACCTCGTCAAGCGCGCCAGCCTGCTGCGTCGCGACTCGGTGCACGGTTCCTTCGAGGGCACCATCCGCGTGGACGAGGCCGCCAACACGATCACGGCCAACGGCGTCCAGATCCAGGTCATCTACTCGGACAACCCCTCCACCGTCGACTACACGGCCTACGGCATCAAGGATGCCCTGGTGGTGGACAACACGGGCCGCTGGCGCGACGCCGAAGGCCTCTCCCAGCACCTGCAGAGCAAGGGTGTGGCCCGCGTGCTGCTCACGGCTCCGGGCAAGGGCGAGCTGAAGAACATCGTCCACGGCATCAACCACTCCTCCATCGAGGACTCGGACACGATCGTCACTGCGGCTTCCTGCACCACGAACGCCATCACCCCGGTGCTCAAGGCCCTCAACGACAAGTTCGGCGTCATCCACGGCCACGTGGAAACCGTGCACTCGTTCACGAACGACCAGAACCTGATCGACAACTTCCACAAGGGTGACCGCCGCGGCCGCTCGGCCGCCCTGAACATGGTCATCACCGAAACGGGTGCGGCCAAGGCTGTGGCGAAGGCCCTTCCGGAACTGCAGGGCAAGCTGACCGGCAACGCGATCCGCGTTCCCACCCCGGACGTGTCCATGGCCATCCTGAACCTGAACCTTGAAAAGGGAACCACGAAGGACGAGGTCAACAACTACCTTCGTGAAATGTCCCTGCACTCGGAGCTGCGCAAGCAGATCGACTTCATCGACTCACCCGAGGTCGTCTCCACGGACTTCGTGGGCTCCCGCCGTGCAGGCATCGTGGACGGCCTCGCCACGATCGCCACCGACAAGCACCTCGTGGTCTACGTCTGGTACGACAACGAATTCGGCTACTCCTGCCAGGTGGTCCGCGTCATGGAAGAAATGGCCGGCGTGAACCCGCCGTCGTTCCCGGCACGCGGCGTCGCGGTGAACCTTGAACCCAAGGCAACGTTGGAGCCCGCCGGCGTCTAGCGGCCTAGGCCGAGGCCAGGAAAGACACAGGGTATTCCCGGCTGATGCGCTGGTATCAGCCGGGAAACCTGACCAGAATGGACGCATGGAAAGCGAAAAGATTCTGGAACACGAAACAACCCTGGAACACGCACTGGACGTAGCGCGCGCCAACCTCAAGGAAGCCCAGCGGCTTCTCGACGAAGCCAAGGCCGCACATGCAGCGGGTGACATCTCCGAGGAGCGGGTCATCCAATTGGGGTCGCTTCTCGAGCTGGCCGCCGAAGACCTGAAGCGTGTCACCAAGGAGCAGTAAGCCGCCCCTGCAGCTTGCGCTGTGATTGTTCCGACACTGTGACTTGTCCTCCACACTGTGGATATCAGCGTCGGCGAACAGCGCCTGAACTAGTCTCAAGGGACGTATTCCTGCCCGAAAGGACGCAATCCCTTGAGCACCACTTGGGCCGCCTATCGACGTGCCCGCCGCCACTCCCGGCAGGCCTGGGTACTGGTGATTCTCATCATCGCGGGTGGGCTTGCCGGCGTCGGGTGGTTCTTCACCGACGGCCAGTTCTCAGTGGGACAGGGCCCGGTCAACGGGCCAACGGAAGCTCCAGTCTTCGACCCGGAGTGGATGAAGCCGGTGGAATCGGTTCAGCCGGTGCCCCTCGGTTTGGCGGCTGATGCCCTGGAGGCACTTCCCGTGAAGGGGCGCGCCGCCAAGGACAACTACGACCGCAATGAATTCGGCCAGGCGTGGCTCGACGTCGACCGGAACGGCTGCGATACCTGCGTTATCTACACTCGGAATAGTTGCGCCGTCGCTGGAGTCCTGTGATGACGGGCTTTCAGCCGACCCGAGGACAGCTCCAGAATCTGAGGGACCTGTGTGACGAGCGTCGTTCCTCCGCCCCATCATCTAAGCTTTCATACCTGCTGGTTG
>NZ_JBFTPW010000041.1:0-5471 GCF_056398685.1 Arthrobacter sp. 01T428 | reverse complement strand
CGAACCCGGAAGCTAAGACCCACAGCGCCGATGGTACTGCACCCGGGAGGGTGTGGGAGAGTAGGACACCGCCGGACAACCATTCACCGGCCAGGCCCCGACACACCGTGTCGGGGCCTGACCCACTTAAAACACCCCAACACACGAGCGAGGGTCCCACGAAAACCCCCGCATACCGGCTCTTCACGGTTCGTGGGGAAATAGATCCCTGGGATGAGTGTCATGCCGCCGTCCGGGCGGCACTTCTCAAGAGGATAATCGATTTGTAGTTGCTGGGGTTCCGGTATCCGCGCGCGGTGCGCTTGATCTGCTTGATGGCCGTGTTGTTGGCCTCGACCTTTCCCGTCGTGGCCCCGGTGACAATGAGGACCTCGATCTCTTTCCACCACCGGCAGACGGTGCGGTAGAGCCTGCTCGTCTCCGGCCGTGCCGCTGCCTTGACCAGGTCCTCGAGTTCTTGCTTCGCCGTCGCGGCGTCCTCCAGGGAGCCGGTGCGCAGCAGGAACCGCAGCTGTTCCTTGACCTGCCAGACTGCCTGGAGCGTGCCGGTCGGATCGTCGGCCGCGAACACTTCTGACAGCCGGTGGGCTGCCTTCTCCGTGAGGGTATCGCCGGCGCGCAGGAGCAGCATCCGGTGCGCCCAGGCCTTGTCCACGGCCCGTCCCCGGCGGCCCTTGACCTGTTGGGAGAGGTTCTGCCTGGCCTCGGTCACGGCCTGGTTGGCCAGGGAGACCAGGTGGAAATGATCGACCGCGACGGCGGTGCGGGGAAGCCACATCCGCAGCGCTTTCCGGAACGCTGCGGAGGGGTCGATCGCGACGACCTGAACACCGAGCCGCCATGCCAGCGGCCGGGCGAAGAGCCAGTCCCCAACGCCCCTGTGGTCCCGGCCGTCCACGACGCCCAGGACCTGGCCCGTGTCCAGGTCAACGATCGTGGTCATCCACGGCTCGTATCGGGTCCACGTCTTGGATTCGGGGTCCTGGAAGTAGCGCACGGACCGGAAGCGGTGCTCGTCGATGCCCAGCATCCGCGGGCTGAGCTCGTCCACGTCAGGCAGCGTCATAACGCAGGCTTCAGTCAACGCCGCCCGGACCATCCACCAGGACACCGCAAAGGCGGCAGCCGTCTCCGAGACAGCCCGGCCCGAACGGATGACCGCGTCCACGAGGTGGTCCCGGAGCCGGCCGGTGGAGCGGGCCCGGGCCGGGACCTGGGCGGTGGATTCAAAGAACGAGAGCCTCCCGCACGCCGGCTCCTCGCAGTACCAGCGGTACTTGGACCAGAGGACCTCCACGGCACCGGCGACGGGAATGTCCCGGATCCGTTGGAAGCGGCGTTCCTTCCGCCGTGAGGCAACCACCCCACATGTGGGGCAGCCCGGCGGCTGCTCGGTTTCGACAATGACCCGGCGACCGCCGCCAGGGCTCAGGCTGGTGGAGATGACGCGGTAGTCGGGCAGGTTGAAGAGGATGGTGGCAGCGTCGGCCGCCACCCCGGTAGGCTCGATCAAGGCTCGTGGTCCTGTTCCAGGTTGAATGCTTAGACACACTCATCCCAACAGGGCCACGGGCCCTCTTGTCTTCAACGACACGAACTCAGTTCCCCACCAACCACGAAGAGCCCGCATACCTGAGCGGGCGTCCCACGAAAACCCTTTATTACTGAGCGGCGGTCCGGGGCATCCAACCCCGGCCCACCCATGGCCCGGTTTCCCCGGACCCCCGCTCGGATATGGCCTCGAAATCCCAAACCCCCGCTCGCCTATGGACCCGAAATCCCAAACCCCGGCTCACATACGCACCCTCCGAGAGCAGGTCGGCGTCGACCCTTACAATGTCAGGATGAGTAGCATGCAACAGGTTACTCCCGGAGTGTCGCTGACAGCGCAGGCCACAGAGATGCTGCGGGCGGCAATCACGTCCGGTGAGATGACGCCCGGGGAGCATTATTCCGCGATCGGACTAGCCGAAAGACTCGGCGTGTCCAGAACGCCGGTACGTGAGGCCCTGCAGCTGCTCGAAAAGGAGGGCATTGTCCGGATCGAGAAGAACCGCGGCGTCCGCGTGCTCCAGATTTCACTTGATGAGATTGTGCAGATCTTCCAGATCCGAATTCTTCTTGAGCCCCCGGCAGCGGCTAGGGCCGCCGAGGTCATCACCAAGGACGACTTGGAGCATTTCCGGTTGTTGCACGGGCGGATCCTGGACGCTGCGGCCGGCGAGGACGGTCCCGGCACCCTGCAGGCGGACAAGGAATTCCATCTGTTCCTCATGGGTTTGGCGGGTAATCCCCGCCTAACGACCCTGGACGGCGAGCTCCGCAATCTCGTTCTCGCGCAAGGGTTGGTGACCATCCCTTCAATCCGAAGCAGCCAGGACTTGGCGGACGACCGTCGAGGCATTCTCGAGGCATTGGAGCGAAAGGACCCGCAGGCTGCATCGGCCGCGGTTCGAGAACATGTCACCCGTACCGCCCGGCTTCTCATTACGGGCGTTTGCGCGAAGACGCCGGGGCTGTCCTCTGATGCCTATCTGGCGAAGCTGGATCAGCTGACGAAACTCCGCGGCTGACTCCAATACGGCGAGGAATTGTTTACAAGCTGAAGACAATCCCTTACAGTTGCATGCAACATACAACTATCGGGGGAGATGGTCGTGGAATCCACAGCGGACAGCCGAAGCGGTCTGCCTCAGCCCTTGGCTGGAATACGGATCGCGGACTTTTCGCGGGTTCTAGCCGGACCGCTGTGCTCCATGATGCTGGCCGATTACGGTGCGGACGTTATCAAGATAGAGAGTCCTGCCGGCGACGATACCCGGGCCTGGGTCCCACCTATGGACATCGACGGCACCGGCACCTATTTTGCAAGCGTCAACCGGAACAAGAGATCAGTGGTAGCCGATCTCAAGTCCGATGAGGGATTGAGCTATGCCCGAGCGCTCGTGGCCGGCTGCGACGTCGTTATCGAAAACTTCCGCCCGGGAGTCATGGCGAAATTCGGGCTCGATTTTCAGACCGTCTCCGAGAGCCGGCCGGATATTGTCTACTGTTCGATCTCTGGCTTCGGGGCTGGCGCCGGCGCGGATCTGCCTGGCTATGACCTGCTCGTGCAGGCACTTGGCGGTCTGATGAGTATTACCGGCCAAGCGGACGGAGAACCCAGCAAGGTGGGGGTTGCCCTGGTTGACGTCCTCACGGGACAGAATGCCCTGGCAGGGATCCTGATGGCCTTGCGGGTGCGCGATGCCACTGGGACCGGCCAGCAGGTGCAGATCAACCTCTTTTCCTCGCTCCTGGCAGCCCTGGTCAACCAAGCCACGGCCACTTTGGCCACGGGCTGTTCGCCTGCCCGGCTAGGTAATGCACACCCCAGCATTGCCCCTTATGAGACATTCCGCACTGGCGGCGGCATGCTCGCCATCGCGGTCGGTAACGACCGGCAATTTGCGGCCCTTGCGTCAGTTCTGGGACTCAAGGGATTGCCCGAGCAAGCGAGGTTCTTCACTAACGAACGCCGTGTAGCGTCCCGTGAGGAGCTGCGGATTGTGATCGAGACTGCGCTCGATGCTGACACTGCTGCGAATTGGCAACGGAAATTGCTCGCCGCCGGTGTTCCTGCGGGGAGGATCAACAGCGTCGGCGAGGCTTTCGAACTGGCAGAGCGCCTGGGGCTCGAACCGTCGATCATTGTCACTGACCCCGCCACAGGTCGCAGCTCCCGGCAGTTGACCAACCCGATCCGGCTGTCCGCGTCGGCGCCGAGCTACAGGCAAATTCCCCCGGACATTGGCGAGCACCAAGGGTCTACCTTCGCAGTCCGACCTCCAAACACATCCGCGAAAGGCACATAGATGTCCGATAT
The DNA here is from genome assembly GCF_056398685.1 of Arthrobacter sp. 01T428. NCBI lineage: Bacteria > Bacillati > Actinomycetota > Actinomycetes > Micrococcales > Micrococcaceae > Arthrobacter > Arthrobacter sp. 01T428. Next base: position 1,606 of record NZ_JBFTPW010000041.1, on the reverse strand, counting down.
CAGCGATCTGATTGACTTTGATTCCCTCCTCAGCGCGGATGAGCGTGCACTGCGCGATTCGGTGCGGGCCTTCGTGGATAGCGAAGTCAGGCCACACATCGCAACTTGGTATGAAAGGGCCGTTTTCCCGCTGGAACTTGTCCCTGAACTGGCCAAGATGGGCCTGCTCGGCATGCACCTGAAGGGTTACGGCTGCGCCGGCCGATCCGCCGTCGAATACGGCCTGACCGGAGCGGAACTTGAGGCTGGCGATTCCGGGCTGCGGACCTTCGTCTCGGTGCAGGGCTCACTGGCGATGAGCGCCATCTACAAGCACGGTTCGGATGAACAGAAAGCCGAATGGCTGCCTGCGATGGCCGCGGGGGAAGCGATCGGCTGCTTCGGGCTGACGGAACCGACGGCGGGGTCGGATCCGGGTGGCATGACTACCTTTGCGCACCGCGACGGAGGCGACTGGATCCTCAACGGATCAAAACGCTGGATCGGCCTAGCGTCGGTCGCCAAAGTCGCCATCATCTGGGCCCAGACCGACGGCGGCGTCCGCGGCTTTGTAGTCCCAACCGAGACACCTGGATTCACGGCGACGCCGATCGAGCCTAAGCTCTCCATGCGGGCCTCCATCCAATGCGACATCGAATTGTCCAACGTGCGACTACCCGAAAGCGCAATGCTGCCAAACGTCGTCGGGCTCAAAGGGCCCTTCTCATGCCTGAACGAAGCCCGCTACGGGATCATCTGGGGCGCCATGGGCGCTGCTCGCGATGCGTTCGAGGTAGCCCTCGATTACTCCAAGGGCCGCCTGCAGTTCGGCAGGCCGCTGGCCGGCTACCAGCTGACCCAGCAGAAGTTGGTTGATATGGCCCTGGAGATCAATAAGGGATTCCTCCTGGCCTTGCACCTTGGGCGCAAGAAGGACGCCGGCACATTGCAGCCGGACCAGATTTCGGTGGGCAAATTGAACAACTGCCGCGAGGCCATCAAGATTGCCCGCGAAGCCCGCACAATCCTTGGCGGCAACGGAATAACGCTGGACCACTCACCCTTGCGGCATGCCAACAACCTGGAATCCGTTCGCACGTATGAAGGCACCGACGAAGTCCATACCCTGATCTTGGGTAGCAAGCTCACTGGTATCGCCGCGTTCCGTTAGGGGCCCGACGCCGGAACCCGCGTTCCGCCGTCGACGTCGCCGCGGCGGTCCGATCGGGCGCTGTGGATCCCTCTGAGGTGCGGGGTACGGCGGGGCGTCAGTGCTGGATTTGCGCGCGGCACAGAAGCCGTGTAATGTCTTCTAAGTCGCCGCGAGGGAGACAGCCTAGAGCTGGGAACCACGGGTGGCCAACCCCTTCGAATTGAGCCTAAAACGGCTGGTGCTTCGTGCGCCGCAATTTGAGGGAAATTCGAATTGTAATCGTGAAATTGGTTGAGATACTGATTTGCAAAGCGATGGTGGTTCGGGTAAGTTTGGGAAGTTGCTCCGGAGCGAGTCTGGGCCCTTTGGTGGGTGTGGGTGGTGCCGGGTGTGTCTGTTGTTTGAGAACTCAATAGTGTGCCAAGTTTGTTGATACCGATTTGTTTTTATGAATTGGTTGATTTTGCCGGGCCT
>NZ_JBFTPW010000040.1:0-6665 GCF_056398685.1 Arthrobacter sp. 01T428 | reverse complement strand
ATGATATCCACTTCCCTTTGTACTATCCCGGATGGACTGTCCCGCCGGTGGATCAAGCATCCGTAAACGCGATTCCCCCTTCCATAGACGAGGCACCTGAAACGGGGAACCAAACGGGGAACGAGCAAACCGCCACCCTAAACCGGCGACTCGATGCATCTTGCGCGCCCTCCGGATAGCATCACGGTTGTGAGCAATCAGAGTGTAATCTTTGTGGACGCTGGGTTTCTTCTCGCTGTAGGAGGAACGCAGGTTTCTGGCACATCGCTTCGTTCTGCCTTCCATGTGGACTACGCCAACCTGATTTCAGGGATCTTGAGGCGGACAAATGACTACTGTGGATTAGATGCCCTTCGCGTCTATTGGTATGACGCATCGAAGGATGCCCTGTTCACTGACCAGCACAAGAAGATTGCTCTCCTACCGGATGTCAAAGTGAGACTAGGCAGGATCTCCTTCAATGGCGATCAGAAGGGGGTGGACCTAAAGCTAGGGCTTGATTTAATTGGGATCGCGCGGAACAAGGCAGCATCCATCGCTTTCTTGATATCAGGAGATGATGACCTGGCGGAGGCGGTTGAGGAAGCGCAAGACCTCGGCATGAAAGTTATACTGGTCGGCATCGGCGCACCAGATAGCAGGCTTGGCGTAGTATCTGTGGCTGAGCATTTAGCCCTTCGCGTGGACAGCATCATCACTTTGCCAAACGAACTCGTCGAGGCTTGTTTCAGCAGGTCGGTGGCCGAAGCTCCGCGGATTTCTATATCCGACCGCGATGCCGCACATGAGTCTGAGCTCCTCGTCGTCGACAGAAAGCCGAAGCCAGCCCCACCGTCCCAGGGCAGGCCTAACCCGGTGCTCGCAACACAGGGTAGCCACCGCCCGTCGTCGCATATTTTGTACAGCTCTGAAAGCAGTGGGTTGGATCATTCTGGCCTTGCCCAGTCGCCCCTCGAAGTCGCGTGGGAAGTCGGCACAAGCGTTGCCACTAGCTGGTACGGAAGTGTCAGCCAGACAGATGTCAATGACCTGGCTGCTGACAGGCCGATTCTACCCAGCGAAGTCGACAGGGTCCTCCTTAAGGATTGTGCACAACGCATCGGGGAACAAAGGACTGACCTTCAGGGGGTCCGCAGGGCATTGCGTGAAGCATTTTGGCAGAAGCTGGACGAGCTGCAGCTTTGAGAAATCATCGTGCCGTTGACCAGACAAGATAACGCTGCAGGTCCCTGTTGCCCCATTTCCATCGTTCGTGAAATAAGGACCCTGATGACGCCTTCATCGCTACGATGAGCATGGCAAGGACTCGATGACCGTCGTCGCGTCGATCACGGGCCTCGACATAAGTCACCGCCAATATTCTTTCGATGCTAACATTCGCTCACACGGGACACCTCCGGGAGGTTTGAAATGAGCTCATCGCGTCGGTATCTTTCGGGCACGGAGGTCGGGCTTGGCCGGAATGCGGGGTCAACCGCGCAACGACGGTATGCACCGTCCCCGGAGAATAACTATGACGAAACGACCTACCGATGGGTTGAGCGATGGACTGCGTATGGCGAAGCCTTGGATGCAATCCGAACGGCGATTCTTAAGGGCCGTGAACCCTGGGATGCTCTAGGAGACCCTGACCTGCTCATCCACACAGAGGTTGTCGAATCTGGACGAGCGGATCACCGAGAGCGTGGAAAGTGGTTCCACGAGCAGCTTGTAAAAGGGGTGACGAGCGCGTTCCAAAATCTGGAAAGCTTAACCTCCGAATATCTTCTGGCGGCCGATTCCGTTGAAGCCATCAAATCTTGCTATTGCTTTGCTACCTCCCCAGATCCCGTTGATACTTTCATCCATCTGAACGGCTCCACGGCAGGCAGCCCCAAGGCTGATGTCCGTAAGACCATGCTGGACAGAACCTGGCTATCTGGCTTGGAGAAGGGGGACAGATTCCCCACGAACGCTGCCGAAGGGCTTCGGCTGCTGACCGATGCTCTGGATAAGAAATTCAGGCTATTCTTCCGTAAGACTCTTGCCCATCCTCACGTACCAACAGACGGCTTATACAACCTCCTGCCCGACGCTCCCCACTTGGAAGAAAGATTCAATGAGGCAACCGCGAAGCTGATCGAGCATCGTAAAAAAACCTCTCGTCTCGGTTATGAATCGGGGATCGACGAACATGGTCGGACTGAGCTATACAGGCGTGCTCTCGAGGTCCTAGAACCGCGCATTGCCCAACGAAAATCCATGCTTATATTGGGCCCCACCTCCAGCGGCAAGAGTCATATTTCAATGATTGCCGTCGCTCATGCAGTCCAGCAGCGTCCAGGGTCCAATTGCATCGTGTTACTCCCAACAAAGGCGCTCGTAAATCAAGTAGTGGCCGATTGGAAGAGGCTTCTCGCCGGCACGGAATACGCCCATTGGGAAGTTCTGGCTGGATCTCGAGACTACCCTCAGTTTGATGAGCCGCTGCGTCGTGGCCGCTTCCACATCGCGGTGATGATTCCCGAAAAGCTTCTTGGACTAATGGCCAACGGCATGCGCTTGGGCAGATGCAACTTGATCGTCGCCGACGAGCTGCAGACTATCATTGATGAACAAAGGGGAATAAAGCTCCAGCGTCTACTAAGCAGTATTAGAAAAAACCATCCTTCTATCCCCGTCATGGGAATTTCGGCCTCCCTGCACAAAGATACCCAGGCCAGGATTGTCGAATGGCTTGGGATCGACCGCGAGGGCGTCCTTGAGGCAACGTACCGCCCAGTGCCCCTTGAGGTCTCGGCTTTCGACTCAATACAGATGATCACGCGGTCTATCTCCGGCCTACAAGAAGACACTAGCTCCGAAGATCTTCAGCGGAAGGTGGCCGAATGGTTGCGACTACCTTTTGTACGCGCCAAGAAAGCGTTCTCGAACGTTCTTACAGAATACGGCGCGGCCGTGGCGATGGCCGTGGAAATGATGCTGCCGGGCGCCACAGGAACAGCGGAGTCTCCAGACACCAAGAAAAGACCTAGGGATGCGCAGGTCCTGTTTTTCGCTAGAACCCGCGACCACGCCGAAAAGCTTGCAGAAGTAGTCAGGGTGATCGTCAAACTTCACATGATGAAGGACCACGGCCGTACGCTCAAGTCTCGTGGCAGCCCTTATGAAGGGTTTTTCAGTCCGGAATCAATGGCTTCGGACATCGACCGTAGAACCCAAGAATATCTGCGTCTTCCGATTAGTGCCGGACGAACGGACCTCGGAGAGTCGCTACGAACGGGCGTTGGCTACCATAATGCCCGCCTCGAGCCATCGATGCGTGAATTGATGGAAGACGGATTTCGGTCCGGCTTCATTCGTTTGCTGTTCGCCACCGAAACGTTGAAGCTCGGAATAAATCTACCCGCCGACGTTGTCGTTATTGGGACGATGGTGACGCCAGAGGGGCAATCGCAACGCCTGATGACGATCGATTCTGCTATTCAGAAAATGGGCAGGGCAGGGCGCCTCGGTTTCGGCAGCATCGGCCGGTCGTACTTGCTTGTTCCCGCGAGAATTAGTGAGAGCGTACAAATCGATGAGAAGACCCTCGAAGGTCTGTCGGGCCAGCTAGGCTCCCTAGCGAACGAGACACAAAGGAGTCGTGCGCTCCGCGCGGCCAAGGATCTTCCATCAGTATTCGGATACTACCTTTCTACAACGGACTGGCTCACCCAAGGCGCCCACTACGAACCACGTATAGGGACGGCACTCGAATGGGTCGCCGAGCACATGCTTCAAGATCGTGCGGCGCGAGCAGGTTCCTACACCCGGGAGGACTACATTGCTCAGGCGCAGGACGTGTACGAAAGCACCCTCGACCACAGGTTTACACAGGCCAAAATCGACGGGAAGGCTATCTTCGATCGGCTCATCCAAAGCAAGTTGCTCGGAGAGTCTTTCCGAGATTCGGAAAAATATCAGCTGACCGGCCTGGGCCGGTCAGTGAGCGTAAATGGCCTTCCCATTTCTGATGCAGGACTGATCCAAGAAATGGCACAGGCTCTCGAAGATGGGGCGGGTTCACTTACGCTCTTATGGCTGGCAGTGACCTCAAATTTCGTCAGAAATGCAAATTCTTGGATCGAGGTCAACCGAGGCGACGTGGCAGAGCCGGACCAACAGAACCTGGAACGGCAAATCCTGCATCTAGCTGGGGAAGTCTCCAGGCTCCAGGACCTCACAGTGCGCGAGGGAGGAGACGTAGTCGGACACGGGTCAGCAGCTGATGAGCTTCGAGGAATCCTTGAACGGAATTCCATACCCGCGCGCTATCAGACACTCGGTGCCGACCTGCATACGGACGTCCTGCGTGCCGCGCTCCTGGTGTCATGGGCGCAGGGAGTTCCCTTTACCAAGATCGTCAAGGACATCGTCCAAAGCCGTTTGACGGTACATTTCGTTCTCAAGAGCGAACGCGAAGCGCTGACAGTGCCAGTGCACGAATCTGATCTTCGATCACTGGCGGAAAACACTGCATATCTCCTAAATGCGGCCTCCGATTTGCTGACGATCAGGCCCTCGGGCAATGCCTATAGAAGGCTCCAAAGTTTGGCGCAAGCTGTGGAAGTCGGGCTCCCCAGCGGACTCCATGAGCTCGCCCGACTGAACCTTCGTTCGACCCACCGTGAGCGGCTTGCTTTCTTGGTTGACCACCTAGCCGAAAAAGTAGATGACCCGACGGAGATCGTCAGGGCGAGGATGGTCGACACAGCACCCCTTGCCAATCCCTCCTATGAAGAAAGAGAAGAAAGGTCCACCCGATATATCTCCGAAGAAGACTTCGAAGAGATATGCGCCCGGCTGGATGAGCAACGAAAGCGATCTGCGCAAGCAGGCCACGTTCTCTCCGATGCTGCCCGAGCCCAAAACGTGCCGGGCGGACAGACATACGGCCAGCTCAACGACGACATTCTCATGTTTCTCGAAATCGAGTACTCCGCCGGCGTGGTGCAACTCCTCGTTGAACCCTTCGAGGCGCTCGGGCTTACTTTTTCTGCATTGGACGAGGGGTTCACGCTCACTAGCCGAGTCGACCCGGATCTGACACTCCGCTTCTCGGTTGAGCCTCGAGCCGTAGGGTTTGCTCGATTAGATGATGCGGAGGGCAAAATGGACGTTTTGATATCGGCCGAAGGCATGACAAGTGGGGCGGCTGCGTCGCCATCAGCGTCGGAATCTTCCCCCGTCGTCATAGAGCCATCAACCCTACTTGAGCTGCTTTATGGAGTACAGATGGAAGTAGGAAGAGACCCGTCGATCTCGGGGCAAGGCGAAGGCGCAGCTTGGATTCAAGTGGGGCACTCATTCCTCGAACTACTGCGCCACAATCAGCCACTAATGAGGGGAAAAGATGTCTTCAGTCGCCTCCTAGGATTGGTGGTCGCCGAGCCTCCAGCAATAAAACCGGGCGCGTTCCGCGTGGCCGAACACAAGGCGGACATTTGAATCTTCCTCGGGAAATCGCTGTGGTGGTTGACGCCGATCAACTCACCATTCTTCCTAAATCCGCTCAGTCTGCTGCCCGGATTGAGGAAATCGCCGCTGGTTCGGCGGCTTCTGAGCACTTGGCTTATGGAGTCCTCCACAGAACAGTGGTCGCTGATTGTTCGTTCGAACCCGAGCGGAAGCTCGCCGAGTCACTTGCCGCTCAGGGAAGCTACTCAATCAGGCATGTGCCGTCGGACGTGCCTGAAGCCCGCTCGATGATCCTTTACTCAGAGGTCATTCGGGCGACGTACGATTCTGTAGGGCTGATAGTACTCGTCTCTGCTATCCGGTTGGCTAGCCAGGTCGTCGACACCGTGCACACATCGGGCAAAAAGCTGCTGCTCATTTCCTCCAATCAACCGAAACGAGTCATTGGGCCCGACCATGTGGTGCATCTTCCAATCGACATCCAATCGGTTGTCTACATTGTTCAAGTCGCAGCTACGTCCCTTGCAACCGAGCCAGGAGCCTTCTTCTCAAAGGGCAGAGTTGCCGTACTGCTTGAGGATCTGGAAAACAAGGTCAAGGAACAGCGTCCGTCCTTCAACCCCCGCGAGTTTGGGAAACCTGACTTGGGAACTCTTATCCGAGGACTTCATCACGAAGCGGTGCAGATAAACGGAGCACGAGTTTCCGTCGCCCTCCTTCCGGGAACCTCCCCCTTCGCCAGCGACTCTGCGGACAATCTCCACCAGTGACCAACGTCCCGCCCCTGCCGCGAAATTGATTGGAACTTTTCCTCCGTCCGCCTAAATTTCTCGGAGTCGGCAGATCGGGGTGATGGGCCACGTTGCGAGGAGGAACGGCAACTTCCGATTTGTCTATCGGCCAGACAGAGCACCCCGGCGAGACGCCTCTGCAAGCCGCGGGCCGTATAGCTGACGAGACACGCAAAGCATGTCAACAGTGCTTCCAGACGACGGCTTCTTGTGTGCTTCCGAGTCTAATCCGGTGTGCTGCCGCAGGAATTGATACAGAGCAACGGGAAGAAGGAAGGGTCACTATTCGCCGGTTTAGGGTGGCGGTTTGCTCGTTCCCCGTTTGGTTCCCCGTTTCAGGTGCCTCGTCTATGGAAGGGGGAATCGCGTTTACGGATGCTTGATCCACCGGCGGGACAGTCCATCCGGGATAGTACAAAGGGAAGTGGATATCAT
>NZ_JBFTPW010000039.1:0-8890 GCF_056398685.1 Arthrobacter sp. 01T428 | reverse complement strand
AGGCCCGGCAAAATCAACCAATTCATAAAAACAAATCGGTATCAACAAACTTGGCACACTATTGAGTTCTCAAACAACAGACACACCCGGCACCACCCACACCCACCAAAGGGCCCAGACTCGCTCCGGAGCAACTTCCCAAACTTACCGGCTGCTTGCCTCCTAGTCAAATCAGCGTTCTTGACTTGATTTTCACGAGGAACTCAGTCAACTTCACCGATCTCCACTGGGGAGCAGCGCGGGTACTAACTATACCACCACTTCGCCGGGGAGGCAAAACCCCCCTCCGGGCGGCTTCTACGCTCCAGCAGGCGCCCCTGAGATCCCACGCAAAGGGCCCGGAAACTCAAAGTTTTCCGGACCCTTCACCCTCAGGCAAGCTTCACCCTCACGCAAACAGGACAACTACCCCACAGGCGCGAACCAAGAGGCTCCGAGCGGCGGCAAGGTGACGGTCAGTGCCGCAGGCAGCCCTTCCGCCCCGGGTGCGGTGGCAAGAAGTTCACCGCTGTTGATCACACCCGAGCCTCCGTAGACCTCGGCGTCAGTGTTGAGTACTTCCTGCCATGCGCCGGCGGCCGGGACGCCGAGCACATAGTCCTGGTGCGGGCCTCCCGAGAAATTCACGGCGCACACCAAGGGGTTGCCGTCGTGGTCCCACCTGATAAAAGTCAGTACGTTGCGATCCGCGTCCGCGCCGTTGATCCACTGGAAACCGCCGGGCTCGTTGTCCCGGACGTGAAGGGCCGGCGTCGAGCTGTACAGCGTGTTCAACTCGCGCGTGAGCAATTGCAGTCCTCGGTGCGCCGGGATGTCGGCAAGGAACCAGTCGAGCCCGTGCTGTTCGGACCACTCGGCCTCTTGGCCGAATTCGGTGCCCATGAAGATGAGCTGCTTGCCCGGGTGGGCCCACTGGTACGCCATGAACGCCCGCAGGTTGGCGAGCTGCTGCCAACGGTCGCCGGGCATCTTGCGCAGCATGGATCCTTTGCCGTGCACTACCTCGTCGTGGCTAATGGGCAGCAGGAAGTTCTCCGTGAAGGCATAGACCATGGAGAACGTCACTGTGCCGTGGTGCCAGCGGCGGTTCACCGGGTTTTCGGAGATGTACTTGAGGGAATCGTGCATCCAGCCCATGTTCCATTTGAGGCCGAATCCGAGCCCACCGTGGTTGGTCGGCGCGGTGACACCGGGGAATGCGGTGGATTCCTCGGCAATGGTCACTGCGCCGGGGTGGGTCTTGTAGATCGTGGCGTTGACCTCTTGGAGGAACGAAATCGCTTCCAGGTTCTCGCGTCCACCGTGGACGTTGGGGAACCACTCCCCTTCCTCTCGCGAATAGTCCCTGTAGAGCATGGAGGCCACGGCGTCCACGCGGAGTCCGTCGATATGGAATTCCTCGAGCCAGTAGAGCGCGTTCGCGACCAGGAAGTTGCGAACTTCGGTGCGGCCGAAGTCGAAGATGAGCGTGCCCCAGTCCGGGTGCTCACCGAGCCTGGGATCGGAGTGCTCGTACAGTGGTTCGCCGTCGAAACGGGCGAGGGCCCAGGCATCCTTCGGGAAGTGCGCGGGGACCCAGTCCAAGATGACGCCGATGCCCGCCTGGTGCAGCGAATCGACAAGGAACCTGAATTCATCCGGATGCCCGAAGCGGGAGGTCGGAGCAAAGTAGGACGTGACTTGGTAGCCCCATGAACCGCCAAAGGGGTGCTCGGCCACCGGCATGAACTCGACGTGGGTGAACCCGAGCCACTTCACGTACTCAACGAGGTCCTTGGCCAACTCCTTGTACCCGAGGCCAAGGCGCCAGGAACCAAGGTGGACCTCGTACACGCTCATGGGCGAGTTGTGCGGATCCTTGTTGGCGCGCGCGGTCATCCAGGCGTCGTCCTTGAAGCGGTAGCCGGACTCCACTACGCGTGACGCGGTCAAGGGCGGAACTTCGGTTCCGAAGGCGAGCGGGTCGGCTTTCTCCACCCAGTGTCCGGCCTTGGTGAGCAACTCGAATTTGTAGCACGCCCCTGCTACAACGCCCGGGATGAAGACCTCCCAGACGCCTGAAGACCCGAGTGAGCGCAAGGCGTGCTCACGCCCATCCCAGGAGTTGAAGTCACCCTTGACGCGGACTGCCTGTGCGTTGGGGGCCCAGACGGCGAAGGAGACGCCGTCCACATCGCCGAGCGGGGAGCGGTAGTGCTGGACGTGGGAGCCCAGCGTGTCCCAAAGCCGTTCGTGCCGGCCTTCTCCGATGAGGTGCAGGTCCACTTCCCCGACGGTTGGAAGGTAGTGGTAGGGATCGTTGATCGTCACGGGCGCGGAATCGCCGTACACGACGTCCAGTCGGTAGTCCGGTACGTGGCCTTGCTGCAGCGGTTCGAGGACAGCCACCCAGATGCCGTCGGTCTCGTGGGTCATCGCGGTGGAACCACCTTCGGTGACCACAGATACCTCCGCAGCGAGGTGCTTGACCGTACGGATGGTGACGTGACCGTGGTCGTCAAGGTGGGCGCCCAGCACCGAGTGCGGGGCGTGGTGCGCACCAGCGGCCACCCGGCCCAGGGTAGCGGCGTCCACATACAGCGGGACTCGGGGCCGTTCGGTACGTGCTGAGCCTGTCATTTCCTTACCTTCCGATGTCGCCGCGGCATCCGTGCCGGGGCTCGTGTTTCCGAGGAGCTGCCGCGAAGCATTGACCGGAATGGGCAACCAGTCCGGCCTGTTCCGCAGCTCATAGATCACCTCGTACAAGGCCTTGTCCAGCCACAATGCCACAAACAGCGGCGAGCGGCGGTCAATCGTTCCAGGGGTGATGTCGCTGTAGCCAGCCAGGAAGGCCTCGGCGCAGTCGTCAACCCACGTGGCGGGAACCCGGGCGCCCGGGTTCTCGCGGATGGCCGCACCGGCCGCGTAGTCGAAGGACCGCAGCATCCCGACGACGTCCCGCAGGGGAACGTCGGGAATGTTACGGTGTTCAATCGGCCTCAGTGGTTCGCCCTCAAAGTCCAGGATCGCCCACCGCGCAGGTTCGCCCGCGGCGCCAGGCACCAAAAGGATCTGGCCCAAGTGAAGGTCTCCGTGGATGCGCTGCAGGGTTCCGGCTTCCTTGCCCGCCAATTGCGCCAGGAGTGCCTCGAGCTGCTGCTCATGGGGCCCGACGGCGGTGCCCGCCTCAGCCCACGACTGGCGGACGCGCCGGGCTACTTCGGGCGCGATGTCCTGGCCCGGAACGCGTTCCGTGGCGGTTCCGAGGGTTTCCGCGAGGCGCAAGTGCACGGTGGCAGTCGCTTGGCCCAGTTGCCGGGCTTCGGCGGCGAAGTCTTTGCCTGATGCCGCGGCGTCGACGGCGAGGCGCCAAGCGTCCTGCCCGCCGGCAAGGAACTCGTGGGCAACGGCGAAATCCGCCGAGGCTGTTCCGTGGCGACCCTGGGGCGTCCACACCTCCCAGGTTCCCGTGATCCACCCTAGGGTGGACGGCACTTCCTTCGTTCCCGCCGAGGTCAGGGCCGCACCGACTTCCACCTCGGGGTTTTTGCCGACCGACAGGACCCGGAAGATCTTCACGATCGCCGCGGACACGCCATCGTCGACGATCACCGAAGTATTGGACTGCTCGCCGGAAGACACCCGCACGGATCCTGAGGCGGTGGGCAGCCGCAGGCCGCCCGGCACCGTATGTCCGCTCGCGGTGCACTCCCCCACTCCGGGATCGGCGGTGGCCTGGCCCCGGATCAGATCCAGCCATGCCGTCACGAATTCAGGATCGTGCGGGGCGTCGTATACCCAGAGAGGCGGATCCTGCTCGCTTGTTCCACCGATCTGGCCCACCGAGGCAGTTGCCAAGGCGGCGGAGGGCGCGGAGCGAAAGCTGAGCGGCACTTGGACGATGTCTGTCTGCCTCCCGCCATCGGCCGTGGCGTAGGCGACGGAGATCAGCTGGACCTCCAAGGCGGTCCCGGAGGTGGGCGCAGGAAGACCGAACGAGCCGACGAAATCCAGTTCGAACAACCCTGCCTTGACCGGAAACCAGCGCTGCCGGGGCAGCCATTCCTTGAGCAGGGGGGCCAGGACCGTGGTGGGTGCCATGTGACTCATGTCAGCCTTCGATGGAAAGCACTGGGATGGCCTGGGTGTACGGCGAGGAGCCTGTGGAACCTGCCGAACGTATCCGGAGCCAGAAGAAGTCGTGGCTACCGAGCGTGAGGGTGAGGGAGCCGTCGGCGCCGATCCCCGGGAACGGCTGGCCGCCGAACACGTCCCTCAGGCCCCTTCCGGCGTATTCAGGGATATCCAGGGTTGTGGCAACCGGATGTTGGGACAGGTTGAAAACGCAGAGGATGGATTCGGCATCCTCGCCTTCCGGATTGTCCTCCCGGAGATCACGCATGTAGGCGAGAACCACCTCGTGGTCCGCCGGAACGTGTTTGAAGTCGCCTAGCCCGAAGGCCGGGTGGTTCCTCCGCACGCTCAGGATCTGGCGTGTCCAGCGCAGGAGCGAGCCGGAATGGGCTGCTTCGGCCTCGACGTTCGCCATGCTGTAGTTGTAGACCAGCGACTGGATGACGGGGAGGTAGAGCTTTCCGGGATCTGCGTTGGAGAAACCCGCGTTGCGGTCGGGGTTCCATTGCATCGGCGTGCGGACCGCGTCGCGATCGTCAAGCCAGATGTTGTCTCCCATCCCGATTTCATCCCCGTAGTACAAGAAGGGGCTGCCGGGCAGGGAAAGCAGCAACGCATTGATCAGCTCGATCTCGGAACGGGAATTGTCCAGCAGCGAGGCGAGCCTCCGCCGAATACCGATGTTGGCCCGCATGCGCGGGTCCGGGGCGTACCAGCCCAGCATGGCGGCACGCTCGTCGGCGGTGACCATCTCCAGGGTGAGTTCGTCGTGGTTGCGCAGGAAGGTACCCCATTGCGCGCCGGCAGGGATTCCCGGGGTATCCCGGAGCGTCTCGATGATGGGTGCGGCCTTCTGGTCGCGGAGTGCGTAGTACAAGCGCGGCATGATGGGAAAGTGGAAGGCCATGTGGCATTCCGGTTCTTCCTCCGTGCCGAAGTACTCCACGACGTCGTGCGGCGGCTGGTTCGCTTCGGCGATGATCACTCGGCCCGGGTAGTTCTCGTCCACCATCTTGCGCAGATCCCGCAGGAAGCCGTGGGTGGCCGGCAGGTTCTCGCAATTGGTGCCCTCTTCTTCGAAGAGGTACGGGATGGCATCTGCCCGGAATCCGTCAATGCCTTGGTCCAGCCAGAACTTGACGACGTCGTGGACGGCCTCGATGACCTTGGGGTTTTCGAAGTTCAGGTCGGGCTGGTGGCTGAAGAACCGGTGCCAGAAGAACTGCCGGCGGATAGGATCGAACGTCCAGTTCGACTCTTCCGTATCCACGAAGATGATGCGCGCGTCCTGGTACTTCTCGTCGGTGTCACTCCACACGTAGAAGTCGCCGAACGGGCCGTCCGGGTTCTTGCGTGATTCCTGGAACCAAGGGTGTTGGTCCGAGGTGTGGTTCAGCGGGAGGTCGATGATGACCCTGACGCCCCTCGCATGCGCTTCGGCCACGAGCCGCTTGAAGTCGCTGATGGTGCCGAACTCGTCCAAAACGGACGTGTAATCGGAAATGTCGTAACCGCCGTCGCGCAAAGGCGAATCGAAAAACGGCGGCAGCCACAAACAATCCACTCCGAGCCACTGCAGGTAATCCAGCTTGTCGATCAGTCCGTGGAAGTCACCAGAACCGTCGCCGTTCGCATCCGCGAAGGCCCGCACCAGCACTTCGTAGAAGACCGCCTTCCGATACCAATGAGGGTCGTGTTGAAGACCCGGGGCGTTCAGCTCGAAAGTGTTCTTCGGCGTGAAGTACTGACTCTGACCCTGCGGATTGAAGCTCACTAAGGCTACCTCCGGATATTGAGAATGTGTGCCGGTTCTACATGGGCGTCCAGCCGGACGTAGTTGTACTCGCCCCACTCCCAGCTTTCGCCGCTGACCAAATCATCCACCCAGAATCGTCCGTTGGCGGTGAAGTCGGATGGATCCAGCGAAAGAGCGGACAGATCCAGCGTCACGGTGCTTTCCCTGGTGCCGTGGGGATCGACGTTTACCACGATGATCAGGGTGTCCTTGCTGCCGTCGGGCAAGGTCTTGTGCTTGGAGAACACGATGGTGGCGTCATCCGTGCTGTGATGCAACGTCAGGTTCTGCAGATCACCCAAGGCCGGGTGGGCCTTCCGGATGGCGTTAAGCCGTGTGATGTACGGGGCGAGGCTGTGCCCGGAAGCCGCCGCCGCATCCCAGTTGCGGTCCTTGAACTCATATTTCTCGTTGTCGATGTACTCTTCGGCGCCGGGACGCGCCACATGCTCGTACAGCTCGAATCCGGCGTAGACGCCCCAGAGCGGGCTGGCCGTGGCTGCCAGTGCGGCGCGGATGCGGAACGCGGCCGGGCCGCCGTATTGGAGGTATTCGGTGAGGATATCCGGGGTGTTGACGAAGAAATTCGGCCGGAAGTACGCCGGAGATTCGTGGCTGACCTCCTGGAAATACGATTCCAGTTCGGTCTTGGTGTTCCGCCACGTGAAGTACGTGTACGACTGCTGGAAACCTGCCCGGCCAAGGGCATGCATCATCGCGGGGCGGGTGAACGCCTCGGCGAGGAAGACGACGTCGGGGTGCTTTTTGTTGACCTTGGCGATCAGCCATTCCCAGAACCACACAGGCTTGGTGTGGGGATTGTCCACGCGGAAAATCTTCACGCCGTGGCTTACCCACAGGAAGACGATCCGCAGGATTTCCTTCGATAGACCGGCGGGATCGTTGTCGAAGTTCAGCGGATAGATGTCCTGGTACTTCTTCGGCGGGTTTTCGGCATAGGCGATGCTGCCGTCAACCCGGGTGGTGAACCATTCCGGATTGGTCTTCACCCAGGGGTGGTCCGGGGCGGCCTGCAAGGCCAAATCCAGCGCGACCTCGAGGCCCAGCTCATTGGCGCGGGCCACGAAAGCGTCGAAATCCTCGAAGGATCCCAATTCCGGATGGATGGCGTCGTGGCCGCCGGCTTCGGAGCCGATGGCCCACGGCGAGCCGGGATCCTGCGGACCCGGAGTCAAGGTGTTGTTGCGCCCCTTGCGGTGCTGGAAGCCAATCGGGTGGATGGGCGGCAGGTAGATGACGTCGAAGCCCATGTCCGCGACGGCGTCGAGCCTCTTGGCCGCCGTCGTGAAGTTGCCTGAAGTCCATGTTCCCGTGGTGGGATCGAAAACGGCACCTTCGGAGCGGGGGAAGAATTCGTACCAGGCCCCGCGGCCGGCGAGGTCACGCTCCACGAGCAGTGGGTATTGTTCCGAGACGGTCACCAGCTCACGGATCGGCTGGCGTTCGACGACGGCCGCGACCTCTGGGCTGAAGCCGGCGGCAAGGCGCTCCTCGGCAGTCCTCGAAGTGTCGGCGAGGCCTTCGGAGGCAGTGCGAAGGATGCGTTTGTCTGCGGCATTTCGCGTGCTTTCGGCAGCGGCTTCCGCGAGCAGGGCGACGCCCTCAGCGAGCATCAGCTCCACGTCGATGCTGGCCTCGACCTTCACTTCGGCGTTGTGGTGCCACGTGCCGTAGCGGTCGTGCCAGGCCTCGATTGCGAAGGTCCAGGCTCCAGGCGCCGTTGGGGTCAGCAGGCCCTCCCAACGGTCCGTTCCCTTGCCACGCTCACCCGGGGCCGGGGCAAGCCGGACACGTTGGCGTTCTTTGCCTTTGGGGTCCAGCAGGACGGCGCTCACCCCCAGCTGGTCGTGGCCCTCGCGGAAGACCGTGGCGCCAACCACCAAATCTTCACCCGGCAAGGCCTTGGCCGGGAACCGGCCTTCCTCGATGACGGGCTGCACGGCCGTGATCGGGAATCTGCCGAACTTAAGACCCTCGGTGATACCGGCCTTCTGCTTGGACTTGGATGCTGAGCTGGATCGCGGTGCTGCAGTAGTGGTCACAACCTCGACGTTAGCGAGAAAAATCACATTTTGCGAAGAGGTACCCCAGACTCTTCCGCGCAATGTGTCATTTACCTAAAAGAAACCGAAAGCTGTTCCTGCCGTCCACCGAGTGGATTAGTGTGGCGCTCGTGAAGGCAATCCGAAGGTTTACAGTCCGTACACTGCTCCCCGAACCGATCCGGCCGTTGGCTCGTCTCGCGACAAATCTGCGCTGGTCGTGGCACCGGGCTACGCGCGAGCTCTTTGCAAGCCTTGACCAGGAATTGTGGGAGGAGAGCCATCACGATCCAATAAGCCTCCTGGGGTCAATCAGCCGCGATCAGCTGGACCAACTTGCTTCCAACAATGAACTTGTAGAGCGTGTTCAGCATGCTGCCGCGGATCTGGACCGGTACCTGAGTGAGCCGCGCTGGTACCAGGGCCTGGGTCCGGATGCTCCGGCGTGCATCGCGTATTTCTCGCCCGAGTTCGGCATCACCGAGGTTCTTCCGCAGTATTCCGGCGGGCTCGGGATCCTGGCCGGAGACCACCTGAAGGCCGCCTCGGACCTGGGCGTGCCGTTGATCGGCGTCGGGCTGCTGTACCAGGCGGGCTACTTCAAGCAGTCCCTGTCCCGGGACGCCTGGCAGCAGGAGACCTACCCGGTCCTTGACCCCGACGGCCTGCCCCTGACGCTGTTGCGCGAACCGTCCGAGGACGGCACAGGCAAGCCTGTGACGATCTCGCTGCCGCTGCCCAACGGACGCAAGCTCAACGCGCACATCTGGCGGGCCGACGTCGGGCGCGTGCCGCTGCTGCTGCTCGATTCGAACGTTCCGGCCAATGACGACGCCGCGCGCGGGATCACGGACCGCCTCTACGGCGGCGGCGGTGACCACCGCCTGCAGCAGGAACTGCTGCTGGGCATGGGCGG
>NZ_JBFTPW010000038.1:0-12531 GCF_056398685.1 Arthrobacter sp. 01T428 | reverse complement strand
AAACCTCGGCAGTGAACGGGCCTTCTGCCGACTCCTTCCGACGTCGGTGGCGTCCGATTCCCTGGAGCGGGCCCGACGGTGGCCACTTAGTGGCCCATTTGGGATCAGGCCTGTCCTCGTAGCTTCAACACGCTGGAGTTGACAGGGAACTGCAAGGGTGCTTCCCAGCTGTACGTGGGTGGCAAGAGGCAGTGGTTGAAGGTCAAGCACCGCGATGTCCTGGATGTGGTGGTTGCCGCCGTGACAGGTCCCATGGGCCGTCCGTCAACCGTTGTGGTGGGGCTGCCGATGCACGGGCGGTTGTGGATAGTGGGACGGTCCTCTGTTCTGAGTGCTGCAATGTCCAGGAACCTTGGTAGGTATCTGCGCCGGCCTGTGGGGAATCACCCTTGGCCCGAAGAGATCCCGGCGACATTGTTAGACCGGTTTAGCAAGGACAGGGAGCCCGTCCGGCTGACCCTGGTGGAGCCAATTGTCGTGGAAGTTTCTGCCGACGTCGCCTGGTCGGGCAGGGCTTTTCGACATTCAGTGCGCCTCCTGCGGGCGCGCCCGGAGCTAGACCCCGCCGATGTCCGGTTTCCGGACCGTCTAGCCCCCTAGGGCGTGTTGCTAAACCCGGTATCGCGGCGGTGGCTTTCGTGCGGCCTGGATCCACGGTCGGCCACGTTGCGCTCCTCTGTGGCGGTTGGTCGAAGCCAGGTCTCACAGGAGCACGACAGGTTCCCTCTGTATCGTCCTGCGGATGTGTACAGCCGAAACCCACCGCGGTCAATCACCTTGGGCTGTGGCCCCCTGACCACCATGGACCGAAACCGTTCCGCCGCGTTCACGGCAGGTCTGCTAGTCACCATCGCCGGTCGATCTTCCGCCGGCGGACCTTTGAGGCCTCGACCCAGACCTCGTCGAACGCGGCGCTTCCCAGAACTTTTCCTCCACAGCCGAAGTCTGGCACCACGGAACGACAGAATGCAGCGGGTTGGAACAGTGCTCAACGTGCCGGTTCACCCAAAACTTTCTGAGATTTCCGCGACACGATTCTGCCCGTGGCCGCACTGTATCCGTAGGGAGGGGTATGTCTGCCCGATACGCCCGGGCTGCTGGGGGATCCGGGGCTGCACGCTAAAGGCCGCCAGCGGTACGCTGGCGGCACGCTGGCGGCACGCTGGCGGCACGCTGGCGGCACGCTGGCGGTACGCTGGCGGCACGCTGGCGGCCTTTAGATCAATCGCTGCCGTGAGCCTACGCGGGGACGTCGAACCGCTGGCCTTCGGGTTTCTGCGGTAGGAGCATGAAGATGAGAAGAGCCAGGCCCCCGAGGAACGGGACGAGCCCGATGAGGATCATCCAGCCGCTGAAGTTCGCATCGTGCAGGCGACGGACGACAAGGGCCAGGGACGGGACGATGACGGCCAGGCCCCAGATGACCAAGAGGATGACGCCGACAATCGCGCCGGGACCGGGGACCATGGTTCCGGAGTCACTGACGGTAGCGCCCGCGGATCCTGCCACGGACATGATGATGTTCAGCACGATGCTCACCACGACGGAGATGAGGGTCCACCACCAGTATTCGCTGCGGCTGGCCCTGCCGGTGAAGGTGGCGTATTTCTTGAAGAACCGCCGGACGGCCTCGCCGATGGGCGCACCGTAGTACGGGTACCAAAGCGGGACGGCGCTGCCGGCAGGGACGGTCTGTTGCTGCTGGTACGACAATGGATCTCCTAAATAGACGAGTGATGACGATTTATCGTAGGGGTCCGAACCATCCGCAAGGTTGTCCTGCAGATGAAATTCCGGCGGCGTGTCGGAGAGAACCCTCAGACTTGGGAAAGCCGGATAGTGGGGTTTTACCATCCAGCCGGGGCCAGAAATAGTTGACAGAATCACTTCGGGCAGACGACTTTGCCGAGCGCGTCATAGAGGCGAAACAGGATATTCCTGTCGTAATCCCTCTCCGTCGGCACTTGGGTGGCAGGATAGGTGAATTGTTATCTTTAAGTTCACGCATTGGGGAGCCATGTTTGGAGACGGCAAGGCTAATTTATCTTTAACCAGGTCATCTGGGCTTCGGCTACCCAAATCCTGGCGGTGGCTGCTCCTGATCATCTTTATCGAAGCCGCTGTTGTGTTGACGATCGGCCTTCCTTTAGTCATGAGCGAGGGACCGTGGGGGCATTTTGTCTGGCCGGGGGTTGTTCCGGATGTTGTGGTTTTGCTGACGGCACCAATTGTTGTTTACGCCGCGACTTCTCTGGTGCGGCAGCAGCACCGGGAACGCTCAGCGGCTTCCCGGACTGCCCGCTTGATGGATACCGTGCTGAGCACCAGCCGCGAATGGCTGTGGGCCGTCGGTCCGGACGGGCGGTTCACTTTCTCCGGACCGGCATGCCTCGAGCTGACCGGCTATGAGCCTTCTGAATTGCTCGGCAGGCACATTCGACTGGTGCTTGATTCCGGTGATCTCACAGACGCGTTGCAGCCGGCACCGTCGAGTGCAGGGACCAGTACCAAGAGTGACGGCCTTGTCACTGTCTGCCGTCATCGAAATGGGTGCACTGTCCTGGTGGAAGTCTCAGGCAGGCCACTTACTGACGAAAGGGGTCGTTACGGCGGATTCGAGGGAACGATCCGTGCTCTGGATGCCGCGGCGGCTCAGGCCTTTGCGGCTGCTGAGACCAGGGCGAGAGTCGAGGCGATGATCACTGACCGCACCTTGCTGACAGCTTTCCAGCCCATCCGGGATCTCGCATCCGGCTCCGTCCTCGGAGCTGAAGCGCTGACCCGCTTCCTCAGTTCTCCAGGTATCTCCCCTGAGGTGTGGTTCGTCGAAGCTGCCTCTGTCGGGCTGGACGTTGAGCTTGAAATTCTTGCTCTGGAAACCGCCCTTGAGGCAGCGGAGGGACTGCCGTTACATATCTACGTGGCGGTGAATCTCTCACCCCGGGCCTGCCTTGACCGGCGATTGCCGAAAATTCTTGAGAACTCCCCCATCCCGACACGTCGAATCGTCCTTGAGGTGACCGAACACCATCAGGTCGTTGACTACGCAACACTCGCAGCGGCACTCACGCCCTTGCGGCGCTCCGGGCTGCGAATCGCCGTCGATGACGCCGGTGCCGGTTTCGCGTCCATGCGCCACATCCTTTGGCTAAAGCCGGACTTTATCAAGCTCGACCGCGACATCATCGCCGGAATCGACACGGATCCAGGCCAGCGGGCGCTTGGAGCGGCGATGGTCGGATTCGCAACGGAGATCAACGCTGCCCTCGTGGCCGAAGGAATTGAAACGGCGGCAGAATTGACTTCCGTTACCGCTCTGGGCATGGCCACCGGTCAGGGATATCTGCTTGGCAGGCCCTCGGTTAAACCGGAGGACTGGACATTGTGGGCCGAGAAGCGACCGGACCAAGGCTGGTCCCAAACCACGACGAGGCCCACCGCTGCCGATTAGAGCGGACGGGAGGGCAGCAGGTGCCACGCACCAGTTCTTATTCAACGGAGAGAAATCGGCTGCTCCTGATCTATTTGATACAGTGAAGAAGTCCCGCCGGTACCCCCCATTCCGGCGGGACTTTCTTTGTTAAACGACGCTCAGCATTATTCCCCTGCCACATTCGGCGCTTAGAACAGCCCGAACGGGATCCCTGTGGCGTATCGCAAGATCAGATACCAAACGGTCGATCTTCTCTTGCCGAGCGTCGGTGCTCATGGATTCCTCGGAGTTCCTGCGCCACATCCGCCACCGGTACCCTTATGCTAGGCCGAGCTTGGGCAAAGGCTCTGGTTAGACGGCTTTGATCGGTTGTCCGGCGAGATTCCAGTACGTAATGGTGTGTCCATTAGGGCAGAAGGGTCGCCCAATTCTCCGACGCTCCATATCGACACCGCCAACAGTCTCGATATACCAGGTCTCAAGCAACCGCGTACGGCATTTCGGGCACTTGTACTTCGACTTCCGATTCTCCATGATTCCCCCGGGGCATGTGGTCGGCGATTCACCGAGCATAGGACTCCAGATGACCGAGGGGAAGACCGAACGTTGGGCCACGGAACATAACCAGCGGGCCGACGGGGGTGGGTTCGTTGTAAGGTCCGATCGGAATAGAAGGGAAGGTGCACGGCGGTCTGCGCACCGGCGAACCGGCTGTTGCCCGGATCACATCCTCCGTTTAGTCTTTGTTCCGGGCCGCAGCGTCGCGGTTCCTGATCGGAAGAGGACTCATGACCGAAAAAATCCGGCTTCTCGTAAAAATGGACATCGATGGTGCCCAGGTCCGCATCACAGCCCAGGGGCATCTAACCTCCCGGAGCCTTCACGCCCTCTATGTTGTCGTGAGGCGGGCCAACGCACTTATGCTTGGCCTGGCCTTGGAGGTCGACGTCACCGGGGCCAACGTCGACCCCGCGGCCATGGAAGCGCTGCGCCGCTGCTCGCAATCCCACCGCCTTCCACCCCTGATCGATCCCCAACAGTCAGTGGTCAACATCTCCGTTTGCTCATTCGCCGACGCTGCGAGGGCAGCCTGACCGCAGATCGGAACCGAGCGGGCAGACACGGCCCATGGAACGCCCCCAGTGTGCACCCTTTCGAGGAGGCAATGGGTCGTGCTGCTGGCTTCCTGTCAACTGTGCTCAGATCCGGGGATGGCCGGAAGGCCAAGTGTCATGAAGACGCTGTGGGGGTCCGGCCGGTAACCGTTGAATGGCCCGCAAGGTGTGAAACCGTATTTGCTGTACAGCGCCCGGGCCGGTGCGAAGACTTGCTGCGTCCCGGTTTCCAGATACAGGCGCCGGTACCCGCGTTGGCTGGCTTCCTCGATAAGAACGGCGAGGAGGCGGGTTGCCACTCCTTGCCCTCGTGAAGACGCCGTCGTGCGCATTGATTTGAGTTCCGCGGCTGCCGGTGTGAGTTCCTTCAGCGCCCCGCACCCAAGGAGCATCCCCGACCTCTTGGCCGTCCAGAACGTGATGCCCGGACCAGTCAACGCCGCATGGTCCAGGGCGTGCACGCTTCCCGCGGGCGAAGCCGCGTACATGTCGTCCAGATGCTCGCCCAACAGGCCCTGGACATCTTCACGCGACGGATCATCGACCATGATCTGAATCAAACTCATTCCCCCTGGTACTGCGGATCCTTCGACATACCCTTGCCGGCCGCAGGGCCTGACCGGCATTAATGGGCTGCTCGGTCCCTGACGAACCCGGCAAGTTCCACGATTCTTACATACGTTTGTGAAAAGTCGCCTTCACCTGACCTGCAGTTCCAGGAACCAATCATCGGACCGCTGAACAGCAACCGCGGGGGGCAATCCCAGCGTGCTTCCGGACCGGCACCATGTCGCTATCGAAGTTTGGAAAATACTATGGGCCGGTGAGAGCGGCGATGACGACAATGACCGTCAGGACCGTCAGCACAGCCAGTACGACGTATCCGATCCACTTAGGGCGCGGTCGATGGGGGTTGATGTCGAGGTAGGGCATGGTCGCGGCTACTTCTCGCGTACCGGCAACGGCGCGTTCTTCCGCTTCGTATGCCACAGCACGAGCAGGTGAACGGAAAACATCAGCACAAATGAGGCGCCCAGGAAGATCACGAGGCCGATGGCATAGCGGATGAAATCCACGAAAAGTGCCTTTCAGTAGGACAACCCGCCGATGGTACCCAGAAGGTGTCCCACATACACAGTCAAGCTCAGGGTGACGCTAAGGAAAGCTCAAGATTTGCTTAATATTGCCCAGCGTATTCAGGTTTCCACCCTTGAACGCTCCCTGGCTTGTAGGGAGACATTCGCGGGATGGTCCCCCGGTCGGGGGTTCTGTAGAGGTCATATGCCTATTCGGCCGCGGCGTCCCCGTACTTGCGCCGCAAAGCCGCGTGGAGGGTCGCCGTCTCGTTCGGCCCGGGCTGCCTCTTTCAAACAGTTCATGCAAAGCCCGCCCTTTCCTTGTAGCTTGGGGACTAAAGGTCTGAATACCGCGTCGGTGCTGGGCTGACGCGGATTCTTGAAGTACACATGGGGGGCCATGAGCGACTTAGGCGTGGCTGTAGTAATAGAAGACGACGAGGACATGCGCAACCTGATCGGAGGAATCCTTCTCCAATGGGGTTTCGAAGTCCATACAGCATCCGGCGGCCGAGAAGGCGTTGAGGTGGTTCGGGACATCAACCCCGACGTCGTGACCGTGGACGTGGGTTTGCCGGACATCGACGGTCTCGAGGTACTGCGCCTGCTCCGGGAGTTCAGCGACGCCTATATCGTGATGCTCACCGGCAGGGCTGACGAGTCCTATCAGCTGACCGCCCTTCACGGCGGAGCCGATGAATACATCACCAAGCCCTTCTGGCCACGGGAGATGCGGGCCAGAATCACGGCGATGATGGGCCGGCCCCGGCCTCAGACCGCGGGCAGTCATGCCCCCGACCCCACAGCTGAGCCCTCTCCCTTCCGAGGCCCGTAAGAGAGTAGGTTCTCCGGCACAACGGGCTGGACCTGGATCGGGAGGCGGACGCCAACAGGGGGAGGCATTGCAGTGGAGCTGCGGGCAAGTCCGACTTCCTTCGAGAGCCGCGTCGGGGAGCCGGAACGATCCTGTCCCCGTCTGAACGCGCCGGCGCCATCCGCAGCGGGAAAAGAAGCCAGGGCGCCTAACGTCAATGACACGGACGAAAGTCCGCGGAGGCGTATCTCGAACCCCGCCGCAAACCCTGTGACGATCCGACCGCCTCGCTGGTTGCAGACTGTCCGCAAAAGGCTGCGAGGGACCGCCAGCTATCCGTCCGTCCTGATGTACCTGAGCTGCAGTTCTGTGACCGTCGCCCGGCCATGGGCCGCAATCACGGCCAGGAGGGCCGCCCCGTCACGCAGGTCCCCTTTCCGGACGGTAGCCTCCAACATCTGCGCGAGATGCGCCAGCCGTAACCCGCCGACCATGGCAGAAGAGACTTTCAAGCTGAGTACCGCGTCAAGGGCTGCCACCAGGTCCCCGCGTTCGACAGAAGCAACGAGGCGACGGTACCGCGGCCCCCACATGGAGGCATAGTCACGCGCAAAATTCCATGCCATGTCCGGCCGACCCAGCTGTTCTCCCAGCTCTTCCAGCACTGCCCCATCCAGCAACGGCAACTCCCGTCCGCTCCGGGACGGGCCCCCGCCCGCGGGAACCCTGAAGGATGCCGCTTCGCCGACGGGACCCGCACCGGGGTCGCCGGAGTGGGATGATGCTGAACTGGCCATCCTTCCAAAGTACGTGCCCCATCGACGGGATAGCCCGACATCGGCCGATCCTGCGGAAAACGTGGGCCTTCTCTGGGGCCGGGGAAACGGGTCCGCTCCGTCACACCCCGCGATGCCCACGGCCCGGTTGGCGGCCTCACCAGGTCCATGCTTTCAGTAGTTTCACCCCAGCATTCACCCAGTTTCGACCCCCACACCAAAGGTTCCCACAGGTTAATCCAAAGGCCGGATTAAACCCGGCTGCCAGCTGTTAGCTTCGAAAAGTCGATGAACCCACCGCACACCCGCGATCCGCGGAGAAGCAGCGCAATGCACCTTTGCTGCTTTCCTGTCCTTTCCGAGCTGCGTTGTTCTCGGCAGCGGCATCCAGTTGTACCTGGGGTTGCAACCGCCGCGGGGCCCGCTCAGGGGTGCCGGGCTTCCTAATCGAAAGAGAATCATCATGCGCAAGTCTGCAAAGATCTTCACTGCCTTGTCCGTCGCCGGCCTCGCCGTTGCTGCGGGATCCGCCTTCACCGGTACGGGTGTCGCCACCGCCGGGCAGGCCGCCGCGGCCCAGTTCGTTGGCGGTACGGTGACCCAGTCGGTCACCGGTGCCACCCTGAACAGCATCGCCTACGGATACAGCGACGCTCCTGCCAACACGTTGGTCAACCAGGTAACCCTGACCTTCGCGGATGACCACGCTGACGGCAAGATCCCCACAATTTCGCTTGACGGAGCCGCGTCGATCACATGCCTGGCCATAAACCCATCCCATATCTCCGTATGCACCGTCGCCACGCCCGTAAGCGTGGATAGCATCGCCGTGACCGTCCCGAGCTCCTAAGCTCCCGTGAGCGGTCGGCCCTCTTTTGGGCCGGCCGCTCACTCCCGTCCCCGTCCCGATAGGGGTTTTTCTTGGCACAGCGGCTGACGCACCGTCTGAGGGTCCTCCTCATCATGGCCGTCGCCGTGCTGGCAGCAGCTGCAGGGATTGCCCTCGCCAGCGGCCAGGCGGCCGTGGTTATCACGCATGGTGTCAGCATGAACCCCGTTTATTATCAGGGCGATTTGGTCATCGTCGCCCGGGCATCCTCGTACTCGGTGGGCGATATCGCCGCTTACAACCTGCCCGGCAAAGGCGAGGTGGCTCTGCACCGGATCATCGGCGGGAACGGTGAAGCGTTTATTTTCAAGGGTGATAACAACCAGTCGGTCGATCCCGCCAGGCCGCGCGGCGATGAGCTCGTGGGCCGGGCCGTGCTTCATGTCCCGCAGGGCGGCCTGTGGCTTGAAACCCTCACGAGCCCGCCGGTCCTCGGGTTGCTGGCATTCGCCCTGCTGGCTGGCGGCGGTGCCGCCGCAACTACCCGCCACCGGCGCAAACGAAGGAGAGCAGCCTTGTCCCGCCACATCAGTTCAAGCCCCGCCCCGGCCCTTGCCTTGGGGAGCCTTCCGTCCTCGCTGCGGATTTCCACTGTCCTTTCCATCGTCTTCGCGATGATGGGCATGGCCCTGGGAGTGCTGGCGTGGTACGGGCCGGTCGAGCAGCCGGCCACATCCCAGACCAAGACCGGCACCCGGATGGACTTCTCCTACACCGCCGACGTCGGACACAGCCCGGTGTACGACGGAACCACCGCGAATTCCCCGGACCCGGTCTTCCGTAAACTCTCCAACACCGTCGATGTCCACTTCACCTATCACGGCGACCCCGGAACCGCGACCGTAAAGGCAGACCTGTCCGCACCCGGAGGCTGGCACACGACCATCCCGCTCACCGGCCCCGAAACCTTCACCGGCCCGGGATATGAAGGCGAAATCACGCTGGACCTGAAGGCACTGGATGCCAAGGCACAGGCAGCATCAGCTATTACCGGGTTCCCCTCCGGACCTCTCACCATCGTCGTGACACCACAGGTCAAGTCATCAACGGGAGCCGAATTCCAGCCCGGACTCAAGCTCACCCTCACCCCGCTCCAGCTCGCTCTCGCCGGTGCCCCGGACACCCTGACCGTGGCCGACACCGCCACCACGGAGCAGACCGTCATGATGCCCCGCATGCTCGGGCTGAACGGCGTGAACATCACCGCAGTCGCGGCCCGCGTCGTTTCAGCCGTCCTGCTGCTCGCCGCACTGGTCATAGGAGCCGTCATCGTCGTCTTTGCGCGCCGCACAGCACCGGCGGACGAGGCCGCGGCCATCCGCCGCCGCTACGCTGCACTGCTGGTGCGTGTCCACCCCATGCCTGCGCCGCAAGGCCGTCCCGTCATTGACGTCACGACCTTTTCGACATTGGCCAAGCTCGCCGAACGCTACGGCCTGCTCGTCCTTCACTGGTCCCGCAGCGGCGTGGAGACCTTCGTCGTCCAAGACGAAAACATCACCTACCGCTACCGTCCGGGAGCAGAACCGGCGCCGGCCGAACCTCAGCCCGAACTGGCGGACCTCCAGCCACGATCCCGACACTGAGGGCCGCAAAAATGTTGGTCGGGGCACCGCGCGAACGCGGATGGTTGTAGGCAGCCTCACTGAGGGCGGAACAAGCCCTGCTTCGTTTGCTCGTCGCGGCGCGATGCCTCTAGGCTTGGTCAATCCGGCCAGCGCCGGATCCGCGCCGGTATGCGGCCCCGTAGGCTGGGGAAGCCGGCAGCCCAGCGGGCCGTGTACCCGCCTACGATTACACACTAAGCCCCTCACCGTCCCCCACGGTGAGGGGCTTTTTTATCCCGCGGGTCCAGTAAAACTAGGCCCGTCCCGCCCGAGTGGACGCGCCCCATCCAAATAATGAGGGTGTCCGGATTCTTTGTCCACGGCGCGCGATGGCTCATCAAATATGTCCGCGTAGCTGTGTCAGAAGAATCATTTGAGAATGCCCGCATAGCGGGGTGTCCGCCGGGCCTGCGCCCGCCGGTTTCGATGGGTCAATGCTCATTCGTGGAAACGTGCTGTTGGTACAGTGGTTCGGTCCCGTCGGTAACCCCATTCCGGCGGGACATTCGTTTGCCCTGGCGCAGCCTGGCCGCCACGCTGTTTCCAGCATCCGGATCTGGGTGGACCGCAACGGCTCGCCCGGGGTCCAGAGGCGCGCCCGGTCTTTTCTGTGGACAGCCGGGCGCCGGTTGTCCACAGCCCGTGGCTGGTTGGCCCGTGTGGTTGTGGGTATCGGGTGCACAACGCATCCGGGCGGCGCCGGCGGGCCGGTCGGGTGTCGTTCCTGGCTTCTAGGATGGGTTCCCCACTGGGTGAGGGGAAGGGGAAGCATGGAGGATGGACGGCGGCCGCGGGCCAGTGCCTGGCAGATCGCCGGCGTCTGGATCGCGGCTGCGGCGTTGCTGTTGACGGCGGCAAGGATGGGTCTGGATCTGTGGCAGATGGCAGGGCATTGACCAGGGGTGCTGTTTGGTGGTTAAGCAACCAGGGGCCGGCATGTGCCGGCCCCTGGGGTTTTCCCTCTGCAAAAGGAATCTATGGGTTCAGCTTAGCTGAACTGGTTGTGTAGTCCCTGACGACTTGGGCGGGGACGGTTCGGTGGTGCCACCGGCCGGCTTCCTTGCCGCTCTGGTGTGGGCGCTGGCCGGGTCTGGAGTCCAGTATGAATGCTGTCTCTGACATTGAGGTAGCGCGCGGCACTCCGGGGGCCGCGCTTGGTGGTGGCGGTGAATGGCGGGCCGCCGCTGGTGACCAGCAGCGTTGGTTCGCCCTGGTGCGGCGGCCCGCCCGACATTTCACGGTTCCCGGCCTGCGGGTGGTGAGTGGCCGGGGGCCGTGCCGGGCGGTGGGGGTTCCGCCCGGCACGAGGTGTTATTCCGCCGTTTCCTCGCTGGTTTCGGCGGTGGTGTGCTTGTCGAGGATGATCTGTTCGACCTCGGCAGGGGTGTATCCCCATGCCACGAGCTGGCCGAGGTAGTCGGCGTGCCGCTCGCTGGCCGAGCGCCACGAGTCCTTGACGATCGTCTTCTCGTACCCGGCGCAGACGAGCGCGATCAGAGAGATCTCGGGACGTGCCTTGCTCGTGGCGACGTGGTCCCGGAGCGGGTTCCATGCCCAGCGGTCGCTGTCTTCGAACTTTGCTCCGATCATTTCGGCGGCCACCTTGCCGTCGTAGCCGCTGGCCACTTCGGGGTGGTGGGTGATCGCGTGGACGGTGAAGTACTGCCATCCCTTCGGCGCGGTCTTGCGGGCCAGCAGGGTCTTGACCCAGTCGCGACGCACGGTCGTTGCCGATTCCATGGCCTTGTTGTTGGCTATCAGGGTTTTCCGCTCGGCTTTCTGCTCGTCGGTCATCGGGCCTTTCTGGGTCTGAGTGCCGCCGTCGTAGCGTTCGTACTTCGGTGTGAAGCCGAGTTCTGCCCAGCCGGTGATGACGGGCTTCGCGTTGTGCTGGCCCCGGTAGTCGGTGCTGATCACGTAGGCGTTGGCGTCCTCCTCGGTGGCCGGTTCTCCATCTGCCCGGTATGCCGCTGAGACGTACATGTTCTCCTCGTCGGCGTAGTTCCCGGCGTCCTCCACGATGGTCTTGCCCTGGGCTTCCAGTTCCGCGATCAGCGCCGCGAGGGCGGCGGCCCGCTCGCGCTCGTCGCGCAACTGCTGGGCTACGTGGAACAACTGCTCGGGTTCGTCCATGATGACCGATTCCAACTCAGCGATGGCTTCCTCATCCGACTCAAACTCGGCGAGGATCAAAGCTTCCTCGATGGTGCATCCTTTGCCTAGCGCGGTGGCTCCGGCCTCGGATGCCTTGGCCTTGAGCGCTCCCTCGACGGTGGTCTTGGTCCGGCCGGTTTTCTTGGCGATCTGGGCGGCGGACACGCCGATGAGGGAGAGCTGGTGATAGGCGTCGGCTTCGTCGGCGTCGGAGAGTTCCGTGCGCTGGATGTTCTCGACCACCTGCGTGAGGATGCGATCGGCTTCTTCGGGGCTGGCGACGACCATCACGGGGATGGTTCCGCGTCCGGCTTCGACAGCGCCGAGGGTGCGGCGCTGTCCCATCAGGACGTGTACGGTGCCGTCGTCCTTGCGGTGGGCGATCACGGGTTCGAGCACGCCGAGTTCCTTGATGCTTTTGACGAAGTCGGGCGTGAGTGCGGCGTCGCGCCGGACGTTGGTGTCCACGGTCAGGGTGGAGGGGTCGAGCATTTCCAGCACGGGTGTCTGGGTTTCGGTCATGGTTTTGGTGTCCTTTGCAGAGGATTGGTGAGGGAGCGGCGTAACCTAAGCCAGCTACTCTCGGTTCCTCCCCCGTTGTTTTTTGGCTGCTGGCGAAGCTTGCGGAGCTGTGGCCGACGGAGGCCTGTCTACCCGCAGGGCAAGG
>NZ_JBFTPW010000037.1:0-16091 GCF_056398685.1 Arthrobacter sp. 01T428 | reverse complement strand
TTCCCTGTCAACTCCAGCGTGTTGAAGCTACGAGGACAGGCCTGATCCCAAATGGGCCACTAAGTGGCCACCGTCGGGCCCGCTCCAGGGAATCGGACGCCACCGACGTCGGAAGGAGTCGGCAGAAGGCCCGTTCACTGCCGAGGTTTTCACCCTGCGGGCCCAGTCCGACGCCGTTCAGCCGGCCGTGCAAGCCGAAATCCTTGATGAATGCATCGGGTCGAGGCACCCGGCGGGATCGGGGGCCGACATGCCCGGCCGTGAGGGACAAGATCCACTCCCGGCTTTCGCCTCTATTGTTAAGCGCATAGTCTGCGTGTTAAGGGGAGTGATGGCAGTGGCGAAGAGTCCGACGGTTTATGACGTTGCGGAGCGGGCTGGGGTGTCGATTGCCACGGTTTCGTTTGCTTTCACGCAGCCTCACCGGGTTAAAGACTCAACACGAGTCGCTGTGATTGATGCTGCCCGGGCCCTCGGGTATGTGCCCAGTGCCAGCGCCCGCGGCTTGGCCAAGGGCCGTACCGGTGCACTGGGGCTCTTTTCGTTCGACTTCCTGAATTTTCTGCCCGATGCGGAGGGAATGAAGAAAGACCGGGCCGCTGCTGTCGTGGCGCCTAATGATGATTGCCGGCTGTTCCCGGTCTATGTTGACGAGGTCCAGCGGGGTGTCCAGCTGGAGAGCTTTAGCCGGGGCTACGCGCTGATGATCGGCGGCGGCAACAGGGCCAGCAGCGAAAGGGCAGTGACTGACATTGCCGGCCGGGTCGACGGTTTGATTATTTTTCCCCGCACCATTCCTGCAGAGGTAACCCGGCGCATCTCGGCCCGCATTCCCGTTCTTGAACTCTCCGACCCGTCCGGGATAGACGGGCTCCATCACGTGACGGTGGACAATGCCTCGGGCATGCGGCAGCTCATGGAGCATCTTCTTGGCGTTCACGGGTTCAGGAAGCTGATGTTCGTCAGCATCCCCAACGTCGAGACGGAAGCGAGGTACGAGGCTTTCGGCGCGGCGCTTAGTGCCCGCGGATTGGAGGTTCTGCCCGCATTGGAAAGCAGGCCCGGCGCCAGCGGTGTGACTGCGGATCTGATCGCAGACCTCCTGGGTTCCGGTTCCCTTCCGGACTGTTTTGTCTGCGCCAATGATGAGGAAGCGTTGGTGGTCATGGAGACACTCAAGGCCGCCGGAGTTTCGGTTCCGGGTCAGGTAGCGGTGGCCGGTTTTGATGGCATCGTGGCGGGCCGGCTCGTCAGCCCGACACTGACTACGGTCCGCCAGCCGATGGAACTGATGGGGCGCACGGCCGTGGAAATCCTGGTCGACGCCATCTCCCAGCCCGTTGCCCCTCTCGTTGAAAGGCAGTTGCCGGTGCACCTTGTGGTGCGCGAAAGCTGCGGCTGCGCGAAAAGATGATCTGAGCAGTTCCGCACGGAAAACTGTTGTCAAAATCACAGTAATGCGCTTAGATTGAGCTACAGCCCGATCTAAGCGCATTGAGTGCCTGCTTTGCAAGCATCTAAGCGCATCAATCTGGCGTTCTGCTACCTGGCGCCCCGGGCGTCCGACCGAAGGGAACAACGATGATCCAAACCACTGGGGACACGCGTGTCCGCATCAGGAAGATCGCAGCGCTTGGCCTTGCCGCCGGGCTGCTGCTGACCGGCTGCGGACGGGACAACGCAGCCACGAGCACTCCGGAAACCGGAAAGGCAGTCGCAGGCGGTGCCGCCACCGGAACGATTAATCTGTGGGCCCAAGGGGATGAGGCAAAGCTGCTTCCCGGGCTCTTGAAGGACTTTGAGGCCGAAAACCCTGGTGTGAAGGTCAATGTCACGGCCATCCCGTGGGATGCGGCGCACAACAAGTACCAGACGGCCATCGCCGGAGGCACCACGCCCGATATTGCCCAGATGGGCACCACCTGGATGACCGATTTCAGTGATGCCTTCGATCCCAAGCCCTCGGAGATCGATAGCTCGGCCTTCTTCCCGAGCTCGGTGAAGTCCACACAGATCAGCGGTACCAGCCTGGGGGTGCCGTGGTTCGTCGACACCCGGGTCCTGTATTACCGCAAAGACCTGGCCGCCAAGGCCGGCTACCCTCAATTCCCCACCTCATGGGACGGCCTGACTGCCATGGCCAAGGCCCTGAAGTCACAGGACGGGGTGAAATACGGGCTCCAACTTCCCGCGGGCGGCTCGGACTCCTTCCAGACCATGCTTCCGTTCCTGTGGTCCAACGGCGCGAAGTTCATCAGCCAGGACAATTCGAAGTGGACTTTTGACACTCCGGAAATCGTCCAGGCCTTGAAGTACTACCAGGGCTTCTTCACAGAGGGGCTGGCCAACAAAAACCCTGCGACCGGATCCGGTGCCGCAGAGGCGGCATTCGTCAACGGTGAAGCGCCGGTCTTCATCGGAGGACCATCCGAGCTCGCCCAGCTCGATCAGGCCGGCGGCCCTGGTTTCCGGGACAAGTACATGGTGGCGACCTTCCCCAAGCAGGTCACCGGAACGTCCTTCATCGGCGGCTCGGACCTGGTGGTCTTCAAAGACGCAAAAAACAGGGACGGAGCCTGGAAGCTCGCACAGTGGCTTTCCAAGCCCGAAGTCCAGACAAAGTGGCAGAAGCTATCGGGGAGCCTTCCCGCGCTGCAAAGCGCCTGGAAGGACCCCAGCCTGGCCGGGAATGCGAAGCTTGCGGTCTTCGGTGAGCAGATGAAGGACACCAACTTCCCGCCCACCATCTCCACCTGGACGCAGGTTTCCGCGGCAGCAGACACCCAGCTGGAACAGATCGTCAAGGCCGGCAAGGACCCCGCAGCGGCCATGAAGGACCTGCAGGCCACCGCCGATAAAATCGGTACCGGGAAGTAATCATGGCCGTCACAGCGGCAACGGGGCAGGCGGGCAGGACTCCGTCCGCCGGCCTGCCCCGGACGCCGGAACACCGTAGTGCAGCCTCCCGACGCCGCAGGAAGAGCCTTGTCGCCTGGTTGTTCGCCCTGCCGTTCGTCCTCATTTTCGGTTTCTTCATGCTGATGCCTTTGCTGTCCTCCTTTGTGTTGTCCTTCACGGACTTCACGAGCAAGGACGTCCGGAACCCGTTCGGCGTGGGCTTCGTCGGCCTGGACCAGTTTGCCGAGCTCTTCGGCAACCAGCAGTTCCTTCACTCCATGCTCAACACGGGCTACTTCGTGATCGTCGGGATCCCGTTGACGATGGCCGCGGGGCTGGCCCTGGCGGTGGCATTGAACAACGGGATCACCCGGTTCCGCGGCGCCTTCCGGGTCGGCTTCTACACCCCGGTGGTGACCAGCATCGTCGCGATCGCGGTCGTGTGGAGGTTCATCCTGCAACCGGACGGCCTGCTGAACATCGTGCTGGGCTGGGTGGGCATCGCGGGGCCGGACTGGCTGAACAGTACGGCGTGGTCCATGCCGGCGATGATCCTGATGGCGGTCTGGCGCAACATGGGCACCCTGATGATCATCTTCCTGGCCGGGCTGCAGAACGTCCCCACCGAGGTCCTGGAAGCTGCCGAGGTGGACGGCGCCAACGCCTGGCAAAGGTTCGTGAGGGTCACGCTGCCGATCCTTCGCCCCACCCTGCTGCTGGGCGCGGTCCTGCTATCGGTCGGGTTCCTGCAGTTCTTCGAGGAGCCGTTCGTGATGACCAAGGGCGGCCCCCTGGACTCCACGCTTTCGGTGAGCTATTTCACCTTCAACCAGTTCGGGTTCGGCAAGTATGGCCTGGCCTCGGCCGCCAGCTACGTATTGTTCGTGGCCATCGCCCTGCTGAGCCTGATCCAGTTCCGCACCCTCCGCTCCAAAGACTGAAGCGAGCAGACCATGACCAACACAAAAACCGCACCCGCGGCGCCGGCCCGCCCCGCCACGCGACGGGCCGTCACACCGCGCCGGAAGCATTCCACCATCGGAAAACAGGCCTGGGTATATACCGGGCTGGTGCTTGCCGGAGCCGCGACGGTGCTGCCCTTCGTCTGGATGCTGCTGGGATCCTTCAAAACCCAGGGAGAGCTCCTGCGGCGGCCCGTCACCTGGTGGCCGCAGGACCCGACCCTGGATAACTACGTGCGCTGGTTCACCGACCTGCACATCAACACCTTCTTCATGAACAGCATCATCGTCGCCGTCGTCACGGTCCTGGGGAACCTCCTGTTCTGCTCCATGGTCGGCTACGCCCTGGCCAAGATGGACTTCACAGGCAAGAAGGTCCTGTTCCTGCTGGTGATGGTGACCCTCATGGTCCCGGGCGTCGTGACGTTCGTTCCGTTGTTTGTCATGGTCAGCAAGCTGGGCCTGGTCAACACCTACCCGGCCCTGATCCTGCCTTTCCTGGTCTCGCCCCTGGGCGTCTTCCTGATGCGGCAGTTCATGATGGGCATACCGGACTCCCTGATCGAAGCAGCCAGGATCGATGGAGCCGGCGAACTGCGGACCTTCACCCGGATCGTCATGCCCCTTTGCGGGCCTCCGCTGGCAACACTGGGGATCCTCACATTCCTCGGATCGTGGAACAACTTCCTCTGGCCCCTCGTGGCCGCCCAGAGCGAAGACAAATACACGCTGCCCGTTGCCTTGTCGCTGTTCTCGACCGGCGAGAACGCAACCGACTACGGCCTGCTCCTGGCCGGTTCCGTGCTGGTCATCGCCCCCATCGTGGCCCTGTTCATCGCCCTGCAACGGTTCTTCATCCAGGGCGTAGCATCGACCGGCATCAAGTAAGCCCTCCGGGCTCCCCGCCCACACCGCGGCGCCCGGCGCGGCCGCTGTCTCTTCCCATCACAAAGCCCATTTCAAAAGGAAACGGATGTCATATTCACTTCAGCTGTTCACCCTCCGCAACGCCATGCAGGCCGACCTTCCGGGCACCATCGGCAAGGTCGCAGGGATCGGTTTCACCCAGGTCGAGCCGTACGACTTCGTGGCCACAGCCAAGGAGCTTGGTGCCGCACTGGCGCAGAACGGCCTGACGGCACCTTCCGGCCACGCACCGTTGATGAGCCAGGACCAGGACGAAATCTTTGAGGCTGCCAGGGAATTGGGCATCGCCACGGTCATTGACCCCTTCCTGCCGGCAGAGCACTGGCAAAGGGCCGAGGACATCCGGGCCACGGCCGGAAAGCTCAACGCGGCGGCGAAGAAGGGCGCCGCGTACGGCATCCGCGTCGGGTATCACAACCACGACTGGGAACTGGAGTCGATGATCGAGGGCCAGACCGCCCTCGAGTACCTCGCCGGGCTGCTGGAACCGGAGGTTGTCTTGGAGGTGGATGTTTACTGGGCGGCAGTCGGAGGCCAGGATCCTGAAGCCCTCCTCCGGCGCCTCGGTGACCGGGTGAAGTTCATCCATATCAAGGACGGCCCGATCACTGCCGACATCAAAGCCCAGCAACCCGCTGGCGGGGGCCGGATCGCAGTCCTGGACGTCATTGCGGCGGCCGGGTCCCTTGAGGTGGGTGTCGTTGAGTTCGACGACTACGCAGGGGACATCTTCGAGGGCATCACCCAAAGCCTGCGCTATCTGGAGAACGCGGCAGTGAACGCAGGAGAGCCGGCATGAGCGGCGCCGCCACCGGCAGCGGGCCGGTCGGCGTCGCCGTTATCGGCGCCGGGAACATCAGCAAACAGTACCTGGACAACCTCATAGGCTTTCCTGACCTGAAGGTCCATGTCATCGCGGACCTGTTCGAAGAAGCCGCCCAAGCGCGGGCCAAGGAGTACGGCATCCCGGGGTGGGGCGGGGTTGAGGCGGCGCTGAACCACCCCGGTGTCGAGATCATCGTGAACCTGACCATCCCGGCCGCGCACGTGGAAGTGGCAACCGCCGCGGTCCGGGCGGGGAAGCACGTCTGGACCGAGAAGCCGTTTTCGCTGGACCGGGAGTCGGGGCTTGGTTTGTTGAAGGCCGCCGACGCCGCGGGCATGCGGCTCGGCTGCGCCCCGGATACGTTCCTGGGAGCGGGCCTGCAGACGGCGCGGCGGATCATTGAGCGCGGGGACATCGGCACGCCGCTCACTGCGATGACCACGTTCCAGACGCCCGGCCCGGAATCCTGGCACCCCAATCCTGGTTTCCTGTTCCAGTACGGCGCCGGCCCGCTGTTCGACATGGGCCCGTACTACCTCACGGCCCTCGTTCAGACCTTCGGGTCTGTCCGCAGGGTCGCGGCCCTCGGGTCCAAAGCAAAGGAAGTCCGGGTGATCGGGTCCGGACCGAATGCGGGCACGGAATTCACCGTCGATGTTCCCACCCATGTCTCCGCCGTGGCCCAATTCGACGGCGGGGCGTCCTCCCACAGCGTCTTCAGCTTCGAATCCCCGCGCGAACGGACGGGATTCGTGGAGATCACAGGGACGGAGGCCACGATTTCCCTTCCTGACCCCAACGAATTCGCCGGTGATGTCCGTATCTGGAGGGCCGGGGACCAGGACTGGACCACGGTTCCGGCCACCGGCCCCGCAGACGGCCGCGGTTTGGGTGTGCTGGACATGGCCCGTTCGATTCGGGCAGGCGTTCCCCACCGGGCCACCGGCAACCTCGCCTTCCACGTCCTGGACACCATGGTCTCGATCTCCGAATCCATCGAATCGGGCGCTTTCATCGACGTTGAAAGCTCCGCCCCGGCCTCCGCTGCCCTCCCGGAGGACTGGGAACCGTCAGCGCAAACACTCTAGGAGAGAGCGCCGTGTCAGCAGAACAGAACAGCCGGCAGGAACAGACCCGCCCCCTCGGCGTGGCCATGATCGGTTATGCCTTCATGGGCAGGGTCCATTCGAACGCATGGCGGAACGTCGCCAGCTTCTTCGACGTCCCGGTCTTCGAGCAAAAGGTCCTGGTGGGCCGGGATGCCGCCCAGGTCGCCGCCGCAGCCTCGAGCTACGGCTGGACCGAATGGGCCACCGACTGGCGGGACGTCATCAGCCGTGAGGACATCGACATCGTCGACATCTCCGCACCCGGGTGGATGCACGCCGAGATCGCCATTGCTGCACTCCAGGCAGGCAAGCACGTCCTCGTGGAAAAACCCCTGGCCAACACCCTGGCTGAAGCCGAAACCATGGCTGAGGCAGCCCGGGCCGCTCGGGAAAAAGGGGTGCAGTCCATGGTCGGATTCAACTACCGCCGCGTCCCGGCCCTCGCCCTCGCCAAGGAACTGATCGCGGAGGGACGGCTGGGCACCGTCCGGCACGTCCGCGCCGCCTACCTGCAGGACTGGCTCTCCGACGCCGAATCGCCCATGACCTGGCGCCTGCGCAAAGAAACCGCAGGCTCCGGTGCCCTGGGAGACATCGCCTCCCACGCCATTGACCAAATCGGCTACCTCACGGGGCAAACCGTTCTTGAAGCCTCAGGGGTGCTGAAAACGTTCGTCGTACAGCGCCCTGGTCCGTCTGGATTGGAGGAGGTCACGGTGGATGACGCCGCGTGGGCGACATTCTGGCTCACCGGCGACATGGGCGCCTCTGTCGAAGCGTCACGGGTGGCTACCGGTCAGAAGAACAGCCTCCAGATCGAGGTCTACGGCACCGCAGGAGCCCTGACGTTCAACCTGGAAAACCTGAATGAGCTGAATTTCCTGGACGCCACCACCCCGGTCGGGGAGCAAGGTTTCCGCCGGATCCTCGTCAACGAACCCGGACACCCCTACATGGACGCCTGGTGGCCCCAAGGCCACATCATCGGCTGGGAACACACCTTCACCCACCAGATCCGGGACTTCCTGCTGGCCATTAACTCCGGCGAGGCACCGTCACCGTCGTTCGAAGAAGGACTCCAGGTTCAACGGGTGCTCGCCGCCGTCGAAGAGTCAGCCAACAACAAAAGCACCGTAACCCCCGTCCATCAATCCGTCGTCGCCAGTCCAGCGTCACAGATACAAGGAACCTGACATGCCCCGCCCGTACACCCTGTTCACCGGCCAGTGGGCCGACCTGCCCTTCGAGGACGTCGCGCGCCTAGCCTCCGGCTGGGGCTATGACGGCCTGGAAATCGCAGTGTCCGGGGACCACCTGGACGCCTGGCGCTGGGACGAACCCGGCTACGTCGAGTCCAAGCTCGCCATCCTGGACAAATACAACCTCAAGGTCTGGGCCATCTCCAACCACCTCAAGGGCCAGGCCGTGTGCGATGACCCCATCGACTTCCGCCACCAAGCCATCGTCGGCGCCAAGGTCTGGGGCGACGGGAACCCCGAAGGCGTCCGCCAACGCGCCGCCGAAGAAATGAAACACACCGCCCGCCTCGCCCAAGCCCTCGGCGTGGGCACCGTCGTCGGATTCACCGGCTCCTCCATCTGGCAATACGTCGCGATGTTCCCACCCGTCCCCGAAAAAGACATCGACGCAGGCTACCAGGACTTCGCCGACCGCTGGAACCCCATCCTGGACGTCTTCGACGAACACGGCGTCCGCTTCGCCCACGAAGTCCACCCCTCCGAGATCGCCTACGACTACTGGACCACCGTGCGCACCCTGGAAGCCATCGGGCACCGGGAAGCGTTCGGGCTGAACTGGGACCCCTCCCACTTCATGTGGCAAGGCATCGACCCCGTCTCCTTTATCTGGGACTTCAAAGACCGGATCTACCACGTGGACTGCAAGGACACCAAGCTCCGCCCCACCGGCCGGAACACCGTCATGGGCTCCCACCTGCCCTGGGGCGACCCGCGCCGCGGCTGGGACTTCGTTTCCGCCGGACGCGGCGACGTGCCCTGGGAATCCTCCTTCCGCGCCCTGACCGCGATCGGCTACGACGGACCGATCAGCATCGAATGGGAGGACGCTGGCATGGACCGCCTCCACGGCGCCCCCGAAGCCCTCGCCAACCTCAAAAAATACGACTTCCCGCCCTCGCAGGCCAGCTTCGACGCCGCCTTCGGCAGCCAGGACTAGCAGCGGCACCACCTGCACGCCCGGCTTGTTGGTCAAGGCGGCATCGCCTAGGTCCCTATAACGGCCAACGCGAAGACCTCCCGGGGGAGGGTGCAGGCCCCACACTGTAAAGGATTCGCTTTGATACAGCCTGCCGGTAGAGCAACGCGGGCGCACCACCCCAAGGCCAGCATCGAAGATGTGGCCGCGGCGGCCGGTGTTTCCACGGCCACCGTTTCCCGCGCAATCAGGGGTCTTCCGAGGGTCGCCCAACCCACACGGACGAGAATTCTCGAAATCGCGCAGGCCCTGG
Organism: Arthrobacter sp. 01T428; assembly: GCF_056398685.1. NCBI lineage: Bacteria > Bacillati > Actinomycetota > Actinomycetes > Micrococcales > Micrococcaceae > Arthrobacter > Arthrobacter sp. 01T428. Next base: position 6,881 of record NZ_JBFTPW010000037.1, on the reverse strand, counting down.
GCTACACCGCCTCGGCCTCCGCCGCAGGGCTGGCCACAGGCAAGACACGAAGCGTCGGTGTTGTGACTTCCTCCCTTCGTCACCCTGCATACAGCGCGGCTGTTGAAGGAGCCGAGCGGGCACTCCGCGGCCGGGATTATTCTCTGGTTCTACTCCATCTCCCGCAACCCTCTGCCAGTCCGCAGCTCCCCATGGACCTGAACATGCTCTGCCGACGCGTGGACGCGCTTCTGGTTCTCGGGGCCGGCACTCTGGAAAAGGACCAGATCGAGCAACTGCAACGGAACGGGATGCCGCACATCGTGATCGGTCTGCACTGCGAACAGGACGACAGTGAGGCAGAAGCTGCAACCACCGCAATTCGCCACCTGGTTCAGCTCGGGCACACGGACCTGGCCTTCTTCCATGGCGAACTTGGGGCCGCGATCCGGACCCGGCTGCAGGCAGGCGGACTGGAACACTGGACGAGCGCTCTGAACGCTGATGGCATCAAGCTGAGGGAAGTCCGGATTGAACGTCGGCCAGGGGTAATCCGCAACAGCCGGACGGCGTTCAGCCGTCTCTGGGCGGTGCCCGGGTCAAAGCCGACCGCGATCGTCTGCGCTTCCGACGAGATGGCTCTGGGCGTGCTGTTGGAAGCCGAGCGGAAGGGCCTGAAGATTCCTGAAGATCTGTCCATCGTGGCAATGGACGGCCAGGACCTGGGCGAATCACTGGAATTGACGGCGGTCATTCAATATTCAGCCCGGAGGGCGGCACAGGGCGCACAAAGTCTCCTCGCCGCCTTGGAAGGTGACCGCGACGTCACCCACCCGGCCGCGTGGTCTCCAGAGCTCATGATTCGGCAGTCAACAGCAGCACCACAAGAAACGGGCCGACCTTCACGGTGGCTGCCACAATAGAAAGGCCATACGAGCAGGTAAGGACCCAGACGGTCTTGATGCCCGCGCAGGTTGAGGGGTTTTCCAAGACCCGATTTCGGGAGCAGACTTGCTGAGGATGTTCTTCGGTGCCTGTCAGCGGTACCGCAGTAGTACGGGGACTATCTCCCATGGCTGCTGCGAGGCATGTTCACTTTGTCGTTTAGCGGAAGCCGTTTCATTTCTGCGTCAAACTACTGCCTATGGCATGGATCATGCCTCCGGACTCTGCCAGTCGCCGTCGGAGCTCTTCATTTTGGAGCTGTGCGAGGTGGAGGGCGCCGATGAGGGCTTCGCTGTCTGCCTTTAGTTGCTGGATCACTTTTCTGTCTTCCTCCCGCAGCCGTTTCAGCCTGGCTGTCTCGCGCCGGAGGCGTAGTTCGCTGTCTGGTGTCCCGCCGGACGCTCTTACCTGCTCGTAGAAGAGGTTCTTCAGGTCGGGGTGCCGCTGAGTGAGCGCGTTTCGCGGGACTCCTGCTTCTGCGGCGAGGGCCACGACGGTCAGGGCCCCGTTTGACCTCTCCGGGTACCCGTCAAGGATTCGCTCCATGGCCGCTTGGATGTGGGCGCGTTCGTCTTGCGCGGGGCTCATTGTCTCTCCTCGATAACAATGCGGGAACGCTCGTGCTGATCGGCTTCCTGACGGAGCCGCCGGGCCCGGGCCTCGAGCCGGTGTCCGAGGGGCTCGGGCGCCTTCGGGGCCTGTTTCTCCAGGGATTCCGCCTCTTGTCGCATCAGTTGTGCGTGATCATCGGTTCGTGCGATGTTCGCGCAGGATGTGACGCAGCGGTCCAGGCGCGGCGCTTCGCGTTCGGTGATGCGGTTGCAGAGGGCGCGGTCCGGTTTGTAGACGCACATGAGCATCGCGGACGGATTTTCGTAGACGGTCAGCGACGGGTTCTCCAAAAGCGCACGGGCCTGCCTAGCGTTGACGATCGTGCCAGCGAATTCGGGGGCGTGCCGGGCGGCGTTGATGGCTCTGCGCGCCGCCGGGCCTGAGATGCCCGCGCCGTTCGCAATGTCTTCGTTGAGCGAGGCAAGCGTGTCGGCAGCTGCGAGAGCCGTTTCCAGGTCGAGCAGGTCGTGCATTCCGTTCCGACTCCGTGACGCGTACCCGGCACTCATGGCGGTGCGCATGTGGCCGTATTGAACCGCGAGGGCGACGAGCCCGCCGGGGCGTCTGGCGATATGCCAGGCCAGCGTCCGGCGGAACCGCGAGACCCCGATCGAGCCATGCTTGTCCCCAGGGACTGTCTCGTGGGGGCGGTCCAGGCTCTTGGCGAGGTTCGAAGCCCATGTAATGAACTTCTCGATGCGCATGTTCATGGTGTCGGGCGGCAGGTCTCCGAACAGATACCCGTCGGGGTTGATCCTCTCAAGGGTGCGGATGGCCCGTACCACCGGTTCGATGGCAACCCAGGGAACGTCGCGAATTGTTCCCTGCGGGACGTGGTTCCCGTCGTCGTTGACGGCCGTCTTGTAAACGCGGCCGTAGATCAGGTAGCGCCCCGATTCCGGCTCCGGGCAGCAGCCCCTTTCGAGACCCTGGAGCTCGCGGGGCCGCATTCCCGTCAAGTACGACACCACAATGTAGGCCGCGGTCGTCAGATGGGTCTTGAGGGTCCCCGCCTCGGAGTAGTCAATGAATTCCTTCCAGGCGCGGCCATCGACCGTGCCCGAGATCTCTGTGAAGACGGGAGCGGGACCATCGGCGGACAAGAGCTGTTCCCGCCAACGCCCTGCGAATACCTGATGGTGGACCTGATGGACCGCCGCCCCCGTTACGTAGGAGATGTACGTCGCAGCGAGTCCGCTCTTGTTCCCGGCTGCCATGCTCGGTGGCGATGTGCCGGCTGCGATGAGGCGCCCCAGGTAGTCCTCGAGCGCAGCCTGGCCTTCTGGAGTGGCCGCGTTCTGCTTGCTTTTGGCGAGTATTTCTTCTTTACGTTGGACGGCAGTGAGGATGTCTTCGGCGAAGTCGTCGACCACGCGCAGGGCCCAGATCAGCAGTGGTCCCATGGTTTCCGGGGTGATCGGCTCTGTCGAGTTCTCGCCCACGGACGACCCGGCCGGAAGGAAATCATCGGCGCCCTCTATCAGCCACGGCGGTTCGCAGAGTCCGACCGGGAAGGGGTTCGAGGAGTCCAGCGCCCAGAGCCGGGTCAGGGCTGCGAGGACTTTCTGGGCGGGGTTGCGCGTCATTGCCCGGTCTGTTGCGAGGTGGAGGGCGTAGGCCTGCAGGTCTGCCGGAGTGCAGTCGCCGAGGGATGCGCTTCCCCTCTTTTCCAGCCATTGGCAGAATGCCCTCCATATCGCCACGGTGGGATACACATGTCGGGGTGATACGGTGGTCCGCCACCGAGGGTGTCTGCCGATCAGGAAGGTGGCGGGCAGCGAAGTGTTGATCAGCAGCCAAGTCAGGTGCCGCAGTTCCTCCCGGAAAGCCGCGGGCACAGTCTCCCAGTGGATCGTCGTGCGCGATACACCGGGGCCGTGCTCCAGTGCGTCCAGGCTCCAGGACGGGTCCCCGTATCGGGGGACCGGGCCGGTGAAGCCTTCGGCGACCAGACCGGGCAGGATGGCGTGGGCATGCAGTGCCGGGTGCGAAGCGCTCTCTTCGATTGCGAGGGTCACAGGTCGTACTGTCCTTCCAGAAGGCTGCCAATGATTGCTCTGTCGGTGGAGGTCACGCTGGCCAGGGCGGTCGCCCAGACCTGGTCACCGAGCCTGCGCTTGAGGTCCTCCAGACGCGTGAACGGGTTGCCCCAGTCCGATGCCCAGGTCTCTTCGCCCAGGACCGAACGCAAGCTGGCCAACGAGCGGTGCAGGTATGCCAGACGGGGATGATGCTTCGGGTGTATCCGCGCGTTGGGGCACGCCGTGCACATCAGGAACGAGGCCCGGCATCCCGTTCCATGGGGGCTGAATGGACTGCTCTTGTAGTCGCAGCAGGCGGCAGTGGGGGTCTCCTGGGAATCCGGGCGGGCCGTGTCGGCAAGCTGAGCGCGCAGGACGGTGTGCCGGGCGTGGGCGAGTGCGCTCTCGGCGCCCTCTGCGACGATCGGGACGGATGCCTGCTGCGCCTGGGGTTCGGGGAGGACATAGACCGCGTCGTGGGTGTCCTGGCTGTTCTGGCCGGGCTCCCTGCGGTACAGCACATTGACCGTCTTCCGCAGTCTTTGCAGGGGAGCGCCGGTTAGGCCGGTTTCCCGGAGCCAGGAGTCGGCCGCGTTCTTCGTCAGGCCGATCCCGAATGGCGTCACCGGGGACGCGTTCCTGGGCCCCGGCAGGGAGTTCCGCCAGATGAGCAGGAAGTCCAGGGCGCTGTCGGCGGCAGTGACAAAGGCCCGCGCGTGAGAAGTTGCCTCCAGAGCCTTCGAGATCAGCCGCCCTGGTGTGTCGGCGCCGGTGTCCGGGACATTCCGGGTCTCGAAGTGGCGGCCGGCTCCCCGCCGCCGCTTCTCCAGCTCCAACCGGTAGATGGGGAAGCCACCGGATCCGCCGTGCTGCAAGGCCCGCGGCGTGCGCATTTCCGACACCACGGTCGCGTTCAGTCCGAACTCCATTACGAGCAATACGGCCAGCGCATACGCTTCGGACCGGCTCAGAAATAGCCGCATCCACGTGAACTGCGGGGCCTCTCCGCCGAGGACTGCGACGTAACGGTGAATAGTACGTTTGGTCCCGCTTTCGCGAAGTATGTAGGGGACATATCCGGTGCGGGCGAGCGAGTCCAGGGCCTCTCCGAGGATCCAGTCCGGGCTTTGCTGCTCGAAGGATCCCTCACGCCATCGCCGTAGATGTTCTGTGTTGGCCCGGATCCTCAAGTAGGCGGAGCGGAAGATCTTCCGGGCCGCGGCGCGCACTTCCTCGAATTCGTCCGGGGCCAACGCCCGTCCCGTGGACGTGACCAAGGGAAGCCGCTTGGCCATCGCGGACCTCGTGGCCTCGCTCAGCTCGTCGTGTCTCCTGAGGAAGCCACCCAGTGCGATCACCTGTGAGTAGCCGTAGATGCCTTCCGGCCGACGCATCCGCCACCTGTTCCACAGCGCCGGTGTGATGTCGACGAGGCGCTGGGGCGGATTGTCCTGTTCGGCGCAAAAGCGCCCGAATGCGGTAAGGCGGAACCACATGGCCTTGCTTGACGGGAGCGAGTCCCACCCGCCGCCCGGAGCACACTTCTCGGCGAACCACCGGGCAAAGGCGCGCTGCAGCTCCGGGCCCACCGGGATTTCGTCGAAGTTGAACGTGCCCACCCGTCCCTTCCTGTCGCGGTGCTCGACCGTCAGCCCATCATGGGGCCGCGGAACCGGCCGGTGGTGGGGCTCCGGCGGCAGGGCAGCACGCTGCCCTCGGCCGCTCACAGGATAGCCTCGTCGTCAATCAGGTCCTGGATCGTGCCCGTTTCGGCTGCGAGCCGGGCGAGAATCCAGGAGACATCGTCGGCCGCCCCTCCCTGCGGGGCCCCTGAACCAGGCGCAGGCGAGGAGATAAGCGAGTGGAGCTGGAGGTCGGAGACCGGGGCCAGATAGATCCTGCGGGTGGTTTCGACGTCCGCGTGGCCGAGAAGGTCCTGGACCATCCGCCAGGGATCCCCGTAGAGGAGGCGGAAGTCGCGGCGCTCCTTCGGTGTCAGGCCGAGCCGGACATCCATCGCGTGGTGGAGCGCGACCAGCATGTAGAGCGCGAAGGAATGCCGGCACATGTGCGGGGTGCAGAACGGAGCATCACCCTTTTCTCCCGACAGGGTCTTCTCGCACCGTTCCGTGGCGGTCCGGAACACACCCTCCCAGGATGCCGGTTGAAACGGCAGGCCGGACTCATTGAGCCACAGCCACAGGGGTTCAGGCCCCTCGGGTCCTTCAGTGAAAAGATTCGCCCGTTCCTCGACGCTTGCCCGTGCCAGGGCCGTCTCACCGAGCATTCCGTCGCGATCGCGCCAGTGAAGGACCTTCATCCGGTGCCCGGAGACCGACGTCACCAGACGCATCCGCGGCAGCACGTCATACCGGTCCTGCCGCTGCGCACGGCGGATCACCCTCGCCCGGCCGGCATCGCAGTACGCCTCGATCTCGCCCACCACCGGTGCTGCCATATAGAAAGTGCGGGCACGCTTTGACTTCGTCACCACCGGGGCCAGCCGGCCCGAATAGTACCGTCGGTGTCCTACCTCGGACTGGGGGATCTCGACGGTGAGAAGCGAAGCGGCCTCGGTCAGACGCAGACCCGATGAGAACAACAGATTGGCGAAAGCCGAATTCCGGTCCTCCATCCGCCCGCCCCATGCCGCGCCCGGCACACCGTCCGCGGAGAATCCGCGCAAGCCCACATCCACCCAACGCCGGAACATCCTGGGCGTCAGCCAGCGCACATCACTGGACCTCGCATCCTTAGCCCGGGCGGCAGGCACCTCCACCGCCTGCCCGTGCCGCCCGATCGCCTCCCGCGTTTCAATCGGGCTCGCGGACACGTATCCCTGCTTGACCGCCCACGAGTACAGGCGACCCAAAGCCGCGAGGCCCCGATTCCAACGGGCACCGCCGACCCGCCGCGGGTTGCTCAGCGACCTCGTGCGCCAGTCCTCGAAATCCCACAGGTCATCGGGGCCTGCCTCATCCCAGTTCTTGTCTCGACGCCACAGGAAGTCGAAGAAGACGCAATAGTCCGTCGCATAGTTCCGCTTCGTCTCCTGCTCCAGCCGGGCGAAGGACGAACGGACCAGGAAACGGGCCAACCGTCCATCGATCTGGCAGTCCGGCGACAGCAGGATGGGCGTCCCAGGACGCACACCCGCCCGCTCCTCGTCCTTCGCCAGGCCGTCCCAACCGCCCAAGACCGGCAATCGCTTCGACTCGACAGACCGCCCCGCCGGCACCCAAAAAATACGCCATCCTCGCACCACTCACACCCCTCTTGAACCGCATCAACACGCTTATTCAACAGGGAATTGCAGACCAGGCC
>NZ_JBFTPW010000036.1:0-17613 GCF_056398685.1 Arthrobacter sp. 01T428 | reverse complement strand
CTCCGTGCCCTGCTCCCTGATCAACGCATCCAAAGACTCAACCCACTCGGCAGTCTCTTCCGGATCACGATCAGGCAGCTGGGAAGTCAACCCGCTAAGGATGTGTGAGGTCTCTTCTCCTGCAGCCACGTCCAACCTCTCTTTTGGCGCATTCATCGTCGCCTCAGGTCCGGCAGGGTAACTGCCCGTCATGAACGCGGCGTGTGCGACATATCGGTTACAACAGCCCGGTCATGTGCGCCGGGCAGGTTCTCTTGAGCTCAAGCTGCGCTATTCGCGGCGGGCGGTTGCCCTGCAGCCAAAGTCTTCAATGGCCACTGTAGCTTTGTACGAGCCGCGATGCGTAGCCGCGCGGTCGTGAAGGCGTTGTATGTCACACTCAAGCTGTTACATCGTAGGCAGTTGCAGCCGCAGTCATGGCTGTAGCCCCGATCCTGGCCATGGTTTAAGCCGCGGCTGGGGCGCGGATAATGGTGGAACGCGGGACAATGGCTTGAAGCACACGCCCAAAGGGTGTTGGCTTGTAGTAATCGAAATCACTTCAAGAGGAGGAAACGTGAGCGAGGCCGACGCCGCCACATCGGTAAATGTGGCGGAAAGATTGGGTTTCAAAGATGGGGATCTAATTCAGGAACTCGGTTACGACGATGATGTCGATTTCGATTTGCGTGATGACATTGAGGAACTCACGGGTTCCGAGCTGCTTGACGAAGACGATCACGAGGTAGTGGATGCGGTCATTTTCTGGTGGCGCGATGGTGATGGAGACCTTGTCGACGCACTAGTTGATTCATTGACCACCTTGGGTGAAGGCGGTGTGGTCTGGGTGCTGACCCCCAAGTCGGGTCGCGACAACTACGTCTCGCCCTCGGATATTCAGGACGCTGCTCCTACCGCCGGCTTGCACTGCACTACCTCCGCAGGCGTCTCCAAGGACTGGAGCGCAACACGGCTTGTAGCGCGCAAGAAGAACAAGTGACACACACGAAGTTGAACCCTTCCGGGCTGCGTCCGGGAGTTCCCGTTGTGGGCCAGGAAGCCCCGGACTTTGAGCTCGTGAACCAGTTCGGGGAGCCGGTCCGCTTGTCCGGGCTTCGCGGCCGGAACGTGGTGGTGGTCTTTTATCCCTTCGCCTTCTCTGGAATCTGCACCGGGGAGCTGTGCGAGATCCGCGACAATCTGGGTATTTTCCAACATGCGAATGCCACGGTCCTCGGGGTGTCGGTGGACAGCAAGTTCGCTTTGCGGGCTTATGCGGAAAAGGAAGGCTACGAGTTCGATCTCTTGGCCGACTTCTGGCCGCACGGGGAAGTAGCCGAGAAGTATGGCGTGTTTGATCCAGCTACCGGCATGTCGTTGAGGGGCACTTTCATCATCGATGCCGCGGGGATCATCCGTTACGTCGTCGTCAATCCGCGCGGGCAGGCACGCGACCTGGCGGAATACCGCGAGGCATTGTCCGCACTTGGCCAGGCCTAACGGCGATGAGCGCCCAACGGCCCGGCGTCGGAATGACTGGCTTCGCCATACTTCCGCCGGCCTCAACGGTTGAGTTGGATGCGGACGAGGTGGACGTTCTCCGCCGAGCCGCCGGGGTTCTCGGTGGCAAGCGGCTTGCTGTCTTGACCGGAGCCGGACTGAGCACGGACTCCGGAATCCCTGACTACCGCGGCCCTGGAGCCGCGCCGCGGAATCCCATGACCTACCAGGAATTCATCGGAAGCCCGGCCAACCGGCGCCGGTACTGGGCGAGGAACCACCTCGGATGGTCGCACCTCCGGCATGCGGACCCCAATGCCGGGCACGCCGCCGTCGCCCTCCTTGAGCGGCGCGGGCTGATGACGGGGCTCATCACGCAGAACGTGGACCGCCTGCACGAGGACGCCGGCAGCATCAACGTGGTGGACCTGCACGGCCGCTACGATCGCGTGATCTGCCTTGATGAGGGGCACGTGTTCACCCGGCGGCTCGTGGCATCGATTCTGGAGGAAATCAATCCCGGTTTCCTCGAAGCCGCCCAGGCTTCTGGCGTCGTGGAAATGGCACCGGACGCCGATGCCTCGGTGGAGGATCCCGAACTCATCCGTTCCTTCGTCGTCGCTGTTTGTCCCGTGTGCGGGGGGACGCTCAAGCCCGACTTCGTGTACTTCGGTGAAAATGTGCCCAAGGGCCGGGTCCAGCGTGCCTATTCCATGGTTGACGAAGCCGGGGCGTTGCTCGTGGCGGGTTCTTCGTTGACTGTCATGAGCGGGCTGAGGTTCGTGCGGCACGCAGCCAAACTCGGCAAGCCGGTAGTGATCATCAACCGTGGACCGACCCGCGGTGACGGTTTCGCGGACCTCAAAGTGGAAGTAGGAGTCAGTGGCGCGTTGGCCTGGCTTGCCGCTGAGCTTCCCGATCTGCTGCCATCCAAGTAGTCGATTAGTGTTCCGGGCGATTGATCCGGTAGAGTACATGTTCGTTGGTTGAAGCGCCGAGGGTGCCGAAATCAGTGTTTTGGGTCTTTAGCTCAGCTGGTAGAGCGCCACGTTTACACCGTGGATGTCATCGGTTCGATCCCGGTAGGACCCACCGAGAAGAAGAGCTCCTGAACTGCGGAAATGCAGCTCAGGGGCTCTTTTCTTTTTATTCCAGGGCCCTAGGGCCCCGATGGTTGTGGCCAGTCGTTTGCCGGTTCAGAATGGCAGCATGACAGCGTCCGGAGATGCAGCGCGCGACAAGAGGCTGGCGAAAATCGGTACGGCGGTGTTCGCCGTCGCTCCGGCTACCGCGGCCGGTCTGTTGCCATGGTTTGTGACCCGCTGGAGGGTGCAACAGCCTGTGCCGGGCGGACTGGCGGCCCAGTGCACAGGTGTTCTGCTGATCGGCGCCGGTGCGGCGGTGATCACCAATTCTTTCGCGCGGTTCGCCCTTGAAGGATTGGGAACGCCTGCGCCCTTTGCGCCGCCGAAGAACCTTGTGGTCAGTGGTTTCTACAGGTTCGTGCGGAATCCCATCTACGTGGGCATTGGCGCCGCGATCGTCGGGCAGGGCCTCGTGCTGGGACAGCCAAAGCTGTTCGTCCTCGCGGCCTTGGGCGCAGTTCCCGTGGTGGCTTTCGTCAGGTTGTATGAGGAGCCCACCCTGGCCCGCAAGTTCGGCGCCGAGTATGAGGACTACCGTGCCAACGTCCCCCGCTGGCTGCCACGGCTCACTCCTTGGCAGCAGCCAGGCTAGCGTCGGCTCGGATTCGGTGCCGGGAATTGGAAAAGCTCTCCACCGCGACTATTGGGGGATGCCGCGGTGGAGAGCTCATAGATGAATATACAGAGAATTTCTGGATATGGAAAGGAAGCCATCCCCCGTCCGGCGCGTCTCATCCCAGCACCAAGCCACTATGATGGTGGTTGTTCAGTGGATTGAACAAGCGTTGTGCCTCGGACCGGAGTTCCGCTGCCCCAGGGTGGCGTTTCTTTCTGGCACGCGCCCACTCTGCGCCAGACGCACGAACCGCGAAGGAGAATCATGGCCGATTCCCGCACCCCCCGTTCCGCCGAAGGCTTGGGGAGCTCCTCGCCGGCGCCTGCCGTGACCCGCGCTGCTGCGGTCCTTGATGCCTTGGCGGAGGCCCCTTCAGGCAGGCTGACACTCAGTGACCTTGCGAGGGAACTCGGGATTCCGAAGTCTTCCACGTCAAACCTGCTGCTCGCTCTTGAGGAAGCCCGGCTGATTACCCGCGAAGGTGCCGATTTTTCACTTGGCCGGAAACTGGTTGAACTTGGCGCCGCCTACCTTAGCCGGCTCGACGAAGTCCAGGAGTTCTACAAGTTCTGTGAACAGGCGCCGACGCTCTCCGGCGAAACCGTGCGGATCGCGATGATCGACGGCGATCACATCATCTACCTGGCCCGCTACGAAGGGCACCCCGCCGTCCGGCTCACGTCGAACATCGGCGACAAAATGCCGCTTTCCCTCAGCGCCGTCGGAAAGGTCCTCCTGGCCCAGCTTCACGACCATGACATCGAGGCGATGTTCCCGGACGACGTGGAACTGCCTGTCATGACCCCGAAGTCCCTCCGGAGTGCCGCCGAGCTCAAGGCCCAGGTTGTCGCGATCCGCAAGCAGGGCTACGCCCTGGAGGATGAGGAATCCACACTAGGCGTGGTTTGCCTCGCCGTGCCCGTCCCCACCCACGGGGCGCATGGCCCCAGCCTCGGTCTCTCGGTGACAGCCCTGAAGGCCACTTTTTCCGAGGAACAGGCTGCCCTCATGGTGAAGGAACTCAAGGAGCTCGCCCACTCGCTGGGCAACCCGATGGGATAGATCTGGCCGCCCCGACGGGGTCATAAATAAATCTGATTACACCACTTGAAACTTGTACAACGTGCTGTACTCTGTTCAATATAGTGATTCACGCCATGGCGGCTGACACTATCTCGCCAGGCCAACGGGGGTCTGGAGTGTTCTTGAGGGAGTGCTTGTGACAACTCGTACTAAGACAAAGCTTGCTGATATGGACGGCGCAGTAGTTGAGCCGGAACAGCTGCGAAGGGCAACGCTTGCCAGCTCGGTAGGATCCGCCCTGGAGTACTACGACTTCTACATTTATGGTCTGGCTTCGGCCCTGATCTTCGGACCTCTGTTCTTCAAGCCCTTGGGTGAAAGCGGCGCATTGATCGCGTCTTTCGCTACCTATGGCGTTGGATTCGCTGCGCGGCCCTTCGGTGGCATTTTCTTCGGATTCATCGGAGACCGCTTTGGCCGCAAGGTGGTCCTCCTGATGACCATCGGCATGATGGGCCTTGCCAGCTTCGCGATCGGCTTGCTTCCGACGTTCGACCAGGCGGGCATGCTCGGAGCTGTCCTGCTGGTGACACTCCGTATTGTCCAGGGCCTGGGAGCTGGAGCCGAACAGGCTGGCGCAACCACGCTGATCTCCGAGGTTGCACCCCCTAAGCGCCGCGGCTACTTCGCTTCGCTGCCGTTCGTGGGCATCCAACTTGGAACCCTCCTCGGCGCCGGCACCTTTGCGCTCATTGGCATGGCCAATAAGGGCGTACTCGAAGGTTGGTTGTGGCGCGTGCCCTTCCTCGCGAGCATCATTCTGATCGTCGTGGCAATCTTCATCCGTCTGAAGCTGAAGGAAACCCCGGTGTTCCAGGAGCTTGAGAAGCACAAGAACGTGGTGAAGAACCCCGTTGGTGAGCTCTGGAAGCACTCCAAAAAGAATGTGCTCGTAGGCATCGGTCTCCGCATGGGTGAGAACGGCAACTCCTCGATCTACTCTGCCTTGCTCATCTCCTTCATGTCCGTCAAGGAAGGTGTCTTCCCTGGCGACAAGTTCATCGGCCCGGTCGGCTTGCTGATCGCCGCTGGATTCGCCGCCGTCATGGTGGTCACCTTCGGCGCCTTGTCTGACCGTATTGGTCGAGTCAAGGTCTACCGCTATGGGGCACTGTTCCAGGCGATCTTCGCTATTCCCGCGTTCTACTTGGTGACCCTCGGCAACGTGACCCTCGTGTGGGCCGTCATGGTTGTCGGCATCGCCCTTGGCGTGCAGTCAATGCTTGGTCCGCAGTGCCCGCTACTGCCGGAATTGTTCGGCTCGCAGTACCGTTTCACCGGTGTGGCATTGAGCCGCGAACTCTCTGCTGTCCTGGCCGGCGGACTCGTGCCCCTGGTTGGCGTCGCGCTCCTTGCTGCGACGGGCAACTCCTGGGTGGTCCTGGCGGTTTACTCGCTGGTCCTCGCGCTGATTTCATACATCACCACGTTCTTCACACCGGAAACAGCCGGCCGTGACCTTCTCTCCCTGGAGGATGCGAAGTAAGAAGTCCCGTACCACGAGGTACGCAAGCAGCGACGGTCCCCTCCTAGGTGCGGAGGGGACCGTCGCTTTTTCGTGCCCTACCCCCGGATAACCCCCGGCAAACCCGCCCCATACAGCAAAGCGGCCCCTCCGGAAACCGGAGGGGCCGCCACGATGGCGCTGGGAAGCCGGCGGTTTAGTAGAAGTGCACCGTGTCCACAAGGTGGGGGAGTTCCCCGCCGTCGAGGAACGTACGCAGGTTGCTGGCGAAGCGTTCGGCGATGAGGCGGTTCTCCGCGGCACTGAGTGCCGAGGTGTGCGGCGAGACCATGACCTTCGGGTGGTTCCACAGCGGGCTGTCCTGGGGGAGTGGCTCGACCGCGAAAACGTCCAGGCAGGCGTAGGACACTTGGCCGTTGTCCAAGGCTTCGAGGAGCGCGTCTTCGTCAACCACGGTTCCGCGGCCAACGTTGACGAAGACCGCGCCAGGCTTCATCGCCGAGAAGACCTCGTGGTTGAAGAGTTTCTCAGTGTAGGGAGTGCCCGGGAGGGTGTTGACAACGGCGTCGGCCGTGGCAAGGAGTCCGGCCAGGCCATCGTTGTCCGCGACCTCGTCGATTCCGTCGATCGCTTCGACGTTCCGCTTGGTTCCGCTCACCTTCATTCCAAGGGCGCGGGCGATGCGGGCGGTCTCAAGGCCGATTTCGCCGAGACCCGTGATGACCAGCTTGGAGCCGTTCACAAGTTTGGTGGGGGTGCGCAACTCGGGCCAGACCTTGGCAGCCTGGTCCTGTGCAAGTTCCCCGCTGCGCTTGAAGCCGTTGAGGATGCCCAGGGCTGCGAACTCGGCCAGCGGAAGGGCATGGACGCCTGCCGACGTGGTGACCTTGAACTTCTGCAGGGTCTCGCTGTCAAGCCCCGAGGCCTTCACGGCGCCACCGGCACCTGCGGCCATGGCGTGGATCCACTGCAGGTGCGGGTTGCTCTGTGCGATGCGGGCCAGGCCGGCCGGATTCTCGTTGGGGAAGCCGTACAGGATCTGGGCCTTGTTCAACATGGACCAGTAGCGTTCCTCTTGTTCGGGAGTCCGCTTGAAGTCCGGATCGCCCGAGTGGTCGGCAGGGAAGCGTTCCGGAGGAAGAAGCTCGGGTTCGTAGAGCACCGTGATGCTCGGATCTACTGCGCGGATACGCTCCACATGCTCGGCTTCGAGCGGGACTGCGATCGCGATGGTGAGTTCATCAGTCGTCATGGTGTTCATCATACTGAATTGAGGCTAGGATATTGAACAGTTTTTGAAAGATGAACCACAAAGAAGTGAGGTGTATGCGAAAGATGACCGCCAAGACCGCAGGTTTTGTGGGACTCGGGCTGATGGGCTTCCCCATGGCAGCCAATCTGCTCGGCAACGGCTGGGAAGTGACTGCGTGGAACCGTTCCGCCGAAGCGCTCGCCGAGTTGGAGAAGCTCGGCGGAAATCGTTCGGAGTCGGTTGCCGGACTCCGGGACCAGCCCGTCATCATTTTCATGCTTCCGGATCTCTCCTACATCCTGGATGCCGCCGCGCCGTTGCTCGAGTCCTGGCGCTCGGACGCGCCGCTTCCGGGGACCACGATCATCATCATGAGCAGCGTGTCTCCGGCCGCCGTGCAGGAATTCGGCCGGACGGTCCATAGCGCAAGCGGCGGGAACGCCGTCGTCGTCGATGCACCGGTCAGCGGGGGCACCAAAGGTGCGCAGGACGGCACGCTGGCCATCATGGTGGGAGCCGGCGAAGAAGACTTCCAGCGATCGCTTCCCGTGCTCCAATCCATGGGGACCACGGTCCGCCGCATGGGCAACTTGGGTGCCGGATCGCTGGCAAAGGCATGCAACCAACTGATTGTCGGGACTACGACGGCGGCCCTCGCGGAAGCCGCTGAACTCGCCGAGCGCTCGGGCATGGATGCTTCTGCCCTTTTCGATGTCCTGGCCGGCGGACTAGCCGGAAGCCGGGTCCTGGAGATTGTCGGCCCGCGCCTGGCAGCCAAGGATTACGCGCCCACCGGTCCCGCGAAGTTCATGCACAAGGACCTCAGGTTCGTGCTCGAAAGCGCCGAAGCGGCCGGTGCCGCTGTCCCGATGGCGGCTGCCGGCGTCGAACTCTACCGCGAACTGATTGATCAGGGCCTTGGCGACCAGGACCTCGCAGTTGTCCGCCAGGCCATCGCCAACCTCAGCGACTCTTCCGTCAGCCCTTTGAACTACGTAAGGAAACAACCATGAGTGGACTCTTTGATCTCACCGGGCGCGTTGCGCTCGTGACCGGATCCAGCCGCGGCATCGGCAATGCGCTGGCCCGCGGATTGGCCGACGCCGGTGCCACCGTTGTCCTCAACGGCATCAACACGGAACGGCTCAAGGACGCGGAAGCCGCCATGGCGGCGGATTTCGGGCCCGGCCGGATCCACAGTTGTGCGTTCGACGTCACCAGCGATACTGAAGCGGCCCGGGGCATCGCCTGGGTCGAGGAGAACGTCGGCCCCCTCGATATCCTCGTCAACAACGCCGGTATCCAGCACCGGGTTCCGATGCTGGACCTGGATGTGAAGGACTGGGAGCGGGTCATCACCACCGACCTCACGAGCGCCTTCCTCGTAGGGCGCGAAGCCGCCCGTCACATGATCCCGCGGGGCCGCGGCAAGATCATCAACATCTGCTCCGTGCAGACTGACCTGGCACGTCCAACGATCGCCCCCTATGTCGCCGCGAAGGGCGGGCTGCGCAACCTGACGCGCGCCATGACCGCGGAATGGGCGGCCTCCGGCCTTCAGATCAACGGCATCGCCCCCGGTTACATCCACACCGAGATGACCCAGAACCTCGTGGACGATCCCGACTTCAACTCCTGGATCCTCGGCCGGACGCCCGCCCACCGGTGGGGCACCGTGGCGGATCTCGCCGGTCCGGCAGTCTGGCTTGCCTCCGAGGCGTCGAACTTCGTCAACGGCCAGACGATCTTCGTCGACGGCGGAATGACGGTGGTCGTCTAATGAGCGCTTTCCAGCTTCCGCAGTCTTCACCCGCGGTCGTGGCGCACGCGGCCGGCGACCTTCGCATCGAGGACATAGCCCTCGTTGTTCCCGCCCCGGACCAGGCCGTTGTCGAGATCGCCTATGGGGGCATCTGTGGCTCGGACCTGCACTACTGGCTCCATGGCGCGGCGGGGGAATCGATCCTCAAGGCTCCGATGGTGCTCGGTCACGAAATCGTCGGGACCGTTGTCCAGCAGGCCGCGGACGGCAGCGGCCCGGCAGCCGGAACGCCCGTCGCCGTCCACCCCGCGACGCCGGCCCCGGGTGCCGCCAAGTATCCGGAAGACCGGCCCAACCTCTCCCCGGGCTGCACCTACCTCGGGAGCGCCGCGCGGTACCCGCACACGGACGGCGCCTTCAGCCGCTACGCCACCCTGCCGTCCCGCATGCTCCGGGCCCTCCCGGCCACGCTGGACTTGCGCACGGCGGCGCTTGTGGAACCGGCCAGTGTCGCCTGGCACGCCGTCGCCCGCGCAGGGGACGTTGCCGGGAAGACGGCGCTGGTGATCGGAAGCGGTCCGATCGGCGCGCTGGCAGTTGCCGTCCTCAAGCGCGCGGGGGCAGCCCGGATCGTGGCCGTCGACATGCACGACAAACCTCTTGAGATCGCGCGCGCAGTGGGCGCCGACGAGGTCCTCAAGGGTGACGACGCCGAGGCGATCGCCGCGGTGGAAGCCGACGTCGTCATCGAGTCTTCCGGCAGCCACTTCGGACTGGCATCGGCCATCAAGGGCGCAGTCCGCGGCGGGAAAGTGGTTATGGTCGGGTTGCTGCCCTCCGGACCGCAGCCGGTCTTCATTTCGCTGGCCATCACCCGCGAGCTCGAACTGCTGGGCTCATTCCGTTTCAACAACGAGATCGACGAGGTCATTGCCGCCCTTGCGGACGGTTCGCTCTACGTGGACCCGGTGGTGACGCACGAATTCACGCTGGACCGTGGATTGGAGGCCTTCGAAGTGGCCAAGAACTCGGCCGAATCGGGGAAGGTCCTGCTGAACTTCCAGCCTGTGGCATAGGCTCTCAGCCGATGAGTCGGGCGGCGCGGGCGTTCAGCCGTCAGCGCCGCTCGACTGGAACAAATACCCGTGGCTGGCCTTCCCAGTCTGGTGACAGGTCCGCGATGGTCTCCCGCATGATGTTGGAGGCGGCCTCGCGGGCCTTGTCGCCGTCTCGGTCCCGGATGCCTTGGGCTACATCCAGGTGCCATTGCAGGGCCGCTTCCTTCGGATGTTCCGGCATGAGGCCGTGAACGGTCCGGCCGGTGAGTGTCTCAGTGACCTGCCCGATCAGGTTCGCGAACATTTCATTGCCGGAACCGGAGAGCACCAGGGCGTGAAAGCGGATGTCGAGGTCCAGGAAGGTGGGCATGTCGCCCGCACGGCCTGCTTCCCGCATAGCCAGGGAAATGTCCACCAGTTCGCTGCGCAGGGACTCCGGAGCGTTTTCCGCGGCCAGTTCCGCCGCTACGGGCTCGACGGCGGAGCGGAGTTCGGCGAGGGAGCGCAACTGGGCGCCGCGGCCTTCTCCGGCCAGCCGCCAACGGATGACCAGCGGATCGAAGGGATTCCAGCGGTGCGCGGGGAGGACACGGATGCCAACACGCTTGATGGTTTCCACCAGTCCCAAAGACTGCAGCACCCTGACAGCCTCACGCACCACCGACCGCGACACTTTGAGCTCGTCCTCAAGGTGTTCAGCCAACATGACGTGACCGGTAGGGAGCTTACCGCCGACGATCCGGGTACCCAGATGCTCGACAGCGCGGTAGTGGAGACTGGTTGACATAGTCGTAAGCATAGTGGCGTTGATGGTTCCGCCACTGGAAGCCCGAGCGACGGTGAACTCCCCACAGCACGAGCTCGCAACATAGACTCTTTTGTGACGCGGACGTTTCCAAAACGTGGGCGCAACTTTCCCAGACGTGGTCCGAATACGTATGGTTTATTCCAGCTACTGCTCTAGAAAGCGTTTCCTCGCTCCTAGCAGGACTCGATGCACAAGAATGAATTGGAGTTTTGATGTCAGCACACATCGGTGTCACCGGCCTCGCGGTGATGGGCGCCAATCTGGCCCGCAACCTGGCCCGCAACGGCTTCACCGTTGCCCTCCACAACCGCTCCGTCGAAAAGACCGACGCCCTGCTGGCCAAGCATGGCACGGACGGCGACTTCATCCGCACGGAAACCCTCCAGGAACTCGTGGACTCCCTCGAGAAGCCCCGCCGCGTCCTGATCATGGTGAAGGCCGGCAAGCCGGTTGACGCCGTCATCGACCAGCTCGTTCCCTTGCTCGAGCCCGGCGATATCGTGATCGACGCCGGCAACTCGCACTACGAGGACACCCGCCGCCGCGAATCCGCGCTGGCCGAGAAGGACCTGCACTTCGTGGGCGTCGGTGTTTCCGGCGGCGAAGAGGGCGCCCTGAACGGCCCCTCCATCATGCCCGGTGGTTCGAAGGAGTCCTACGACGCTTTGGGCCCGCTGCTCGAAAAGATCTCCGCCAAGGTTGACGGCCAGCCCTGCTGCGCCTGGATCGGCACCGACGGCGCCGGCCACTTCGTCAAGATGGTCCACAACGGCATCGAATACGCCGACATGCAGGTTATCGGCGAAGCCTTCGATCTCCTGCGCTCCGGCGCCGGCATCGAGCCGGCCGAGCAGTCCAAGATCTTCGCCGAATGGAACAAGGGCGAACTTGCTTCCTTCCTGATCGAGATCTCCGCAGAGGTCCTCGGGCACGTCGACGCCAAGACGGGCAAGCCGTTCGTCGACGTCGTCGTGGACGCTGCCGGCCAGAAGGGCACCGGCCGCTGGACGGTCATCTCCGCCCTCGAGCTCGGCTCCCCGGTTTCGGGCATCGCCGAGTCCGTCTTCGCGCGTGCCCTCTCTTCCCAGACAGAACAGCGCAAGCTTGGCCAGGAGCTGCTCGCCGGCGAGGAAATCGCCGTCGAGGTCCCCGAGAACTTCGTCGAGGACGTGCGCCAGGCGCTGTACGCCTCCAAGCTGGTTTCTTACGCCCAGGGCCTGGACATGCTGACCTCCGCCGCAAAGGAATACGGCTGGGACCTCAAGCTCGATGAAATCGCCTCCCTGTGGCGCGGCGGCTGCATCATCCGGGCCGAGCTGCTCAAGGAGATCACCAACGCCTACGCTGCCGTGGAGAAGCCGGCCAACCTGCTGTTCGCTCCGGCCTTCACCAAGGCGATCGCCGGCGCGCTGCCGGCATGGCGCCGCGTGGTGGCAACGGCTGTCCAGCTGGGCATCCCGGTTCCGGTGTTCTCCTCCTCGCTGGCCTACTACGACGGACTTCGCCGCAAGCGCCTCGCTGCAGCAGTCATTCAGGGACAGCGCGACCTCTTCGGAGCGCACACCTACGGCCGCGTTGACGCCGAGGGTACCTTCCACACCCTGTGGGGCGAAGACAAGTCCGAGATCTCGGCAGTCGACACCCACTAGCGATTGGGGCAGGCCCTTTCGTGTCGACTCCAAGCCACGTAGGTAAAGACTGACCCTGCTGCCCCACTCGGTTCATGACAAAGGCCGGCACTTCCGCGTTACTGTGGAGGCGCCGGCCTTTGCCGTAGGCGGGTCGTGCACATTCAACCCCGTCACACGAGGAGCAGTCCATGCCGCAACGCGTCGCATTTGTCACAGGTGCGTCAACCGGAATCGGTTTCGAAGCCGCCGTCGAGCTCAGCAAGGCGGGAATGGTCGTGTACGCGGGCGCTCGGCGGGTCGAAAAGATGGAACCGCTCAAAGCCCACGGAATCAAGGTGTTGTCCCTGGATGTCACCGAGGATGACTCGATGAAGGCCGCCGTGGATCTTGTCCTGGCAGAGCAGGGACGGATCGACGTACTGGTCAACAACGCCGGATACGGGTCCTATGGTTCCTTGGAAGAGGTGCCGCTGGATGAGGGCCGGCGCCAGTTCGAGGTCAACGTCTTCGGCCTCGCCCGGATGTCCCAGCTGGTGATTCCCGTGATGCGTGCTGCGGCTTCCGGCAGGATCATCAACGTGTCCTCGATCGGCGGCAAAATGTATGAACCCCTTGGCGCCTGGTACCACGCAACAAAATTCGCCGTCGAGGGCCTCAGCGACTCCCTGCGCCTTGAACTAAAGCCCCATGGCATCGACGTGGCAATCATTGAGCCCGCGGGCACGGACACGGAATGGGGAACCATCGCGGGGGAGAGCCTGCTGACTGTCTCGGGACACGGACCGTATCGCGGGCAGGCCGGGATCGTGGCGGCTGCATTGGCGTCGACGTCGGGGACTGCGCTTTCGACCCGCCCGCGTACCGTGGCCCGCGCTATCGTGCACGCGGCAACATCGGGAAGGCCCAGGACCCGATACCCGGTGGGCAGGGGAGCCTGGACCATTCTGGCCTTGCGGAGGGTGCTTCCCGACCGGGCCTTCGACACGGTTTTCTGGAACGCCTACAAACGTTTTTCCGGCTAGATCCGGTATTCGATGTAGTACTCGGCGGGGTCGACGGCGGGTTTCGTTTCGCTCTTGGCATCACGGTGCCGCCACGTTGCGGGCACACCGGTGATGATCGACTCAGGCGGTGCGTCCTTGACCACGACGGCGTTGGCGCCGATGGCACTGTCCGCGCCGATGGTGATGGGACCAAGGACCTTGGCCCCGGCTCCGATGGTGACGCGGTCTCCGATGGTGGGGTGGCGCTTGACCTTGGCCAAGGAACGGCCACCCAGCGTCACGCCGTGGTAGATCATGACGTCTTCGCCGATCTCGGCCGTCTCACCGATCACCACACCCATGCCGTGGTCGATGAAGAACCTGCGGCCGATGGTAGCACCGGGGTGGATCTCGATCCCGGTCAGGAACCGGGCAAGCTGGGAAATGAGCCGCGCCGGGAAGCGTAGCTCGGGGTTTTGCCACAATTTGTGCGTCAGGCGATGCGCCCAGATGGCATGCAGGCCGGAGTAGGCAAAAAAGTTCTCAAAGGAGCCTCGGGCCGCCGGGTCATGTGACCGGGCGGCCTCGAGGTCCTCCATAAGTCTTGCGAAGAAGCTCACAAAGACCTTTCTACAGGAAATGAAAGAAAGCGGTTGCGCGGGGTCCGCAATCAGCCGCGAATATCGTCAAAAAGCACCGTAGAGATGTAACGTTCGCCGAAGTCGGGAACGATTGCCACGATGAGCTTGTCCTTGTTCTCCGGACGCTTCGCGAGCTCCAGCGCACCCCAGACAGCCGCGCCGGCCGAGATGCCGCCCAGGATGCCTTCCTTGGTGCCGAGGGCGCGTGCGGTGGCCACGGAGTCCTCAAGGGTTGCGTCGAGGACCTCGTCGTAGACGTTGGTGTCAAGGATTTCCGGAATGAAGTTCGCGCCGAGACCCTGGATCTTGTGCGGGCCCGGGGCGCCGCCGTTCAGGATGGGGGAGTCCTTGGGCTCAACGGCCACGATCTGGATTTCGGGCTTGCGCTCCTTCAGGACCTGTCCGACGCCGGTGATGGTGCCGCCGGTGCCGACGCCGCCGACGAAGATGTCCACTCCGCCTTCGGTGTCCGCCCAGATTTCCTCGGCCGTGGTGGCGCGGTGGATTGCCGGGTTTGCCTCGTTGGCGAACTGCTGGGCCCAGATGGAGTTCTCCGTGTTAGCGACGATCTCCTGTGCCTTCTCGACGGCGCCGCGCATGCCTTCAGAGCCGGGGGTCAGCACAATCTCCGCACCGTAGGCGCGCAGCATGACGCGGCGCTCGGTGGACATGGTTTCCGGCATCGTCAGAATGACCTTGTAACCGCGTGCCGCACCGACCAGGGCCAGCGCGATGCCGGTGTTGCCCGACGTTCCTTCGACGATGGTGCCGCCCGGCTTCAGCGCACCGGACTTCTCGGCGGCGTCGACAATCGCCACGCCGATACGGTCTTTGACGCTGTTGGCGGGGTTGTAGAACTCCAGCTTCACGGCAACCGTGGCGTCCAAGCCTTCGGTGAGCCTGTTCAAGCGGACCAGGGGGGTTCCGCCGATCAGCTGGGTGACGTCGTCGTAGATCCGTGCCATGTAATCATGCCTATTCTCTGAATTCGCTGAAATAGCTACTGCTGAGGTCAGCCTAACGAGCGGTGCTACACGCTGCTACGCGCGGAGCCACGAAGAGTAATATTTCCGGGCCTTGGCGAGCTTCGGGTTGATGATGACCTGGCAATAACCTTGCTCGGGGAACTTGGCGTAGTAGTCCTGGTGGATGGACTCGGCTTCGTAGAATTCCGGCAGCCTGCTCACCTCGGTCACAATCGGCTTGGACCACAGTTCCTGGTTCCGGAGGATGGCTTCCTCGAAGAGGATCTTTTCTTCAGTGGTGGTGTAGAACATCGAGGAACGGTACTGGGTTCCGACGTCGTAGCCCTGGCGGTTGAGCGTGGTGGGATCGTGCAAGGCGAAGAACATGTCGAGGATGATGTCCGCCGGAATGATGTCCTCGTCGAAAGTCACTGCGACGACCTCTGCGTGACCCGTCATTCCGGAGCAGACGTCGTAATAGTCAGGGTTGCGGATGTGCCCGCCCGTGTAGCCGGAAACCACGGAACTGACGCCCTTGGTCTTCTGATAGACAGCGTCGAGGCACCAGAAGCAGCCTCCGCCAAGTACAAAAGTTTTCATGATCTCTTCAATGGCCGGGAGTCCTGGATGATTCCCGCACAACCTTACGGGAGTGTGACGGAGCAGATCCCGCCGGTGGCACAATCTCAAACAGTCCGATGGCCGCAAGCGCGACTTGGCCGCCGGATGCGCAAGAATGTAATGTATGGAAGCTGTGAACACCGCGGTTGCAGATACGGGATCCGGGGAAGAATCGGAGAACGGTGCAGCCGGGACGCCAGGTACCCCCACGCTCGGTCAGGTCCTCTTGGCAGTGGAGGAGCTCTGGCCGGAATCGCTTGCCGAGGAATGGGACGAGGTAGGACTGGTTGTCGGACGGCCAACCGCTACCGTCACGAAGGTCATGTTCGCCGTGGATCCGACCCTCGCCGCCATTGAAGAGGCCATTGAATGGGGCGCCGAGCTCCTCGTGACGCACCATCCGTTGCTGCTCAAGGGCGTCACCTCCGTTGCTGCCACGAGCGCCAAGGGCCTCGCCGTCCATCGGCTCATTGAGTCCGGTACCGGGCTGCTGACCGTGCACACCAACGGGGACTCCGCCGTCGGTGGCGTTTCCGATGTCCTCGCCGACGCGTTCGGGCTGGACAACGTTGTCCCGCTGGCGCCTGCGGCCCACGGCCTGCCGGAAGAGGGGATCGGCCGGGTCGGCGACTTGCCCGAACTCATGACCCTGGGAGACTTTGCCGCGCGGGTGTTCGAGATCCTGCCTTCGGTGGCCGGCGGCGTGCGGGTCGCCGGGGACAAGGACGGGCTGGTGCGCCGTGTGGCCGTTTGCGGCGGCGCCGGAGACAGCCTCTTCGACGCCGTCCGGGCCAGCCAGGCGGACATCTACGTCACCGCGGATATGCGGCACCACCCGGCGTCCGAGGCGCGCGAAGCTGCCGTTGACGGGAGGCCGTACCTTGTTGACGTATCGCATTTCGCGAGCGAGTGGCTCTGGTTGCCCGCCGCGGCCGAAGCGCTCGGCAACGTGCTCGCGGACCAAGGCCACGACGTCGAGATCCGTGTGGCAACCACCAACAGCGATCCGTGGGACTTCATTCTGACTCCCGGCTAGGCCTGGCGGGCGAGGCAGGGGAGCGCTCTAGGCGATAGAGTCGAGACAAACAGGCCCAAGGCCTGGCTGGGGCTGAATACCAACCCTGGCACGATCAAGCGGAGGTAAGCGTGGCCAAGGCAGCACCGGCGGAACAGTTGAAATTGCTCGAACTGCAGGGGTTGGATGCGAAGCTCAAATCCTTGGCGAACCGCCGCCGCACGTTGGAGACAGACCCCCGCATCACTGATCTTCAGGACGCCCTCAGTGTGGCCAACGGTGCCCTTGGAACCGCGAAACTTGCCGTCCACGACGCCGAAACAGAGCTGCGCAGGTCTGAGGCCGACGTCGAGCAAGTGGCTAGCCGCATTGCACGGGACGAAGCCAGGTTGAACAGCGGCACCGGACTTTCCAAGGACCTCGTCGCGCTGCAAAGCGACATCGCATCACTGAACAAGCGCCGTTCGGACCTTGAGGATGTCGAGCTGGAAATCCTCGAACGCCTGGACGGACTCCGGGAGCGCCAAGCGGCGCAACAGCAGATCGTCGATGATATCCAGGGGTCCTTCTCCGGGATCCGTGCCGAGCTGGACGCCGCGATCGCCGAGATTGTTTCCGAAGAGACGGATGTACGCGCCCAGAGGACCGGCTTCGCCGAAGGGCTCGACGCCGGGATGCTGGCCATCTACGAAAAGACCCTTGCCAAGCGCGGTGTGGGGGCCGCCCGGCTTTTCCACGGCAAGTCCGAAGGCTCGGGAATGACGCTCAGCCCCGGCGACCTCGCCGAGGTCAAGGCCGCGGCCGAGGACGAGATCGTGTTCTGCCCCGACTCCGGCTGCATCCTGGTGCGCTCCGCCGAGTGGAACTAACCGCCTGTTCCCCACCCAACTAGCTCGCAGTTAGTGCCGTTATGAGGCGTCAAAACGACATCTAGTGCTAGTTAGACGATATGAAGTGAGGGCGTTCGTTCCCTGCCCGTCCGGACCGGGCCATTGTCGCCGGGCGGCCGCGCAGCGCCGGCCTGGCATGAGGGGTATCCCTGGTGCCGGGGGCGGCGCTGCGGGGCCTGTGGCCCGGCGGAATCGGAAT
>NZ_JBFTPW010000035.1:0-22500 GCF_056398685.1 Arthrobacter sp. 01T428 | reverse complement strand
CCAGAACGCCCGCTCGGTGTCCCGCCGTAATGACGGCTTCCCGGGTGATTTCATCGCAGATCTGCCCGTCAACGCCTTCATCCAGCCTGCTGGCCTGCCCATCGCTACCTCCAGAATCGAGGTGTTGCGACGACCGGTTGAATCCGTCCTGTGTCCCATAGTCCATCCACCCAGAACCCCGCCCGCGCAAACTATCACGCCAATAATGAGTAGCCGGTTTCTTACGTGCGCAAAAATATGTGGTGTTTGCAATGTTCATCACCAGAGCGGCCAGACTGACTAAGAGTGCTATGCGGTACGCGTGCTGACCGGTGCTGCGCTGACCGGCAATAGCCCACACCAACGCAAGCACGGACAGCGCTGCCCCCAGCAGCGGGTGAAGGACTGTCAGGACGCCCCCAATGACCCCGACAATTACGCACAGTCGGGAAAACCGGATGCCGCTTTCGGTACCATTTACGTTCGCGGTCAATTTGAAACCCCTGTCCTAGTAGATCTCACCAGAGTTCACGAATCCGGCTCGCGGTAGGCGTGCACCATAGGGTCGGCGTGATCCAGCTCGGCTGCGCGCGCACGCGCGGCCTTCTTCCTCCGGTGAAGTACTACTTCATTGATCACGTAGGAAACCAGGACCAGAGATGGCAAGAGGATTTGAAGCCACAGGTCCCAATTGGTCATAAAAAGGGGCGCCAAGGATGCTCCAAACATCGGCGCATGCGCGCACGAGTACCATTTCACAATTGCCTTCTCTCAGAAGCCGCAGTCTCTACCAGGCATATCCCGGAGCGGAGCGGACGGTTTAGAAAGGTTGATTCCATAGCACTTTGTGGCAACCAGACTGGCGCCCCTGGACGCGCCACTGACGATACCGATGGCCGATATGGCTCCGCTAACACCGCTCACCCTACAAATCAGATTCACGACCGTTGCGATCCATCCGGTTAGCTTGCTGAATGTGCAGCCTACCCACGTTCCACCGACGAACACCGCGGCCGAGAGTCCCGCTAGCACCTGCAACTCGGCGCCGGTGAGAGCGAGGACTGGCCACGGTACCGAACCGTCAGCTTCCACCTTCGCGGTGGATCCGGCCGCGAGAGCTAATGGGAATCGGTAATCGCGCAGTGCTTTGTCCGATTCGACCGTGATCAGCGTTTGCGAGCCGTGTGGGGTGCTGTAGGTGGTCGTTGTCGCGCCGGACAGGGCGGTTGTTAGAAGTGGTGCGCCTTCGCCAATAAAGTGCCCGATCGGGACGCCCTTAAGCTGGGCAGGTCTCGTCTCTGACTTCTTGCCGGGAACGGTAATCCGTACCGCACCCGAGGGGGATTGCGTTTGGACTGCCGCGGTTCCGGGGGCGTTCCCGTCCATCACATCCACGCCGTCGTACTTCTTGGCGATTTCATGCAGCGGAAGGGCACTTGGCCCGGGCGACAACCCCTGATCCCAGGCGACAGGCTGGACTCCACGGCCGGTATCAGCTCGTATCCGCTGATCTTCCTGTTCCTGGGGTGCCGTGTTCCTTTGGGCACTACCTGCATGTGCCGGTAGACGTCGCAATTGAGGCTCCTATTCATATAGGTGCCCCCTGAGACCCGCAGCTTGCAAGAAATCATACGGTCTTTTTACCTTTGTTGGAAGGGAATTTCGAGCAAAACTCGTCTTACGTGAGTTCTTAAATTTGCATTTCAAAAGGAGGATTAGCGAGTCGGCTGTGGTTAGATTTCTCGATCTACGCCTCGTTGGTCTCTCGCAGTTCCCCCGGAAGGACACGGGCCGCGAAGCCTTCCGGCGGCCCGCGCGGGGGACTACGATGCCGGAATGAAAGTTACGTTGCTCCGCGGGGAGGGCGATGGCCGGCCCGATTGCCCTCATCAATTCGTCGGTCGCTGCGATGATTGCCGCGACGCCGAACGAAATTCGAGTAGTGAATCCGGTGGCCACGAGCCGGTGGGCCCCAGCGATTAGTCGGCGGTGATGCCTCCGAGAGGTGTCGTTCGTCGGCACTTGCTTCGAATAAGTAGGTGGAATCCATGAGGATTACGTGATTGGGCGGGGTCGCGTCGGCGGCGCGCTGGCGCGACGCCGGACGGCTACAGGCCACGACGTGACTGCGCTTGGCCGGGACGGCGGCGATGCTACCGGCGCCGACGTCGTGGTTGTCGCCATTCCGGGAGACTCGATCGCCCAACAGGTCAAAGCGATTGTCGGCGGCCCCACCGCAAAGGCGTTCAACACCAATTTCGCTTCGATCTATGACGACGTCGACGCCGAACCACTGCCGCCCGGAACCCTCTTCGCCTCCGACCCCGACGCTCTCGAGGCGACCGAGGCGGCACGCTTAAGCCTCAACCCAAGCTGAGCGGCGGAGCGACTCGCTCTCGGACCCCGAGGATCTCTCTGTCCGCTTGCAGCGGACCGGCGTTCAACATCTCAGGCCCCGCTGCATCTTCATCAAGCTGTTGACACCGGTCCTTCTGACAACCTCCCCGCGGCCGTGAACCGCGAGCCGTGCACAGGGTCGTGCCCGCACTTGTTGGCGTCATTGCCATGCGCGAACCCATCCAAGAAGACACTTCCGACATGCCGCTTGACACTCGTATCTAGGTCTTGAACATGACGCTAAATGGATTTAGCCTTGGAGGGCACGCCTTCTGACCAATCTCTTCAGAGCACAAAGACAAGGGAGACCTTTATGCCTTCGACCGCCATCCGGCGACATGATTCCGATGCGACGCACCAGCAGGTGCTGGCCGGATGACTTTCGCAAAAGACGACCACTGGGTTTGGGATTTCTGGCTCGCCGACGATGGCGAGGCATACCATCTGTACTACCTACAGGCCCCGAAATCGCTCGGCAACCCTGACCTTCGGCACCGCAACGCATCCATCGGCCATGCCACCTCCGCGGATCTGCGTACTTGGCGGGACCACGGCACAGTCCTCGTCCACGGAGAACCGTCGGAACCGGACTCCTCGGCAACCTGGACGGGAAGTGTTGTGTGTGGGGACGATGGGCTCTGGCGGATGTTTTATACGGGTTCGAGATTCCTACGTCCGGACGCGATCACTAACATCGAGACCATTTGCGTAGCGGTTTCTCCAGACTTGCATGCCTGGCACAAGTCCGACGACTTCGCCCTGAATGCTGATCCGCGCTGCTATGAAACCTTGGACGACGGCGTCTGGCATGAAGAGGCTTGGCGCGACCCTTGGGTATTTCAGAGCCCGCATGGATCCTGGCATATGCTCATCACCGCCCGCGGCAGGAGCGGACCCGACGAACGAAACCGGGGTGTTATCGGATATGCGCGTTCCGACGACCTTGAGAACTGGAGTGTGGGCCCGGCGCTGACAGGAAGTGCCGGGTTCGCTCACCTCGAAGTTCCCCAAATCGTCGAGCTGTCTGGGAGCCACTGGCTGCTTTTTTCGTGCGACGGGAATCATCTCGCCGGGTCGCGGGCGGGACTACCGGGCGGGATATGGCTCGCCCCCGCCGCGTCTCCACTGGGTCCCTTCGACCTCGACCAAGCCAGACTTCTGGCAGACGAGCACCTCTACAGTGGTCGGATCGTGCATAACCGTTCAGGGCGTCCGGTTCTTCTTGCCTTCGAGAACCTTTCCGCCGAGGGTGGCTTCGGCGGCCGAATTTCCGATCCACTCGATCTGGAATGGGACGGTGAGGCCTTCGTGCTCGCCACGGAACGTCACGAGAGGCCGGCTGCTAGGTGATGCAGACACAAGGAACTATCGCCCCTGGCTACGAGCGCGTAGCCGAAGCTTTCACCCGAGCATTCGACGGCCGTCCAACCATGGGCGCGGCCCTGGCCATCCTCGTCGGTGGAGAAACCGTCGTGGACCTCTGGCGCGGAGTCGCGGATGAAAATACGGGATCTCTGTGGGAGCAAGGCACCGCTACAGTGGTGTTTTCCTGTACCAAAGGGCTCGTCTCGATCCTTGCCGCCAGGCTGGTCCAGGAAGGGCGGCTTTGCTACGACGCCCCAGTCCACCGCTACTGGCCCGAGTTCGCCACAGCGGGCAAGGAGAAAGTCACCGTGGGCGAGCTCCTCGCCCACAGGGCTGGCCTTTCGGCTCCCCGGGTTTCATTCACGACCGAGGAGATCCTCGACTGGAAGT
Source organism: Arthrobacter sp. 01T428 (assembly GCF_056398685.1). NCBI lineage: Bacteria > Bacillati > Actinomycetota > Actinomycetes > Micrococcales > Micrococcaceae > Arthrobacter > Arthrobacter sp. 01T428. The sequence goes on along the minus strand of NZ_JBFTPW010000035.1, from coordinate 18,369 downwards.
ACGTGACCGGGCAATTGGCAAAGCAGGACCCGCTCTGGAAACCTGGCACCGGCTACGCCTATCATGCGATCACGCATGGGTGGCTCGTCGGGGAAGTCATTCGCCGTGTGGCACGCGAGTCGGTCGGCGACTACTTCCGCCGTGCGACCGCCCCGTGGACCCGGGATGCATGGATAGGGCTGCCGGCCTCCGAAGCTGGCCGAGTCGCGCATATCCAAGTGGGTGAGAGCCAGGCGCAAGCCGGGCGCCTGCTCCGGGACGCGCCGGACGAGTGGACTCTGCGGGCGATGACTCTCGGGGGTGCGCTGCCCGTTGAGCTTGTAGGGGACGGCACCGGTTTCAACGACCCCCGAGTGCGCGCGGCCCAGATTCCGGGGGCTGGCGGCGTGGCGACAGCACATGCACTCGCGTCCATCTGGTCCGCGACTATCGTCGACACAGAGGGCGCCCGTCTTCTCGATGACGCGACGCTCGATCGTGCTCTTGTGCCGATGAGCCAAGGCGCACCGGTCTACCACGCGCCCGGTCCGTGGCCGCGCTGGGGCGCCGGTTTCCAGCTCGACTCCGCAGCCCGGAGATACCGCGGCCCCCGAAGCTTCGGCCACGACGGCGCCGGCGGGCAGGTAGCCTTCGCGGACCCCGATTCGAAGACCGGTTTTGCCTTCATCACCAACTGGATGGAAGCGGGCGACGATCGCGCGACGCAGATTATTGACGCGCTCCGCGCCGTGCGGCGGGACTGAGCGCACCTGACATACCTCCTGCCCACGTTGTAACGGCAGGCAAAAAACAGGACTCCTCTTGACAACTTGGGAGAGGTTCGTCACCATAGCTAAATCCATTTAGCAAATTATTTAGCCATCTATTCAAGGACAGGACAGAGGATGTGCCGCCGGGCACAAACCTCCGGCCTGGAGTACACGACGAAGGAGTCACCCGCTATGACAGTTAGTACCCTCCGTTCAACCCCGCGTCCGCGGCTGCGAGGCATCGCAGCAGGCGGGCTTGCTGCGCTCGTCTCAGTCGCTTTGGCGGCTTGCGGCGGACCATCGGCGTCGGATTCGCCCTCGGAAGCATCGAACATTTCTGCAGGATCCGGTACGGGCACCCTGAAGGTCTGGGCCCTGGACGGCCAGTCCGCAGAGAACACCGCGATCCAGAAGATCGTCTCCGACTTCGAATCCAGCCACCCGGACATCAAGGTCAAGATGCAGTTCCTGCCGGCCGACTCTTTCGCGAAGGCCCTGCAGACCTCCAGTCCTGCTGATCTTCCCGATGTCCTTGAAGTGGACGGACCGCAGATCGCGAACCTGGCCTACGGACAGAAGATCGCTCCACTATCGGACTACGTCTCAGCGGCCACAGTGCAGAACCAGACCGACGCCGTCAAAGGCCAGAACACCGTGGACGGAAAACTCTACGCCGTGAGCATGATGAACTCCGGTCTGGCCATGTGGGGCAACAAGAAGCTGCTCGACAAAGCTGGCGTGACGATGCCCAAGAGCGCGTCTGAAGCCTGGACAGCAGACGAATTCACCGAGGTCCTCAAGAAGCTCTCCGCCGTGGTGCCGAACGGAAAGCCGCTCGGCATCGCGGAGAACAACGGACTGAGCTCCGAATACGGCATTTACGGCTTCTCTCCGGTCCTGTGGTCTGCCGGCACGCCGATGATAGCCAACGGCAAGGCCTCCGGTGCGCTTGATTCGGACACTGCGGTGGATGCCCTGAAGAAGTTCGCCTCGTGGAAGCAGTTCACCAACCCCGACGGCGACGGCACGGCCTTTCAGTCCGGCCAGGTGGCGCTGAACTGGATGGGCAACTGGATGTACCCGGCCTATGACAAGGCACTCGGGAACGACCTCGTCGTGGGCCCGCTGCCCAACTTTGGCAAGGGGGCAAAGACCGGTTCCGGAACGATCGCATGGAGCCTTGGAGGGCACACGAAGAACGGGGCGGCAGCGGGCAAATTGCTTGACTTCCTCATGAGCGACCCCGTCGTTTCCACGTACACCGCAGCTAACGGGGCTCCGCCGGCGACGAAGACCACAGCCGCATCCTCTCCGCTTTACGGAGCAGGCAAGCCCCTGGCTTTCCTGCGGGACCAGCTCGACGCAGCTTGCCCCACCGAGGATCGGCTGACCCAGCAGTGCGTTGCCGTTTCGCGGCCCGTAACGGCGGGTTACCCGGTGGTGACGTCATCGTTCGGCAAGGCTCTTACCGCCATCTGGGGCGGGGCCGACGTGGCTGCAAGTCTCCAGGCGGCTGCACGTGCGATCGACCGCGATTTCGCGGACAACAACAACTACAAGTGATCGCTACCGTACGGGGTGGGCTTGCCTACCCCGTACGGCGGCCGTCGAAGGCAAGGTTATGACTCTTCTTATTCGATCCCAGGCCGGGCGGACGGCGCCGCCGCCCACCCAGCGGCGAAGGCGGCTCTCGTCCCATTCGATCATGGGCCCCGCGATGGCAGCTCCCGCGCTCATCCTTCTCGCTGTTTTCCTCGCCATTCCGTTCCTTGGTGCGATCGCGATGTCGTTCTACCGGCTTCAGCTCAATAGCACCCGGGCCCCACGATTCATCGGGCTGGAGCAATATTCAAGGCTCTTCGCCGACCCTGACATCAGCGCAGCCTTCCTCCATTCGCTGGGCAACAACTTCACCTTCGCGGCCGTGGTGGTGCCCGTCCAGACCGGGCTCGCCCTAGGACTCGCGCTTCTGGTGAACGGCAAGCTCCGTGGCATGGCCGTGTTCCGCACAATGTTCTTCATGCCGCTCGTCTTCCCGCTGGCCCTGGTTGCCGTCGTGTGGCGGCTCATTTTCGCACGGGATGACCACGGTCTGCTGAATTCCGCAATCTCCCTGTTCACGGGCGGTTCCATCGGTCCGCACGATTGGCTTGGAAGCAGCGCAACTGCCATGGGGGCGATCATCGTGATGTCGATTTGGCAGAGCGTGAGCTTCCAGATGATCATCCTCCTCGGAGGACTGCAAGCTGTTCCTCATGACCTGTATGAGGCTGCGTCCCTGGACCGCGCTGGACGATGGAGTCAATTCCTGCACGTTACCGTGCCCGGAATTCGAAACACCCTCATCTTCGTGGCCCTGCTGACCACGGTCTTCTCTTTCCGCCTCTTTGACCAGGTGTACCTTCTCGGCCAAAGCGGATCCGTTGACATCGAATCGACCCAGACAATGATGTACCAGGTCATCACTACTGGCTATGACCAGAACAACATCGGCCAAGGCGCAGCCATGGCCGTGGTCTTCCTCGTCATTGTCACCATCGTCGCCGTCATCCAACGCCGGCTTGTCCGTCAGGAAGGAAGCATCCGATGACCCGCGTCCGAAGCATCAAACGGTCCCGGCTGCTCTCGACGACCGGGCGCTATGCCCTGCTGGTCTTCTTCGGCCTGATCTTCTTCGTTCCGGTCTACTACTTGTTGGTTGGAAGCCTCAGGCCTGGTGACAAGGTCCTGGGCGGCCTGAGCGCCTTGGTTCCCTCGGACCTGTCGCTCGACAACTATGCCGGCGTGTTCAACCGGTTCTCAAACGACACCACAGGGTATGTGTGGCAATTCGCTGGGGTCTCCCTGGCGGTGACCGCCATTGTTGTACTCGGAGGCCTCCTGGTGAACTCGCTCGCCGGCTATGCGCTGGCACGCATGAAGTGGCGGGGACGCAACATCGTGCTCCTCCTGGTGACCATCATGACAATTATCCCGTTCGAGGCGGTGGCACTGCCTCTTTACTACATGCTCTCCGGTCAACGGAACACACTATACGTCCAGGCCCTGCCGTTCCTGGCCAATGCGTTCTCGATTTTCCTCTTCTACACGTACTTCCTCAGCATCCCCGTGGAAGTGGAAGAAGCGGCAACGATCGATGGGGCCGGACCGGTGCGGACGCTCTTCCAAGTGGTGGCACCCATGAGCCTGCCGGCTTACGCGACGGTAGCCATTCTGACCTTCCTGGGCCAGTGGGGCCAATATCTTTGGCCAGTACTCATGATTACCGACACCAAACTCCGGCCCCTTCCGCTTGAGCTGAGCGTTTTCCAAAACGCGCAGCCGCCGGAATGGGGGCCAGTGCTAGCGTTCGGAGTCCTCTTCGTGTTGCCGGTGCTTGTTGTCTTCCTGATCTTCCAGAGATCCTTCGTCGCCAGCGTGGCAAGTTCCGGCGTTAAGGGCTGAGCTTTCGCGCCCCGATCCCGCCAAATCCGAGGAGAAAATGCACATGAATGAAGTAAATGGGTTCGTGGCCGATGGCTTCGGCCCGGTGGCCGATGCCTACCGTAAAAGCGTCGGTGACGGCGAAGGCGGCTCTGCGCTGAACATCAGGGTCGGCGGTGAGACGGTTGTCGACCTGTGGGCCGGCCTCGCCGACCGGCACGAGGGGAGACCTTGGGCACGTGATACGCCTACGGTGATCTTCTCCTGCACCAAAGGCCTCATCGCGGTCCTTGTTGCCATGCTCGTTGGCCAGGGCCGGCTCGGGCTGGACAGGCCGGTTGCCGATTACTGGCCGGAGTTCGCGGCTGCCGGCAAGGAGGCGGTCACAGTCCGTCAGCTCCTGAGCCACCGCGCCGGGCTTGCCGCGCCCCGCGAAGACATCAGTCTCGGGACCGCGCTCGACTGGCCCTCGATTGTATCCGTCCTGGCCACGCAGGAGCCGCTGTGGAAACCTGGAACGGCTTATGGCTACCACGCGCTGACTTACGGCTGGTATGTAGGAGAGGTCATCCGCCGCATCACTGGTACCAGCGTGGGCTCGTTCTTGCAACAGTCCGTAAGTGGTCCGTTGGACGTCGACGCGTGGATCGGGGTACCGCCGTCGGTGGAGCCGCGGGTAGCCCGACTCCTGGCGGGGGACTCTATCCGGAATCCGCCAGCGAGCGGCACCCGCCAACCAAATGAGGACGACCTCTATTGGGCAGGTCGGGCGATGACGCTGGGAGCAGCGTTCCCGCCCGAGCTGGTTGTGGCTGGCGCGGGATTCGACTCACCCGAGGTGCATCAGGCCGAAGTTCCGGGGGCAGGCGGCATCGCAACCGCCGCTGGCCTCGCCACGATCTGGTCGGCGATGGTGGTTCCGACGGAGGGCATCGCCCTCGTGGAGAGCGATGTCGTCAATGACATGACCCAGGTCCAGAGCGAGGGGGAGCCCGTTTGGTGGCTTCCGGGCCCTTACCCCCGGTGGGGAACTGGCTTCATGCTCTCGTCCGAGCGACGGGAGTTCCTCACCTCATCTTCGTTCGGGCACGACGGGGCGGGCGGTCAGGTCGCTTTCGCAGATCCCGTTCATAAGGTCGGCTTTGGCTACGTCACGAACACCCTCGAAAACCAAGACGATCCCCGGGCGACATCCATCGTGCGCGCCCTGCGAAGAATCATGGAAGCCTAGCGAATGACCGATGAACGCTCGATCAGCGGCATCGGAACCAGCCGCTCGCCTGGAGCCGCATCATCGGATAGGAGCAAACGGACGGCATCCCTGCCCATCTGTTCGTGGGGGAGGGCAACCGTAGTGAGGCCAGGACGCAGATACGAGGCCAACTCGTCGTTATCGAAAGACACGATCGAAATATCGTCCGGAATCCGAAGACCTTTCTCCTGAAGCGCCTGATAAGCGCCGAACGCGAGCCGGTCGTTCATGCACAGCAGGGCGCGGATGCCCGGGTGCCGGCGGAGGATCTTCTTCGCCGCGGCATAACCGGGATCCGCGTCCCAGAGCCAGACTGATTCCCAGACGGGGACATCAATCCCGTTTTCGGCGAGGGCATCCTTGATGCCCTCCACGCGGCGATTGACGGCGACCGAACGGAACAGGCCTTGCTCAGCTTCTTCGGAGTACCCGAGCACGGCCACCCCCTCGGTGATCCCATGGCGCGCGAGTACTTCCACCGCGGTCTTCCCCCCGGTGTACTCGTCGGACAGCACACTGACAGCGTGCCCCTGGCTGGTGGCGTTCAAAAGAACTGAACGCGTTCCGGCAGGCAGTTCGGGGATGTAAAGCTCTCGAGCGCGCATGGAGGCGAAGACGATTCCGTCTACCTGCCTATCGAGCACGGCCTCAAGGGCCGAGGCTTCCAATTTGGCTTCGCCTCCGGTTTCGAGCACAAGCATGACATGATCGGCGGCTCCCGCTGCCGCAAGTGCACCTTCGATCAGGCCGCTTGCGAATCTGGTGGTGGCAACGCGGTCCGATATGAAACCGATGGTCCGCGTCTTTTGCGTCCTCAAACCTCTTGCCGCAACGTTGGGGCGATAGTTCAGTTCGGCCGCGGCCGCGAGCACACGCTCGTGCGCATCCTTGGACAGCCGGGTATCGGGACGCCCATTGAGGATCATCGAGGCGGCGGTGGTGGAAAGCCCGGCGAGCTTTGCAACATCCGCCAAAGTAACGCGCTTGGGTACCATTCATCCTCCTTCAGGACAGCACGCGCACCCGACCAGAAGAAGGTGCCTCCTTAGTATATTTGCTAAATCCATTCATCATGGATGGCGGTTCAACGGGGCGCCAATTTTCCCCGATAACCCCCTACTGCAGCTTGAACAAATTGTGCGTCGCCGGCCCCTCCAGCAGCTTGCCTGCCGCAGAGTAACGGGAACCGTGCAGGGGGCAGTCCCAGGACTTCTCGGCGTCGTTCCAGTGCAGGATCCCGCCAAGGTGCGCGCATTCCGCCGACACCCTGCACACCACGCCATCCACCGTGCAGATAGCCGCGGGCTTCCCGTGGAAAAGTCCCGTGACGCCCGTGCCCTCGGCGGGGTGGGTTTCCTCCGTGATGGCCGGCTTCTCCTTCAAGGCGGCCTTGTCCCGGAAATTCTGCTGCTGGGTCTCCACGTTGAGCGAAATCGTCGACGCTGCGCCGCGGGGACCTGTCACCCGGTGGTGGATGATGCGGGCCCACTCCAGCTTTTCGCCACGGATATCGGCGGTGATATCCAGCGCCGCCGCAACACCGTTTGTCATGCCCCACTTGTTGTAGCCGGTGCCGAAGAAGATCTTTCCGCGGCCCCGGGGGAACCGGCCGAAGAACGGCATGAGGTTCCCGGCCTGGTAGTCCTGGGCAGCCCACGTGTGCGTGACCTCGGCACCCGGATAGTGCTGTTGGGCCCAGCCGAGCAGCTCATTCACGTGCACCTGCGTGGACGGCGCCCGGCCACCCGCATGCCCGAACCCGCCCACCAAAAGCAAGGTCCCGCCGTCGGGCATTGGATAGTCCCTCAGCGAGCGGGTGGGCGGCTCGGCGGAAAGGTACATTCCGGGAGGCGGGCTCATGCCGTCCGGCAGCCGCAGCGCGGCAGCGTACGAACGGTTAGGCCGCAGCTTCGCGAAGTAGAGCCCGCGGTTCAGGATGGGTGTCCCGGTGGCGAGCACCACGTAGCGGGCGCGGACCTCGCCCTTCCTGGTAACCACGGTCAGGGGATCGCCGTTGCGGACATTCATGACGCGGATACCCTCCACGATGCTGCCGCCGGCAGCCCGGACATCCGCAGCCAGCGCATCCAGGACGTCCATGGGGTTGAACTGCGCCTGCTTCGCAAGCCGCAAGGCGGCGTCGACGTCGAACGGCAACCCGGTCTCGCGGGTGGACTTGACGTTGAGCCCGCAAGCCCGGGAAGCGTTGGCCTCGGCGACAAGGTGTTCCGCGCCGGTGGGTGTGGTGGCGAAGGTGTAAGCATCCCGGTACTGGAACGGCACACCCCGGCCCTCGAGGTAGTCGAGCAGCCATTTCTGGCCTGCCCGGTTCGCGTCAACGTAGGCGCGGACCACGTTCACCGAATACTGGTTCCGGAGCCTGGACAGCGTGGTGCCCTGCAAAAGGCTCAGCTTGGCCGTGGTGTTGCCGGTGTTGACCGCCCCGATATGCCGGGCCTCGAGGACCAGCACGCTGCTCCCGGTCCGGGCCAGCATGAGAGCCGTGGCCAGGCCCGTGATCCCGGCGCCCACCACGACGGCGTCGTAACTGTTCCCGGGCGTAAATTCATCGGGGCTCGCGGCTGCGGAAGCCTCGCGCGCGTCTAGCCAAAGAGAAGTCATAGCGGTCCCACGTCCCTTCAGCCGGGGCGCGGCCCACACCGGAATTAGCGCGGCGGCGGCCCGGTAGTGCCAGAGAACCAGAAGGCCGCAAGAGAAGCAATAGGGGAGCGCACTGGCGTCCAACGCAACGCGGGGTCACTTACGGCCTATGTTGCTGCCCGACATGGGCCGTAAGTGACCCCGCGTTGGCGCAAGAAGGGCTATGACAGACCGGTCTGTCTTGGCGGGGTACGAGTAAGATTGCTCTTACCATGAGCACGCCAGATGCCTCGGAAGCACCCGGTCCGTCTTCATCGCCAGCCGGACAAACCACCACCCGTGATGACGCGGTGGATCGAATCCTGGACGCCGCCTACGAACTGTTCTCGCGGCGCGGGATCCGCGCGGTCGGCGTCGACCAGCTCATCGAGCGTTCAGGGGTGGCGAAGGCCACCTTCTACCGCCACTTTCCGTCCAAGGACGATCTGGTTCTTGCATTCCTCGCGCTTCGCGACCAGATCTGGACCGTGGATTTGATCATCTCCGATGCCCGGAGCCGGGGAGACACCGCCGAGGAGAAGTTGCTCGCCATCTTCGACGTCTTCGGGGACTGGTTCCAGCGGGAGGACTTTGAGGCGTGCTCGTTCATCAACGTCCTCCTCGAAATGGGCCGTGAGCATCCGCTGGGGAAAGCCAGCATCGGCTACCTCGCCAGGATCAGGGGACACATCCAGGAACTGGCCGAGGAAGCCGGGCTCGAGCGCACCGAGGAATTCGCGCGGTCCTGGCACATCCTGATGAAGGGCTCCATCATTTCGGCCACCGAAGGCGACGTCCTGGCGTCAAAGCGCGCACAGCAGATGGCGGCCTGGTTGATAGAACAACACCGAGGCCCGGATCGGCCTGTAGCTGCCTGAGTTATCCGAAGCGGCGGCCCTTTTGGGGTTCGCGACCGTCAGCTGCGAGTGGTTCTGCCGCGACCGCCGGGGGAGGCGAGATGCCGGGAGCGCCCGCCCCACTTTGCCCATTCGCTGGGCTGCACCGAGGGCCGCCCAAGGTGATACCCCTCTCCGAGGGTTACTCCCAGATCTGCAAGAGTGGCGAGTTCGTCCTTGGTTTCGATGCGTTGGGCAATCAAGGCCGCCCCGATCTCCCGCGCGAACGCGACCTCGGCCTCGACAAGTTCCTGCCGGAGGGAATCCTGGTTGAGACCCGCAGTCAGATTCCGCTCCAACTTGATCATCTCCGGCTTGAGCCGAAGGATATGGCTGGCCCCGGCGAAGAAGGAACCCGTGTTTTCGATGGACAAGCGCACGCCGGCGCTCCGCAGCGGAGCCACCGCCGCGTCGAGCGAAGCGGCCTGCTCCTGGGGGAACTTCCCGGAGACTTCAAGGATGACCCGCGCGGGAGCCACCGGAGTTTGCTCGAAAAGCCCAGGAAGGCGCGGATCCAGGCACACCTCGTCGGAAAGTTTCAACGCCACGAAAAGGTGGGCCGGCAGCTTCAGCGCGGCCTCGAGCCCCGACTCCAACGCCGCGAATTCAAGATCCGTTCGGAGCCCCGAGTCCTCAGCCTCTGCGAACCAGTAATCGGCAGGGTCTCCGCTGTCGCTGACGAAGCGGGTCAAAGCCTCGGCGCCGACCACGGTGGACGTACTGAGGTCGAATACGGGCTGGAAGGCGGTCATCAGCATGTGGTCCCGGAGCACCGCCTCAAGACGCGCGCTGCTTGGGTGCTGGCTGATTGCGTGTTGGCTGTTTGCGTGCTGGGACTCCGGCTCGCCTTGGGCGGCCGGGTTGTCCTGTGACTCTGGCTCGTTTTGCGGGGCCGGCTGTTCCGACCTGAGCGAAGCCAAGTGTTCCAGGAGCGCCTCTTCCGGACGCCCAGGGTGGGCAGCAATGTGCCGGCGAAGTTCCTCGCGCACCGCATCTGTTGCTTGCGAAGATTCCCCTAAGACTTCATCGATGATTTCCAGGACCTGGAGGCGCAGCCCGCGCAACTGCTCGAGGGGCGGCTCCGTAGCCTCCGGACTAGCCGGCATCCCTGAATCGGTCAATGCACGAGCAGACGGTTTGCGCGTCGACATGAATCATTCCTTTGCCTTGAGTTCCGGCTGAGCCCGGGACCTGCAACAAAGCAAACACTACAGCCGAACAATCCGGTCGCCCCGGATTGAAATGAAATCTTCATAGGGATGTAACGCCGCGCTGCGCACCTGGGCGCAGTTACACCCAATTGTGATCTGTTCCGGAATTTTCCGCGCCGGCCAGGAGTGCGTAGTATCCCGGAACCCACTGCGGAAGGCCGCCGGCGTTCATCGGGACCACCTCGATGTTCATCGGGCCGTCCGCAATCAACTGCCAGTCGGCATCCGAAAAGGCGCGGTGCCGTTCCGCAGCACCGAAATGCCCGGGCCTGGGAAGGTTCTCCAAGGCGCGCCGCAGTTGCAGGGGAATGCTTTGCCGGGTGGCGCCGAGCTCGGTCAGGTAGCCCAGGCTAGTTCCGCGGAAGTTGGTTTCGGCCAGCAACACCCGGCCTCTGTTCCCGACGGCAGTCCGCAGGTTGGCGGCCATAGCGGCCTGCTTGCCGGGTTTCAGGACGTGGAAGACTCCGCGGACAAAGACGTTGGCGGGCCCCAGCCGCTCCAACAGGACCTCTCCGGCACCTGCCGAAGCCGCATCCAGAACCATGAAGTCGGCATTGTGGACGCCTTCCGCTTCCTTGCGCGCCATCTCGATCGCCCCGTTGGACACGTCGATTCCGAGAACCCGTGGAAACAGGCCGGCAAGCCAGCGGGTGTGGGTGCCGTTGCCGCACCCGACGTCAACTACCGGAAGAGCTGGATCAAAGTGGGCCGCGATCGCGTTGGAGTACTGAGCATGCTCGGCCGCGGAGTCGGAGTCCCAAAGCACATCTCCGGAACGGCCAGTGGTGCGGATTCCGCGCCAGTATCCTTCCCACGCGGTGTCCGGATTTCTCGGTGCCCGGGAAGCGAGGCGTACTACTGTGGGGACAAGCAACATCTGGTCCCAAAGCTTCGACATGCGCTAACTCTACAGACGCCGTGCGGGCCGGCGGAGTTGACGCGGTATTTCGGAGGGAGGCCCCGGATAGCCGAAGAAGTAGCCTTGCCCGTAGAGGCAACCCATGGCCTCCAGCTGGGCCGCCTGCTCGGCGGTTTCGATGCCTTCCACGGTTGCGTTGAGCCCAGCAGCGAAAATCAGCTGCAGGATGGCGGAGACGAACTTTTGCTGCCGAGGGTCCAGCTCCATGTCCTTGATGAGGGACTGATCCACCTTCACAGTGTCCGCCGGAAGCGACCTGAGGTAGCTGATTGACGAATAGCCCGTACCGAAATCGTCAATTTGCAGCCCCACGCCGAGCTCCCGTAGCCCGCTAAGGACCTGTTCCTGCACGGTTTCACGCGACATCAAGACGGTCTCGGTGATCTCCAAGATCAACCGCCGCGGATCCACGCCATATTTGGCCAGCGTTGCCTTGATGTCCTCCAGCAAGTCGGTCCGAAGCAGTTCGGCGGCGGAAAGATTGATGTGCAGGCAGAAATCCGTCAGCTCCGGGTCTGTTTGGCTCCAGCGGCTCATTTGGGCAAGACCTTCATGCAGCACCCACCGTCCCAGCTCGAAGATCAAGCCGGTTTCTTCTGCGATGCCAATGAAGCTGCCCGGCATGATGGTTCCGCGCACAGGGTGATGCCATCGGAGGAGGGCTTCCACCCCGATGACGCGGCTGGAAGCCAACTCGACCACCGGCTGATACACCAGCCCCAACTCGCCTCCCGCAACAGCGGTGCGTAGTTCGGCGGTTATTCGCGACCGTTCCTGAACGGCGTCGAGCATGTCCGGGTGGAAGAGTTGGACATTATTCCGGCCCCGAGCCTTTGCCTGGTACATGGCAATATCGGCGTCGCGCATCAGCGCCTCTGCCCGGTCCCCGGGCTTGCCTATGCAAACGCCGATGCTCGCCATCGCCCAGACCGTTTCTATTCCGATGCTCATGCTGTCCTGCAGATACTCCGATGCGCGGTGCGCGATCCGAAGGATCTCCCCTTCCGTGGCCCCGGTAATGAGAATGGCAAACTCATCCCCGCCCAGGCGGGCCACAGTGTCCTGCTCCCTGACGGCCGAGCGGAGCCGTTTGGCAACTTCCACCAGCACGGCGTCACCGGCGCTGTGGCCCAGGATGTCGTTGATGGCCTTGAAGGAGTCCAGATCCAGGAGCAACACGGCCGGGGCTTTTCCGCCATCCGTGCTGGACAGGGTCGCTTGCTGGATCCGCTCGGTAAGCAGTGTCCTGTTCGCGAGGCCCGTGAGGGCATCTGTCTTGGCCATCTGTTCCAGCTCAACCTGCGTTCGCCGCAACATAGCCGTGCGGGCGGCCACCCGCTGCTCCAGATCCGCATGGATGTGGCCCAGCTCCTCCGCGAGCAGGTTGACTCCGGTGATGACGGCGTCAATGTCATCACGATGCTTCGACGGCTCAATGCGTGCGTCCAGATCGCCGGCAGCCAACCGGACAACGCCGTCAACCAATAGCTGCAGGCGCGGATCCTCAACGCCCTCTCTCGAGGTCACGTATTCTCAGCGGGCAGCAGCAAGAAGCACATCCTGGGCTCAGGAACCCGCATTAAGCCAGTCCAGGGCCTCGCTGCGCGATGTGAAGAAACGGGTGGGGCAAGGCGGGACGTGCACTCCCAGGAAGAAGTTCGCCAGGACCCGGTCAACAGGCGACGAACCCAACAGTGCGATGCGCGAAGCGCCGCAGGGAATGGACCACACACCCCGGGCCTCCCGGCTAACGGAAGCGACCGTGGCCATGTCTACAAGCATTGGATGCTGCTCCTGTTGGCAGAGCTCGTTGACTTTCGCCATGGCCGCCCGCGCATCCTCAACCTCAATGGCGACCCCGCGCCGCCAGCGCAAATGGAGAAGACCGTCGACGCCCAAATCGACACTGGCCTTTTCACCGTCCGAAGTATCCGGTAACACGATCATGTCCTCCCCAGGCAGGCGGCCGAACCTAGCTGCAACTAGTTAACAAGCAGCAATCGCCAACCCCGATAGCGTAGCTCCCCGCGCATTGCTCCTCAAGCCTTCTCAGTGCGCATCGACCGATTTCGAACGGCCCGGTCCCAACTGTGCCTTTCCTCCCGATCCTCCCAGCTCTACGTGGGTAGAATCGAGGCCTGAACACTGCCGGAACGTATCAGACGGAGAAACAATGTCAGCATGGCTCGAAGTCGGCCCTAACAACTACGTGTTGGAGACCGAAGGGTGCCTGCTTAACACGGGCCTCGTTGTAGGTACGGAACGAGCCATGGTGATCGACACCGGTTGCGGCCCCCGCCAAGGCCGGCAGATCCTCGCCGCCGTCCGGGAAAAGACCCAGCTGCCGCTGGTCGTCGTGAACACCCACGCGCACTACGATCACTACTTCGGCAACGCCGTTTTTGCCGACGACGGCGTCACCGAGTTTTGGGGGCACGTCAACTGTGCGGCGACAATCGACGACGACGGCGACCACCAGCGCCGCTTCGTCGCCGCCACCGAACCGGAGATGGCCGCGGGCCGGGGCGACGCCGTCGAACTCGTCATTCCCAACGCGATCGTCAAGGATCAACCCGTCCTGGTTGACCTCGGCGGACTCACCGCCACCCTGTTCTACCTGGGCCGCGGCCACACCGACGGCGACCTCCTGGTAGGCACGCCCAGCACCCTTTTCGCCGGTGACCTCGTGGAACAAGGCGCGCACCCGTCGTTCGAGGACTCCTACCCGGAAGACTGGGCAGATGTCCTGCGGCACATCTCGGCGCTGCGCCACCGCTACGAGTTCCTGATCCCCGGCCACGGCAAGCCTTGCAGCGACCAGTTCGTGAAGACCATGGCAGACACCATGTCCACAGCGGTACGTCAGGCTAGGCAGTCGATCCGGGACACGCCGTCGGACGCTACCAAAGCGATCCCGGTGCTTCCCTACGGACCCGAGCAATCACGCTGGTTCATCAAGCGGCTCCAGGAGACGCAAGCACACCACTAAGGGGTGTGCTTGAAGGTCAGGTTCGATTGAGCCTCGGTGCGCTTGCTGCGCCTACGAGCAGCGCGATCGCGCCCAGGCCCAGCGGCAGTCCGCCAAGGGTGGCGAGGCTTCCGACTATCAGCGGTCCGCCCGCGTCGCCGAGTTCCCTGCCGAGTTCGGCTGAACCCATGGTCCTGCCCATCCGTTCGTGGGGTGTGGTGTCGGCCAGATGGGCGAACGCGAGCGGGGTAGTCGTTCCGATCCCGGCCCCGATCAGCAGGGCGGCGATGAACAAGGTGATGGGTCCCGGTGCGGCGGCCACGATTCCGATGCCCGCGGCGGTGAGCAGCAGCCCGGCCCTCATCCCCGCTGCGTCGCTGATCCCTTGCACGTCGCGGCGCGTTCCGACCCAAGGCGAGATGATGGCCGAAGAGATGGCCAGCACGCTCACTGCGGCCGTCCCGGCGACGGGATCAAGTCCGTGCCGGGTCGCCAGGGCGGGCAGGAAGCCGATGGCGGCACCCAGGGCGCCGGTGGATGCAGCAAGCACCGCCGTGGGCACGAGGAAACGCCGTTCGGTGATCTGCCGGGCGAGGTCCAGGACGGTGTACCTGACGCGGGGAACCGGTTCGAACCGCGGCAGGCTCACCGCCACCCACAGGGCGGTGGCTGCTGCCAGGGCCGACAGGGCCGCAAAGAGCAATGCGAAGCCGCCGGCCTGGATCAGTCCGGCTCCCAAGAGCGGGCCGAAGATGTAGCCGAGGCTTTTCCAGGATCCATAGCGGCCAAAGAATTTCCCGGCGTTCTTGCCGCCGGCCAGCCGTGCCACGGTGGCCGACGAGGCGGGGGAGAATGCCGCCGCGGATGCGCCCTGACCCAGGCGGGCGAGGCCCAGCAGGAGCGGATCCGCGCCCCACAACCCCACCAGCGAGAACGCGGAGAACGCCAGCAGGCCCCCGACGATGACCGGCTTGGGCCCAATCCGGTCACTGAGGACACCAAAGACGGGTTTGAGAAACACCTCGGCCAGGTCGTAAACGGCCAGCAGGATGCCCAGGTTCAGCAGGCTCAGGCCGATGTTCCCGCTCTGGGCTCCCATTCCTGCGGCGATGCTGTGGGCGCCGAAAGCGGTCACGAATCCCGCTGCATAGAGAGGAAGGGTGGGCCCGTGGATTGTCCCGGCCGGGCTGGTGCGGCTCACTGGTGCACCCGGTAGACAAGGTGATTCACGGGGTGCCCTTGTGTTTGAGGGCGTGCCGGGCCTCAACTGCGGCGTAGTAGATGATCACGACCCCAGCCAGGGGATCGGCCCACCACCAGCCGAAAAGGGCATTCAACGCGAGCCCGGCCAGCACCGCGCCGGCCAGGTAGGCGTCCACGAGGGTCACCTTTCCTTCCGCGCGGAGTACGGGATTGCCCAAGCGCTGCCCGGTGCGGATCTTGCCCCACGCCAGGGCAAGCATCACCACGAAGGTCAGGGCCGTCCAGACGATGCCCAGACCCGAGGTTGCGGGGCGAAGGCCGGTGGCAAACACAACGGCCACCTGGATGAGCAGGTAAGCGCCCAGAATGGTAAAGGCGATCCCGATCAGGCGCATCGCGGGGGCTTCGCGCTCTTTGTGGGCGCCCTTGAGCTGCCACACCACCACGATCGAAGCGAAGATCTCGATCAGGGAATCCAGGCCGAAACCGGCCAGCGCCGGGGAGCCGGCTTGGATGGCGGCGGCTGCCAGGACGCCCAGGCCCACCACATTCCAGCCCAGGGTCGCGTATTCAAGCCGCAAACCGCGGCGCAACAAGAGTTTGCGGACTTCGCTTGTGTCGTTAATGCTGGCCATGGGTGTCCTTTGTCTTGGGGCGCGCTAGCAGCAGTCTTCACCCTTCCACGCTTCGCGGCCTTCTTTGACGGCCACGGCGGCGATGATGAGGCCAATGACGGGGTCAAGCCACCACGCGGCGAAGACCGCATTGCCGGCCAGTCCGATCAGGACAGCGGCGGCCGTGGCGGCACAGAGCAGGTTCTGGGTTCCTTCACCGGCAGTGGCCCCGGAGTCTAGCCTGGCACCGAGGCGCTGCTTGGCGACGCCGAGGACAGGCATGATGACCAGGCTCGCCGCCGTGAGCACGATGCCCAGGACGCTGTTCTCGGCCCGGTGTCCCGTGGCCAGATCGATGATCGACTGGATTCCGATGTACGGCGCCAGGAGCCAGAAACTGATGGCGACGGCCTTTTGTGCTCGCTCTTCGGCAGATTCGGACAGGGTGCGGGAGCCGGTGAACCGCCAGATCACGATGATGCTCGCCAGGCCCTCGACGGCGGAGCTGAGCGCCCAGCCGATCAGTGACACGGAGCCTGCCGTACCGCCAGCAAGCAGTCCGAGGGCTCCCTCCAGGACCATCCAAGCCAGGCTGAACCAAGACAGCAGCCGGACGGTACGGGCGTCCTTGATCCAGGCGGCTTCCCGGACTGTTGTCATCAGTGGGTTCCGGTTTCGTGCACGGCGTGGCCGGCGGGTTCGAGCTGGAAGGTGGAGTGTTCGACGTCGAAATGGCCGGTCAAGCAGCTCTGCAGCTGGTCAAGGATAAGCGGAGCGTGTCCATCGTGGAAGCAGCTCTCGTCCAGGACGACGTGCGCGGAGAGGGCAGGAAGGTCGGAGGTGACCGTCCAGACGTGCAGGTCGTGGACGTCGTGCACGTGCCCGGTTTCGAGGAGGTGCGCCCTGACCTGGTCCAGGTCGACACCTTCGGGTGCGCCTTCCAGGAGGATCCTCCCGGAGTCCCGCAGCAGTCCCCATGCGGCGTGCAGCATCAGGGCCACCACAATGAGGGAGGCGATCGCGTCCGCACGGGTAAAACCGGTGGTCAGGACGACGAGCCCGGCGACCGCCGTCGCAATGAATCCGTAGAGGTCGGTCAGGATGTGCTGGAAGGATCCTTCAACGTTCAGGCTGGACCGGTTGGCTTTGGCCAGCACCCACACCGCCACGAGGTTCACGATGATGCCGAAGATCGCGACGATGAGGACAGGGCCGCCCTCAACCGGTGGCGGATCAAGGAGGCGGTGGATTGCCTCCACGGCCACGAGGGCGCTGATGACCAGCAAGGTGATTCCGTTGGCGGCCGCGGAGAGGATTTCGGCACGCTTGAATCCGAACGTCCAGATTCCCCGCGCCGGACGGGCCGCGAGGTTGATCGCCCACAGGGAGGCGGCGATCGCCCCGGCGTCGGTGAGCATGTGCCCGGCGTCCGAAAGCAGCGCAAGCGAGCCGGAAAGGATGGCGACAATCACCTCGACGATCATGAACCCGACAATCAGCGCCAACGCGATCACCAGATAGCGCCGGTCCGCGTTCGCTGCTATCGCGTGGCTGTGGCTGTGGTGCTTGGCTGGGTTGCCCGCCGTGTCATGGTGGTGGTTGCTCATTGGCCGCTGTCCTTCTTGGCCGTGCGCTCGGGATGAACGGCGACGGTATGTCCTGTGTGGGTCAGGCCCAAGTCCAGCAGCATCCGCACGTGGGCATCATCCAGACGGTAGTAGGCCATCCGGCCGCGCCTCGAAACGGAAACCACCCGGTGGGCGCGCAGAAGCCGCAACGCATGGCTGACTGCACTCTCGCTCATCGCCGTCGTCGCCGCGAGGTCGCATACGCACAGCTCGCCGCCCTCCAACAGGGACGTCAGCAACCGCAAGCGTCCCGGATCGCCCAGCAATGAGAACACGTCCGCCAGCTCGGCAATGTCGTGATCCGAGGGCAGGGCCGCCCGGACGAGTTCGACCTTGTCCGGGTCAACAAGTTTCACACCGCATTCATCGACGGCTTCACGAACAGCCACGGGGCCTCCAACATCTGAACAGGTATTCAGATGTCAGTATAGGGGACACGGTCCTTAGCCGGAGGCTGCCAGTGGGGAACTTCGCAACAGTTATCCCGTTTACGGCGGCAGCGGGTTGCGCTTGCCTTCTTAGCGCGAGCAGGCAGCAAATGCCCTCGGGGAGCGATTTTGCGGGCATCAGCTGCCAGCTCGCGCCGTTACTCGTTTCCACTACTTGGATGCTGAGGCACCCCCGCCTGCCCAACACTCGAAAACTACTTGATTGAATCTTTAACCAAACTTCGAGAAAAGCTTGCGGGAACCTTGCGGCTTCCTAAAAAACCTGCCGGAAAGTAGAGGACATCGGACAGCAAAGTCCCGGTCTCACGGGCTTCAAGAAACGGAAAACGATCATGGGTCTCAACCTGAAAACCACCACCGGCAAAGTCATCGCATCCCTGGCCCTGGTCGGCACTGCTGCCGGCGTGGCAGGACTGG
>NZ_JBFTPW010000034.1:0-38965 GCF_056398685.1 Arthrobacter sp. 01T428 | reverse complement strand
CAGGCCGTCCCAACCGCCCAAGACCGGCAATCGCTTCGACTCGACAGACCGCCCCGCCGGCACCCAAAAAATACGCCATCCTCGCACCACTCACACCCCTCTTGAACCGCATCAACACGCTTATTCAACAGGGAATTGCAGACCAGGCCTTCAATGCCGGTCGCCGGGATCTCCTCGAACCAGGACACAGCCACTTCCCGGTCCCTGGTCACGGGGGAGAGGTTCAACGGGGCAGACCAGTCCCGTGCCAGCTCCTCGAGCAGCGCACGGCGCTCCGACAACGGCTCCATCCGTGTGTCGTGCCCCGCAACAGCAAGCACATCGAAAGCCACGAACGAGGCCGGGAGCTCCCGCACAAGCGCAGGCAGTACCGCCCTGGACGTGACCAGGCGCCGCTGGAGCGCATCGAAATCCAGCCGGCCCCCGGACCAGATGACCGCCTCACCGTCGACAACACACCCCGGCGGGATCTGCTCGGCGGCCGCCGCCACGAGATCGGGGAAGTACCTTCCCAAATCTCTGTTTTGCCTGGACATCAAGGACACCCCGCCTGTGCCCGCCAGGCAAACCGCCCTGAACCCGTCCCACTTCATTTCATACAGGCACCCGCCAGGCAAACGCCGGCAGCCGGAACTGTCTCCACCGCCTTGGCCAGAGCCAAGGAGACCGGCGGAACCAACCCGGCCGGCAAGCCCTCAAACACCTAAACCACAGCGCCTCTCGCGCGGCGGCAACACCGCCGCCCCTCAGGCCACAAACATCCTCGCGACCCCATGGCCACAGCCTAGCCCTCCCGCCAGCCCAAAGGGCAGCGGAGAACCGGGACTACCCCATGGACCAAGACTCGATCTCCGGACGCACCACGAACGGACGGATGAGTGCATTGGGCCGGGACAACACACGCCCAGACGGCAATGGCCGACACACGCGGGAGGCTCGCCCGGAATTACGGCACGGATCTTCAGGCGCAGGGGGATTCCCAGCGGGCTACTTCACGTTTTCACCCAAGAGTTCTGGACACCTGTTCTCGGGTCCCGAAACGGCCGCCACCCCTGAAAGCCTCATAAAATGTTGGTCGAAATCCGCGTAAAATAAGGGCAAAACTGCTTGTTTTTCATATGAAAATTGGTAAAATTGAAGTAGAAAGTCACCCAGACGAACGCAACCAGAACCGATACGAAACGCAGGACTGAAAATGACTTCCACCCCAGCCGAGTACACCATCTACACCAAGCCGGCCTGCCCGAACTGCGACAAGACGAAGGCTTACTTCGAGTCCAAGGGCATCACCTACCAGGCCGTGGACATCACCGAAGTGCCCGCAGCGCTGGAGTACATCACCCAGGAGCTTGGGTACTCCCAGGCGCCCGTCGTCGTGAACAACTCCGACGACGAGGACCACTGGGCAGGGCTGCGCCGCGACAAGCTGGTCCAGGCGGCCATGCACCACAAGGCGGCCTGATGGACACCGAGCGGTTTACTCTCAGCCCCCGCCGGTTCGACCCTGACCGGGACTGGTTCGGAGAAGAAGCCAACCCTTCCAGAACCATCAACGTCCCCCTGATCGACCCCTACCTGGTGGAGCCGGACCCCGCGGCCCCCTGGTATGAGACCGTCCAAGTCGCCCCTGAAACCGACGCCACCACACTCAACCACACCCAAAGGAAGGTCCACATAATGGCTGGCGAAACAACCATCACAGTGATCGGAAACCTAACAGCAGACCCGATGGTGAAATTCTCTCCCGGCGGATCCGCCGTCGCGAACTTCACCATCGCGTCAACACCGCGAACCTTCGACCGGCAGTCCAATGAGTGGAAAGACGGGGAGACCCTGTTCCTCCGGGCCTCGGTCTGGCGTGAAGCGGCAGAGAATGTCGCGGAATCCCTCACCAAGGGCATGCGTGTCATCGTCTCCGGACGGCTGAAGAGCCGCTCGTACGAGACCAAGGAAGGCGAGAAGCGCACCGTCCTGGAGCTCGAGGTAGAAGAGGTCGGAGCCTCGCTCAGGTACTCAAAGGCGAAAGTCACCCGCACCCAGCGCAGCGGCAATCCAGCCGGGCAGGGCACCGGCGGACCCGGCAACCAGGGCGCGACCCAGTCCGTCCCGCAGGGCGACCCGTGGGCTGCCCCGCAAACCACCAGCGGCGACGGGTTCTGGGGCAGCGGACCCGACGCCGAACCGCCGTTCTAAGCTTCAAAATCCGTAGTAGTAGTAGGAGTAGTATCGTTACTACTCCTACTACTTTTCAAGAATCGAAGAGGTGCTTTGATGATGTCGAGCGTGAAGGACCGCGTCTATGCCGCGGCCGAGCAGATCAGCGCCGAGCGCCGGCCCACCGTGTCCACGGTCCGCGCGGCCGCCGGCGTGAGCAACGCCGACGCCACCCGGTACCTGAAGGAGTGGACCGAGGAAAAACAGGCCGCCGGCGGGCAGGTCGCCGCCACTCCCGCAAACCTGCTGGAACAGGCGGCACGCCTTGCCGGAGCCTGCTGGGCCGAAGCATCCGCCCTGGCCGCTGAACGCCACGCCGCCGTCGAAGCGGCCTGGGCCCAGGAACGCAAGGACAAGGACCAGGAAATCGCCGAACTCGTCGACGACCTGGACCAGGCAGCCGCCGACAAGGACGTCGCCGCAACGGCCCACGCCGAGGAGATCACCAGGCTCGAGGCGCAGCGGGCGGCCTTGGAGCGCCAGCTCGCCGTGATCGGCAAGCAGCTGGAGGATTCCCGGGAGGCCGAGCGGGCGGCTGCCAAGGAGGCCGCGGACGCGGCACGCAGACTGGCGACGGCCGAGGTCCGCGCCACCACCCTTGAACAGGTCCACAACGCCCTGCTCCAGCGGGTCTCCCCGGAGACAAAAGGCGCGGGGGAGTGAGCAAGGCCAAACCCGAGAGCTTTTCCCCGTACTTCACGACCGCCGACGCCGGCCAGGTCCGGGCAGCCTTCGCGGCCGCGGGCCACCTCGAGGGATACGCATCCATCTCGGAACTGATCGAGGCCGCTACGCTCAAGGAAGTCCGCCGGCTCCAGCGCCGCCATAACAACGGCAAACCTTGGGAACCGCTGCCCCCGGGAAGCGCCCGCACTGGCCGGCGCTCCAAAGACGAACTATCCCGCCACTCCGGCACCGTTACGGCCGATTGAAGGAGAACGAAATGCAGAACCACGTAGAGACGCTGGCCATCGCCTGGGCGGAGCACGACGGACTAGAGAGCTGGATGCTCGCCGCGCCAGATGCACAGCCCCTTTCGCGGGAAACCCTGCAGGACATTGTGTCCGACTACCTCGCCGGTCACGATCCTTTCCCAGACGGCATGAATGTCGAAGTCGCGCGCCAGGACGGCTCTGGCTGGGAGCCAGCCGTCATCATCGAGCGACCAGGCACGGATGAATGGACCGTCGAATACGACGACGGCACCCAGGCCTGGCGCGATCACAGCGAGCTGCGTCCACGCCGTTAATGGTCGTTTCCAGCTCGCCCCGACTCCGCGGAGCGCTCGTCCTCTTCTTCCACTTACCTCAGCCGAACGACCACGCTCCCCACTTACCTCCGCAACGGAATACCGGTTCGAATATCCCGCCTCGTTTGAGGACGCCGAGGTTCTGGCATGGCGTTACTGACAGAACCTCTATCTGTATGGCAGGATCGAAGCACTGTTAGGGCATACCGACCTAGGGCCCGTAGCAGATTTCTTATTGGTGGCCTTCCTAGGGGGCTGAGCAGCGTGGTAGGCCCGCGACCTGAATTGCTCAAGGTAACTGCTGAAGGGGCCCTTCCGAAGCGAGATCGGAGTCCGAGGCCACCTTCAGCAAATTTCTTGCTCTACGGCGGCTAGGCAACCACTTTTTCGACGCTGCCAGTAGGAGCTCCTATGACCACCGATTTGCTGTCCTTATCCCTAGGCCTTTCTGCCGTTGCATGCTTAAAACGCATATTGCCTTTCATTCTTTGCTTGGTCGTGCTTGCCAAAACGGGAAAGACGAAAGGCTTCCAGGACATCGCAGCTGTCTTTGGCTCCTCCCGCCGGCGGCCCTAGCACTACGGGGCGCCGTCATCACGCGTTGACACAGGTAGGTTAAAACGCCTCGTCCAGCGATCTCCACGCGGTTTGAACTGCCTGGTCCTTAGGGAAGACAGCGCGTCTATTCTCATGGGAGACACAACTTCACATAATCTGACCACCTCAGATGTTCGATCTCGGGGGGCCAGGTTTGTCCAGCGACACCAGCAAATTTCATGAGAGCAAGAAGTCGGCAGCTGTGCTCAAACACGCGGTCATTAATAGCTATGTGACGCCATTCGCGAGCAAGACCGGCAGCACATCTAAAGACCATCGAGTGGCCTTCATTGACGGGTACGCGGGGCCGGGGCGGTACGAGGACGGTACGGAGGGCTCTGGTGCGATGTTGCTGCGGAAGGCCAAAGAGCTCGCAGCTCTGAACCGCAAGGTCGAGTGTCACTTCGTTGAGGACGACGCCGAGACCGTAGCTCGGCTTCGCGATGTGGCCACAGCCGAGGGCGATGGCGTCAC
This sequence comes from Arthrobacter sp. 01T428, assembly GCF_056398685.1. Taxonomy (NCBI): domain Bacteria; kingdom Bacillati; phylum Actinomycetota; class Actinomycetes; order Micrococcales; family Micrococcaceae; genus Arthrobacter; species Arthrobacter sp. 01T428. The sequence continues at coordinate 34,431 of NZ_JBFTPW010000034.1, read as the reverse complement.
CTACACGATCACTGACGACAACATAGCCGCGCACCTGCCGAAACTGCTTGACGACGTGAAAGACATCCCGCTGTTCGTCTACCTCGACCCTTGCGGCCTGCCCATCCCGCTGGAGGAGGTCGCCCTTATCTTTGACCGCCCCAGCGGCTACGGTACGCCGGCGACCGAGGTGCTGATCAACCTGACGGCTGGCCTGCGGCGCTTCGCGGGCATGCTCTACAGCGACAAAGCAGTGCCGAACTCACTGAAAAGACTTGACGCGGCATTCGGCGGGGACTGGTGGCGTGAGGTTTGGCGCGAGAAGTGCCCGGCCAAGGAGGGCTCCGAGGACCAGAAGATGACCGCGGAGCTGGCCGTGGTCGAGGGATACGCCGAGCGGCTGCGCCAGCAGGCAGGTGGTGCGGGCACCTGGATCATCGACGTCAAGCCTCGTGCCAACCTCAAACCTATCTACTACCTGGTGTTCGCCACCCGGCACTTGGACGGGATGGCGACGTTCGGCGAGGCGACATCCATAGGCCTAGAGCATTGGCGGAAGCACAATGCCGAGCAGGCAGCTGAGGATACCCTCTTCGGCGACGCCGCAGATTGGGAGGCGGCTTGGAAGGCCGAGGAGAACAAGCTCAAGGACCAATGGGTTAAAACGCTAGCCGACCGGCTGACAGTCGAGCTGGCGAAAGGCGAAGCATTCCGGATCATCGAGCGGGCCGACGAGATCCTCGGAAACGATCTTGTCGGTCTGGTTCGCACCATGCACCTCCGCGCCGCGGTCAAGGAGGTTCTGGCTGCGAAGAAGACGACTACCAACCCGAAGGGTGTCCAAGACCTCTACAAGCTGCTGCTCACGCCCGCGTAAGTACCGGCATTTCATCCCACAAACGTCCATCAAGCTCCCGGCCGTTGATCTTTGGCGTGCGTCCGCCCCACTGCTTGAAGAAGAAAGCGAGCCCCTGATCACGGCACTCATCGCGAAGTTCGCGCACCCAGGTGGGATCGAGCGGGCGGTGCTTCGGTCCGCTCTCGCCTCCAGCGATCAACCAGTGCATGCCAGTCAGGTCGAGCCCGGCGAGCGACCCGAGCAGCGGCTCGGCCGAGACGAAGCGAGTTGCGGCAGGCACGCGCCGTAAATCATCGAGACGCCACAGCTGATCGGCTGTCTCGACACTGACGCCGAGCCACACGTTGCTTGGCCACGGAAGCTCCTGCGCCATGCGCATTGCTCGGCGAGGTCGCTTGGTGAGTAATTGGTAGGTGTGCCGAGGTGTCTCCTCCATGACTTGGAAGACGTCGCGGATGAATGATGATGACACGCGAGCGTGGAACAAGTCGGACATGCTGTTGACGAAAATAAGCCGTGGAGCCGACCATCGACGGGGAATGTCCAAAGCCGACGGATGTTCGGTGATAGCAAAGCCGGGTCCGCTCGTGCGCGGGTCGCCGTCTTTCTGGTACTTCGCGTTGCCCATCGCCTTCAGCCGCTTTGCCAGCGCAAGGGCGTAGCAGTTGTCGCAGCCTGGGCTGATCTGGTCGCAGCCTGTCGTGGGGTTCCACGTCGCTTCTGTCCATTCGATGCCGCTAGCGTCCGCCATGCCACAAGCGTACGTTGCGCAGGTCCAACAACTGATCAGACGCATCACTTGGCCTATTGGCGTGGTGACTAGGGGTCAGGAGGTGGGTGTGATTCGCAGCGATAAGTGGCGGACTTTTTCACAGCGCTAAATGTCACTAGTGACCATTAGCCGGCTGCGCGGTAATAGCCATTCTCCGCTAGGTGCGGAAAGGTACTTGGCTGGGGATCACAGCGATCGTCTCGTTGCCGAGGGATCGGAGGAGTTCGCGGACGCCGGCCGTCGCCTCGTCCGGGTAGGGAGTGGGCCCAACGGCAACGCCAAGGACGGGGAGCTTTTTCATTGGCTCGGGTCCTCCATTGAGCCACTGAGAATTGTTTTCTGGCAGGCCGAGCTCGACGTACGGGATGATCCCGTACCGGCCGGGGCGGTGTTTGAGGTACATGAGATCAGCGCGCATCGGAGCGCCGCAGACGATGCGCATCTCCTGCTCATCCTTGAATGCCTCGTGCTTGAACGTCTGGATGACTTGCGCGACATCCGCCATGGCCGTCAAGTCGTCTTTCCTGGGCTTGCGGTTCTCCCCGTGCGAACTGACCGCGTCTTCGACGTCGAGAATGGCTTGCCAGGCAACTAACTTCTTCTCCTCGAGGGTATAAACCGCCTCGCGCCAGTCGAAGGGGTCAAGATCCCTGAGCGGCGAGCTTGCGCAGTTCTTGGTTGTCCTCCTCGTTCAGGTACCCAAGTTGCTGGATCGTTTCCTCTGTTAGAGGCCTCTGCCGGCGCATCGAGAGGGGTTGACTGGCGTCCAGAGCAACGGCGAAGCCGACCTCAGGTCCGGTGTAGTTGCGCCACAAGGTCAGGTTGTCAGGTGCCTTCGAGGCACACACAATGAAGGTCCTATAGCGGTCGGTCCTTAGGGCGGATTGAAGGGCGAACTGCACGCCGCCGTTGATGCGTGGGTCGACCTCGTTAATGTGCCGGTTGAATAGATCCCGGAAGAGCGCATCACCGGTGAGCTCGTGCCGGTCATTCATGAAGGCCGCCGAGCTGGCCCACAACACGTTATCTTGGAGCATCCCCGCAAGACCGGCGGCGGTTGTGTAATGCCACACGGTCCCTTTCGGCCAGACCTCCGGGGACAGCAGCCCCGGAGCAGTGTCGAGGGAGGGACTCAGCGGAAGGGCCATGACTACAGGTTAGACCGCTCAGCACACTCCGCTGCGGAACCGGTCGGCCGCGGAAGGCCGCCAGCCAGCCCTCGCAATGGAACCCGCGAAGACATCGTTCGACGGCCATGAGTGGCGCCGCAAGCTGATCCTAAGAATGAAGTCCGGGGGATGATCAGGTGTTCGAGGGTTCACTCCCATCCCCGTTCCGAATGGGTCACATGGCGATGGTACTGTCCTTCCTCCGCCGCGTTTGCCGCGTCGTCCTCACGGAAGAACCATCCGCGAATCGACCCCGAGCCAATGCTCGCGACCAGCCATTCGGGTTTCGTTGTCCCCGTGCGCCCGGCGCTATCGGTGTAAACGCCGTTGCGATCAGACGGAGGGAGGCGGAGTGTCGCCCCGCGAACATTGATGATGCGATTCACTTGCATGCGCGAGAGCCCGGCGGCTTGCGCGATCTCCGTGACCTTCACGCGGTGTTCGTATGCACGGAGGATGGTCTCCTCCAGGTGAAGGTTGGCGGACTGAACGGCCAAGCGGGCGTCGTTTAGGTCAGTAAGGACTGTCATTGGGAAATTGTAACACTTGGTTACTTGTGTAACGCCAAGAGTCATTACTTGCGGGGGGATGGGATGCTAGGGCATCAGTCAATCTCAGCGGTGCTGGAAGGAGTTGGCAGCCTCGTGGCCTCGCCCGTTAACCGGTCGATCAACGGGCGCAAGAAATTTGAACATTTGCCTATGCCAGGGCGGGGAGTCATAGGCCCGAATACCCCGCACGATTTTTTGCGCGGTGAAGGTCCCCCAACTGCAACCAGGCCAAACGAAGGGCAGTGTCCACTTCCTTGGAAGTGGGGATACCAGGACAGTCAATCGAAGCTGATCCTGTACCTCAGCGCATCGATGCTTTCCGGCCGGCTTCCCATAATGAACCTCGTTGGGTCCCAAAGAACGCCCTCAGCTTCCGCCTGAAGGATTTCTTCGTCTATCTCATCGTTCGGGTTCGTCCACTCAACGCACCGATATTGCGCCAGAACGTGCGTTGACCACTCTCGGCCTCTACCCACTGGGTCGCTGGCGACAGTCTCTTCGAGCGCCTCAAAATCGCCTTCTAGGGGTTGCTGGGCTTGCCAACGGTTGGCGATTCGGTCTCCTTCTTGCGCGACCAAACCGAAAAGAATTAGATCCTCGAGCTCGGTCTGGGAGTGGGCGTCAGCGGGTCCACCAGAGACGACAGCCTTTATCATGAGCGAAATCCGGGCCTCTTGTTGTTTCCAGCTGTCTAGTGCAGCTACCCACTGGGGCAAACGAAGCGTCCTGAGCCGATCCAGGTTACCGAGCTCGTCGTAAAGGACAAGGAAGTCACATGCCGCCTGCTTTATCAAACGGGTGGGATCAAGTTGCTCGTGGTCCCACCCATCTTGCTTTCCGGGACGGGCGGCGGTCGTAGCATCAAGAGCGGCGCTGATACCGACCGCATTAATCGGGTCCCCAACGAGGAGCCCGTCGTGGCGGAGGAAGGAGCTGTACTCCTGTAGGACGAATGAGAGCGCTTCGTCATCCTCTTCGGCGTCGGTTTGTCGCTCAAGTCTTTCGACAAGTGACGCAAGCTGACGGCTAGAACGGTCAAGGGCCTCGCGGGCCTCTTGGCGCTTTCGTTCGGCGCGGACCTTGAGCTCGCCGCCCCGTCTCTGTATCTGCTCAGCAATCTGCTCAGCACGGCTCCACGAGCCAGTATGGCTGTCGACATCGGTGATAGTCAGAAGAGAGTTCGCTTCTGCATTCCGCGGTGTCACCGAGCCGTAGATGTCATAGCTGAACAGCGCTACTCCGGCCTGCTGGGCAAAATCAGCTGCCTGGCGTGTGAATCCTGAGAGCGCGAAGAAGAGAACTTTTTGACGCCCATGCCCTGCGCCCAACGCTCCCTGAACCACCGGAGCACCTACAGGAGTGGCTTGGTGCTTGACCTGCGCGACTCCCACATCGGCCGTGACATCGATGCCCCTGTCGGCACCCGGAGCTGTTAGCCGAACACCGGTCATGCCAAGCTTTTCCCCCATGTACCAAGCGGCGAGTTCCTCTGCGTCTTTCCAATCAGCGAGGAGAATTTCTCGCGGGTGTCTTGAAGACCGAAAAGAATTGACCATCTCCTCAGCGTAGTGACAAAAAGCGCTTGCCCGTATACCGCAGGGACGGCGCCCAGTAGGGCATACCCAGCCCGGCGTGAGGTTGCACCCGATTATCGTTTGGGCATCTGCCTGGCTTTTGGAAGATGGCAGCTCACAGTGATCGCTAGAGTAGGCCGTCTCGTAACCCTTCTGATACGAGGCGTCTCACCGACTGACTAGAACGCATGAGTAAGTGGCATAAGGTGTTCCAGTGTCAGATCTGCGATCCCCTGCCCTCTACGTGCCTGCCGAGACAATGGTCTCTGAAGAGCCGGCTTCCCGCGCGTCCCTTACCCTGGGTCATGTGCTTAGTGGCATAGGCGCGGACTATGACCCAGCGGTCCCGCTGGAGGACATACACGTCATCCGCCACACCTTTAAGCCGAGTGATCCCGATGCGCTGCGTGGGCCGGAGGATCTGACCCAGGAGCGAGTCCTCGCCTACACCAGAGAGCAAGACATTCCGCCCCGCTTCCCCGCAAATCCTCCCCGATACTGGGTGATACTCATTGCCGACGGTGGGCGTCGCTCCCGTCTCTGGGGTACCTACGAGAACCACGGCGAGGTGGCAGCAACGTCCACCAAGAAGTACAGATGCTTCGACCTGCGCCCGACAGAATTCCTTGCACCCCTCAAAGACCGGCTCGTAGTCGAATGGGACAACCCCCGCAGCTGGCACCGGAACGCCGGCTCAGCCACAGGCGCGCGCATGCCCGTGCTGGAGATCGCCGACCGGGACAAGGTCCACTTCCCAGGCTTCGACGGCGTGCTGCTCACCTACCACCAACTGCGCGACATGGTGGACGATCCTCGCTACGCCGACTGGCGTATCGCCCTGTCAGAGGTCCAGGGAATCTACCTCATCACAGACTCCACCAACGGCAAACAGTACGTCGGCAAAGCCGATGGTGCCGAACGAATTCTCGGCCGGTGGACGGTGTACGCGCGGGACGGCCACGGCGGTAACGTAGCCCTCCGCGAGCTTGCCCAACAGAGCGCAGCTGGCGAAAGTACAAGAATTAAGACGGACCATGCCCGGCACTTCGTTTTCAGCCTCCTACGCGTTTTCGGGCCCAGCACACCCTCCTCAGAGGTCAACGCAGCCGAGTCCCACTACAAGGCTGCGCTCATGACACGCCAGTTCGGCCTCAACAGGAACTGACAAGCCGAAACACTCTATGGTTGACGTGAGTTGCTCCTACTCTCGGTCGGCGCGATGACGGCCAATCCTTCTGCTGTAGGAGCGAGCTCAAGGACAGTCTGATCAGACTCTGTCAAAAGGGGCAAGCTGTCCGGAGTCGCATGAAGTGCTCGCGCGAGACGGCCGAAGCTGGTGCGAGCCCCGATAGTGCCCTTACCTGCGAACGCAATTGGCACCTTGCTCGAATCGATCTGCAATACATTGAGGTCATCAAGTAGACCCACAAGCTGGGACTGTCGGTCCGCGAGTACTGAAAGCTCCCCACGAAGGACGTTCTCGACATGAGGAAGCGAGCGATCCCCATTCGAGAACTCAGCTGCGATTTTCTCAAGTACGACCACTCGTGCCCGGAGCGCAAGTGCTTGATAAGTCTGAGCCACCATCTGCTCGAATTCCCGTGCCTGGTTGTCCCGTTTGTCGACAAGCGCCTTCATAAGATCCGGCGCGTATACACGGTCCGAGCCCTGGTGTTTGTCGGCGATGTCCAGCCAACGATCGAGGCGATTAATGTATGTATTCGTCAGGGTGTCGAGATCGCCAAATGCATGAGCAGCAGACGAAATAGATGGTATCTGCGCCTGATCCAACAGATACCCGGCAACCTTTCGAGCTTGTTGCTCTGCAGTTGTCAAGATCGAACGCTCTTGCTCATCCATGCGGATCTGGATCCCGGCCACGGCGTTCTTGATCGCGTCTAGCTTCTTGTGCATCTGATGCTGCGCCAGCATCTCTCCCGCAACGGCAAGACCCACGGTCGCGATGAGCGGCCCAGCTGCAACGGCGGCGCCAGTACCCGCCGCCGTTGCCGGTATGAGGCGTACATGTGCGGCGAGCTTTGTTGACCCGGCCGCGCGAGCGATTCCGCGAAACCCACCACCAACGGCAGGGACGAGATCTCGTGCCACCGATCCGGTCGGCAGGATAACTCGGTATAGACCTTCGGTCGATGCGGCACGGCCAGCTTGTCCAAACGATTGACTGATTGCCTTCGCAAACGCTCCCGAGGTTTGCGCGACCATCCCCGTCGGAGTGCTTTTCGCAGGTTTTGCGATGCGGCTGATGACGAGCGCCTCTCGATTCAGCAGCATTCGGAGCATCATCTCGGTGCTTGGCTCCGCTTCTAACGGAACGAGCGGAACAACGACGGCGTTTTCTTCAAGTTCCACAGGGCCTCCGGATGGTGATCTATCAACTAGCGTGCCAGTAAGTATCGCCTATGTAGGTGATCGCCCTCCACTTTGCCTAGGAAGACAGAGACGCAGATCCGCCCTCAACTGGACCACTGGGCCGTCTCGTAACCCTACGGATGCAAGACGCACCGACAAGACACCCCTAGTCGCGCCAGTAGCCCAGCAGATACTTGGCCGGAAATATCTTGCTACCGTGTATCACAACTTCAAGTCGGAAAATCTGTATCCAACCACTGTTGCAAGACACGAACGGGACCGGGCATGAGCAAAACGATCGGCTACGCCAGAGTTTCCAACAAGGCGCAAGCCACAGACCGGCAAATCACTGACCTCATCGCCGCTGGAGTCCGCCGCGATGACCTCTATACAGATCACGGCGTCAGTGGAGCCAGAGCCCACCGCCCCGCACTCGAGCAGGCATTTGCGGCCCTGCAAGAAGGCGACACCCTGGTCATCACAACACTGGACCGGCTCGGACGCTCCACTGCCAACATGCTTAACCTCGCCACCGATCTGCGCCAGCGGCACATCAACCTGCGCGTCCTGAACCTTGGCGGCGGGGACGTCGATACCGGCACCCCCATGGGCGCCATGGTCTTCACCGTCATGGCCGCCCTGGCGCAGATGGAACTCGACATCAAACGCGAACGCATCACCGACAGTGTCAGCAAACGCCGCGCAGCAGGCAAGGACCTTGGCGGCCGACGAAACACCTTCACCACCAGCCAAATCGAAAACGCCCGCCGCCTCATCGCAAGCGGCGAATCGGCAACCCAAGTCGCCCAAGACCTCGGCATGTCCAGGGCAACCCTCTACCGACGCATCGCAGGGATCGAAGCCCAACACTGGATCAACACCCAAGGCTAACGACTCCCCAAGCCCGGTTGTCCTGAAGCTGTCATGAGGTGCCATGTAGCGAGAAGACGCGCTTGTTCCAGAGGATTCCCTGAGTCTTGGCGTTGTGTCAGTGTGAAATCTGAGACCCTCGGGGCGTCTGTTTGCGGTACACCCCAAGTTGACATTCCGTTAAGGATCACCCTGCTCGACTGTGTGTTGGTGGTGCCAGATGAATGGCAATTCCTGCGGCTGAACATTCTTGGGTGGGGGGTAGTCCCAGTGGACAAGAGGCGGGACCGACCAGTCCAGGGGAAAGCGGAAGTCGACGGTGCCGCGGGAGAACACGGCCTTGGTGAAGTCGACGGTAGCGCCGGAGAACCTGGCCTCGGTGAAGTCCACGATGGCGACGGAGAAGAAGTCAGCACCGGCGAAGGTCACGGTGCCGTCGGTGAACCTGGCCTGGGTGAAGTTGACGGTGCCACCGACGAATTGTGCGTTGCGGAAGTCGAGGGTACCGCCGGAGAATCTGGCCAAGTTGAAGTCGACGGTGCCGCCGGTGAACCTGGCCGAGTTGAAGTCGACGGTGCCGCCGGTGAACCTGGCCGAGTTGAAGTACACGGTGCCGCCGGAGAAGTCAGCAAGGCCGAAGTCCACGTTGCCGCCGGAGAACGTGGCTTCGCTGAAGTCGACGATGCCGCCGGAGAAGTCAGCAACGCCGAAGTCCACGTTGCCGCCGGTGAACTTGGCCGAGTCGAAGTCCACTTTGCCGCCGGAGAACTTGGCAGTGAAGTCCACGTTGCCGCCGGCGAAGGTGGCCCAGTTGAAGTGGACGGTGCCGCCGGAGAACGTGGCCCAGTTGAAGTCGACGGTGCCGCCGGTGAACATGGCACGGCCGAAGTTCACGGTGCCGCCGGAGAACATGGCACCGCCGAAGTTCACGGTGCCGCCGGAGAACGTGGCCCAGTTGAAGTCGACGGTGCCGCCGGAGAACATGGCACCGCCGAAGTTCACGGTGCCACCGGAGAACATGGCACCGCCGAAGTTCACGGTGCCACCGACGAATTGTGCGTTGCGGAAGTCCACAAGTCCCCGGAAGACTGCGCCTGACAGGATCCCTCCGTCAAAGATTGCGCCTTGGAAATTGAATTCATTGTCCGACCAAGACTGTCGAGTTCCAGGCTGAAGATGCTGGCGGATCACGTCCAGGATCGTGCGTCGGATTTCACCGTCGGAAGGTCGGTGATTGACTGTCGTTTGTACCTCGGCGCTCCCCCCGGCAAACGAATGTGTTCGTTTGGTTGTGGTCAGTGCAGGGTGGGGTGAACCAGTAGCAGGAGTGGGAAAGTAGGGAAGTCGGAGATAGCCGCACAGCACGGCGATGCACTGCTGCTGCCGTTCGTTCCTGCTCTCGTCGGCCAGGGCGGCCAGGGCGTAGATTCCTGAGACTTGGATGGTGGGGTTGGTATGCCCCAGAAGCCCAGCCGCCGTGGATAGGCGTTCGAGGAAGGACCCAGCCTCAGCCCGTTTCTGCCTGCGGTACGTCACGACCAAAGCCACCGCACCGCCCAAACCAGCCACCATGGTCAGCGCCACCTGAGTGGCCTCTCTCCGGTCGTCTGGACTACGCGGCGGCGAGGATGTGAAGTCACCCCAGAGCGCGAAACCAATCAGCCACCATGCCACGGCACCAAAAATGGCCAGCCCTAGCGCAGTCAGAGAGACCGCCACGATCAGATTGTCGCGAGGGCCAATCGTGAGAACCATCCTTCTGCGCCAGCCCGCGGCGGCGCGACGAGCCTTCTTCGTCCACAGTCCCGACCCTCGAGCCATTGATTTCACACGTTCTTTCGTGCTCATGGACACATTAGATACGAATTTCCCATGGTTGTCCCGGCACGCCGGCCGCATACGGCAGAATCTCGATCGTGAAGATCCGTTCCGGTGGGCAGCCGAGTGCTACTGGCGCATCAGATGGGACGGAATGAGGTGGCTGTAATGGGAGAAACGAACCTTCGATGAATTCATCGACCACCACTCGTAAAACAGCAAAGCTACGGTCAGAAGAGTGTGGGTTCCTCCGGAGCGTAGCCGCAGAGCAGTGCAGGGATCGTCTCGTCCCGGCCGAGCTCCAGGAGGGCGGCGCGGATCTCGCGCGAGAGCGCGGCTTGATCTTTTCGTCGGCCACCGGATCGACGCAGGCTGTACATGTTCGCGTGCCTGCCGGCTTCAGAACGGTCCCGGTTGTTGTCGGCCGTCGTGCCGAGGAGAAGGTGAGAGTCCAGGCCTTCGGAGACGTGCACGCACAGCGGCACGTCGCAGCTCTCATGTCTGACCTTGTCATGGGCACTCAGGTCGCCGTGTCCCAGGACGAGGGCGACGGCGAAGCGGTGCGACCGCCACATGCGCTGACCGTCCGGGACGTTCTGCCAGAACCTTCCGTAGCCGTCATCACCGAACGCGCCAGTCCAGATCCAGCAGTCACCTGGGCGCGGGCCCTTGATGACTTTGTCCCAGAACCGGGACGCTTCCTTATCCTCGCTGCTTTGCATGATCGGCGCTCAACCGGTGAGACATGTCAGGCGGCGTCGCTGTGTTGTTCGTGCGGTTCATCGGGTGCGGCTGCGGGATCGTCGGCTTCGTCGCGTTCCTCCTTGGCGGGACCTGCCGCCTTGACGGCTGCCCGCACCGCAGCCGTTGTCACGTCGAGGCGCGAAGCAACGTCAGCTACGGACGCGCCAGTTTCAACCATGGCCGCGATAATCTTCTGCGCTTCGGCTCGTTTCGACTCCGACTGTTCTTCAGCATCTTTGATGAGCCGGGCAGCAGCATCCTTGGCTTCGGCTACGACGCCGTCGGCTTCATCGGACGCGACGAAGAATTCCTCCGCCAGGGTGAGCAGCTTTTCGTGCCGCTCTTGTTGCGCCGTCGCCAGCTCCCGCGCCTTCCGGCGCGCCTCCACCAGTTTCGAATTGTGAGCCTTCGCCATGTCCGAATCCCCCTTCAGGAAACCTAGCGGCCACACGAGCGAGGCCGCGCCGATTCTTTCCCTCACACCATACCGGGTGAGGCCTGCGCAGTGCTCCGGCGACACCCGGGCACACGGCCCGGGGGAGCGGACCTCGCTGCGCTCGGGCTGTCCTTGTGCCGACGGCGTCCGTCGCCGCCCTGTCCACACGTGGACACGCGAGATTAAGGCGGTCTCGCTCTTTGCCCACCTGTGGACAGCCCGGTGACGGATAGACACAATCGACCCTCTGGCTCTCGTGTGCATATCCGCATCAAGTGCTGATGGAACCAGATTGTGTCCTGAATCCACAACGTCTTCGATCACTTCCCCCGCTACGCTCCTCCACCGCCTCCAGACTGGATTCAACCCTCAATCCGGTTCACACCTCTGGCATTCCGAATGAGTGAGGCTGCTCCCGCGCTATGCTTGGGGTTGTGATGTCCCTGAAAGTGATCTCGGCGGGCACTGGCTACGAGTACTACACCTCGGAAATAGTCAGTGGCGACGAGATGCGCGCGGATGGTCACGAGCTGGGCGACTACTACCACGCCCGCGGCCTCCCGCCGGGACAGTGGATCGGCGCCGGCTGCGACGCCCTCGGGGTCTCAGGCAACGTCGCCAAGGAGCAGATGGCCAACCTCATGGGCCTGGGTATCCACCCGAATGCGGAGCGCATCAGGGCTGAGGCACTGGCCGACGGCAAGACCCCGAAGCAGGCAGAGGCAGAGACCAGACTGGGCCGGAAGTACTACGCCTACGAGGAGAAATCGGGCGAACTGGCAGCCCGCATCACCACCGCCCAGGCGGACTTCAAACGCCTGAACCAGCGCGACCCAGGGGCTTCCGAGAAACACAAGATCCGCGGCAAGGAAGGCGCGAAACTCTTCCGTGAGCTGCACGGCCGGGGCCCGGAAGACAACGAGGAACTGGCCAAGTTCGTCACCGGGCAGCTGCGCCCGCAACAATCCGCCGTCGCTGGGTTCGACATGACCATGACCCCCGTGAAGTCCATCAGCGTCCTCTGGGCCGTTGGCGGTGACGAGGCTCGGGCGATGGTCGAGCGCGCCCAGCACGAGGCCGTCAAGGACACCGTGAAGTGGCTGGAAGAGCACGCCATCCTCACCCGGACCGGCACCAACGGCGTGGCCCAGGAGGACATCAAGGGCGGCATCGTTGCCCAGGTCTTCCGCCATTACGACTCCCGCGAGGGCGACCCGAACGTCCACGACCACCTGGTGATCTCCAACAAGGTCCAGACCGGCGACGGCACGTGGAAGACCATCGACTCCCGCCTGCTCCACAAGCTCGGGGTGTCAGCGTCCGAGCACTACAATGCACGGATCCAGGCGCACCTGACAGCCCGCGGCGTGGCTTTCGAGGCCCGCGACATGGGCGCCGGGAAGCAGCCGGTGATGGAAGTCAAGGGCATCCCTGCAGAGCTGAACGAACTGTTCTCCACCCGCCGCGCGAGCATTCGCAAGGAGCTGGACCGCCTCGCGCAGGAGTACACGGCCAAGTTCGGCCACGCCCCCGGAACGGAGGCGATGCTCAAGCTCGCCCAGCAGGCAACCCTTGAAACACGGGCCGTCAAGAAGTTCGGGAAGAGCCTGGAAGAACTCGTCACCGAGTGGCGATCCCGCGCACAGGAGGTCATCGGGGAACGGGCACTCAACCGGCTGGGAGAACGTGTCATCGGTGCCGGGGAGGTCCGCCAGGCAGCCCGGATCGACATCGCAACTATCGCCGGGGAACTTGTCGGAAAGGTCGAAGCGACCCGTGCCGTCTGGGCCCTGAACCACCTTGAGGCCGAAGCCCAGCGGTGGGCCAAGGAGTACAGCGTCGGTCACGGACACGTCGCTGATGCCACCGTCCGGGAGATCATCGCCCACGTCGTGGAGCACGAGGCACAGCGCGTCACCCCGGAACGGGTCCATGCCACGTTCGAGCCCCTGACCCGGGCCGACGGCTCCAGCGTCTTCGAGCACAAGGGATCCGTGCTGTACGCCTCGGAGGGCATGATCCGGGCCGAAAACTACCTGCTTCGCGCCGGAACCCGGGAGGTCATCCCCGTGGCCACCGCCGATGTTTTCCACGCCGTCATCGACGAACGGAACACCCTCGTCGCAGCCAGGGAAGTGTTCCAGCTAAGCTCGGCCCAGATGGGAATGGCGTTCGAGTTCGCCACCTCGGACAAGCTCATCAGCGTTGGCTTCGGACCTGCCGGAACCGGCAAGTCCACGACCATGGAAGTCGTCCGGGACGTCATCACGCGGTGCGGCGGCAACGTCCTGGCGCTTGCACCGCAGGCCGTGGCCGCGACCCTGTTGGGGGACAAACTCGGTATCAAGGGCATGACCGCCGACAGCTTCGCCCTCGGTGCCGGGAAGATCGGCCCGGAGGATCTGGTCATCCTGGACGAGGCCGGCATGTGCGGGACGAAGCTGCTGGCCGACGTCGTGGAACGCGTCGAAACCGCAGGCGCCCGCATCGCCCTGGTCGGTGATGACGCTCAGATCGGGGCAGTCTCGGCAGGTGGTGCGTTCGGCATGCTCGCCGCCGAACTCGGAGCCGTCGAGCTGGACGAGATCCACCGCTTCAAGAACCCCGACGAGGCCGCTGCATCCCTCGGGCTGCGACGCCGCGCCGAGGGCGAAGCGGACCCGTTCACCTGGTACAAGGACCATGGACGGGTGAAGGCCGGCGACGCGGCCATGGTCGAGGCCCTGGCCTTCCGGAAGTGGCAGGAAGCACACCAAAAGGGCACCGCGGCCGTCATCATGGCCGCCACCAACGAACAAGCCCAGCGTCTCTCCGAACGCGCCCAGGCGGCACTGGAGATCTTCGGAGAGATCGACATGACTACCCGCTCTCGCACCCTGCGCGACGGGTCCAAGGCCTGGTCCGGTGACACCATCGTCACCCGGCAGAACGACTGGATCGAGACCAAGTCCGGCCGCCGCCGCGTCCACAACGGTGACCTGTGGACCGTGGAAAAGATCAACACGGACGGGTCCATGACCGTCCGCCACCAGGGCGACGGCAAGCGCACCACCCTGCCCGGGTCCTATATCGAGAAGAACGTGCACCTGGGCTACAGCTACACGGTGCACCGCGCCCAGGGCATGACCGTCATGGCCGGGATCCCCATCGTCTCCGGCTCCACCGCCCGCAACCTGGTGTACGTGGCCATGACCCGCGGCGAGGTCTCCAACGAGCTGTACGTGCAGCTCGAGGCCGGCGAAACCATGGACGACGTCCTCTCCCGGATCGCCGGGAACGAGGGCGTCGAGAAGAGCGTCCACCAGGTCATGGCCGCCGAGCATGAGCGCATCGACTCCACCATGCAGCTCGCAGCCGAATACGTCCACGTCACCGAACAGGCCGACGAACTGCGCTTCAAGGGCATGGCGCACCAGGCCCTCGGGAACACCGCCACGGTCTTCACCGCGGCCGACGCCTGGGGAGCCGTGGCCACGCATCTGGCCCATGCCGAAGCCCAAGGCTTCGACGCCCGGGCGTTGCTGGTGGAGGCCGTGAACATGCGTCCGCTCGGCGGGGCCGAGGACGCCGCCGCCGTGCTCGCTTGGCGAATCGAAGGGCTCATCGCCACGGCCCCCGAACACGCCACCCCGAAGCACGCCTCCCTCGCGGCACAGTCCGAGGAGAGCCTGTACGAGGCGCTCAAGGTTGCCGAGGACCGCGAGGCCAAAGCCTTGGCACACCGGACGGAGGCCATCGCCGCCAAGAACGGGCCGTGGCCGGCGGAGCACTGGACGAATCGCCCGTTCGGGCACCTGACCGAGGCCGCCATCGAACAATGCATCCGGGCCAACCGCACGCTGGCCCGCACTGACGCCACGCTGCTCACAGCCGTGCAGCGTGAAGGCCTCGGCGTCGAGGCGTCGGCCAAAGACGCCCGCAAGCTCGCCTGGGAGACCCGCACCCTCCAGGCCGAATTGAAGCACCGCAAAACCCTCGACCCAGCCCAGGACGTCATGGAGCTGGCTGAACGCGGCCAGGCGAACCGCAAGGCCGCAGGTGCCGGCCACGTCGACCGTCACCGGCAGTCCCACGAGATCGCCGCAGCTATCCGCGACGAGCTGCGCCGCCGCCAGCTAGTGCCCGACCCAGTCAAGGCCTCCCAAACCCCCGCGGACAAGCTTCCCGAGTGGGTGGCGCCGCACCGGGCCTCCACGGACGAGCTCACACCTGCGAACTGGCGGGCAGAACTGGCCGAACGCCGCGCCGTAATGGCCGAACGCTTCGAGGAAGCCGGCCACGTGCTCGCCGCCCAGCCACCGGCTTGGGCGAAGGGCCTGGGCCCAGTGCCGGCCGACCCGGAACGTGCCCGACGCTGGCGCGACGCCGCCGCGGAGATTCAGATGTTCCGGGAACGCTACAAGGTGCCCGCAACTGACCAGACCCCGATCCCGGCCAAGTTCCGTGAACAGGACACCGGCAAGCAGTTGCACGAGCGCTCCGTCAGCCTGGCCCGCGGCCAGCACGCATCCGCTGCACGAGGAGAGGACCTGACCATGGCCGCACAGCAAGCAGTCGCCCGCGCCGAGCAAACCCACGCCCCGCAGCCCCAGGCGCAGAAGACCTCCGACCGTGACCGCAAGAACAACGGGCAGGACGCCACCAGCGTCACCGCTTCCCAGCGGGCGAAGGACTCCCTGGCCGCGCTGAACAAGCTCCTCGACCAGCAAGAAGCCCGCCGCCGCGCCGAGCAAAAGCCCAAGCGCAAGCCAGACGGACCCATGGATGCCGCCCCCCGAGAGGACGGACGCAGCCGAGGCCGGCAATCCTGATCCCCTGCAGAAGGGCATGAGCCGCTAGAGACCAGCCTTCGCGAAGAGGTTATCAACCCCTTGGGCCGCCAGTTCTGAGAAAAAATCGTCAGCGGGACTACGGGAGATGGCAAGCTTGGGGACAGTTACTGCCGAATTCGCGGTAGTTGGGTACAACGGATTCACAGATGGCTCTGGCCCATATTTCCGCCACAACAAGACCCGTTCCGGTTCATTCCCGCTGAAGGACGAAGGGGACACCTCCGGAAAGAACGGGTCGCAGATCAGCAGTCGGGCGCGCGCATTGGTTCTAAGCCATCGCCTAATGACTGTGTTGATATGTGCATCTGAAAACGAGTATCCAACGACTATGAGCCTGTTTGTTTGAACTAGGTTCGCCCTGAACTTCTCGAACAGCTGGAGGAACGGTCCGCCAACTCGAAGCTTTTCTCGCTGCCCGTAGATTAGGGCAGGCTTCCAATCTGAATAGCCCTCGGGGGTAGTTCCAGCGACGAAGTCTTCCTCGGGGGTCATTAGCCAGTCAATAGAACCGTGCAGCTTTAGGAGGTTCACATCACCCTCCGAAGGCGTATCCAAAGATCCGCGGTCTGCCCAGTGGGCAACATAGCGATTGGTTGGCAAAGAAGCTTTCTCGAGGGCCAGCTCGACGCATAGGTCGTAGTTCAAGGTGGCTATCGATGCGTTGGGCGATTCGGCGATGCTCCTGACAAGCGGAACAAAATATTCGATGGCCTCAGGATCTTGAATACTCAGGTCTTGGACGACTTGCCTAACCAACCAGGCGTGAAGTAACTCGAAGGTGTTGTGCTGCCGCTTGTGAGTGAGCTGCCAGAAGACCTTCTGCATCGCCTCCCTTTGAATGGAAAACTGAAATCCGCGCTGTCCGCTCCAACCTCTCGTGTCAAGCGGCGTTTGAAGTGCTTCAAAGAAGCGCTGGGCGTTGTAATCGTCGACGTAGGCGGCCGATTCTTCTTGCCCTGCGACTGATCCGTCCCACGAGTAAATAAACGGAGCCACCTCCAAGCTGGAGCGATTGGCCAACAGCTCTACTGCGCTTACCAGGCGCTCAATGCCAATACCGTCTGACAGCGCCCGCCCAAACCGCACGTCCCACAACTGCATGGCGGCTACTACGTAATTGAGCGCTCTCGCGCTCCGTCCTTCATCTTCATAGGATGCTGCGGCCTTCAGCGCACAGTCGGTCAAAGAATTGGCCATCGGTAGTCCGGCATCCGCGGAAGCCCCGGCGCCAAGCAGAACAAGAAAACCTTCCCCAGCGTCCGAATTAGCCAACGTCGGTCCCAATGCCTTCCTGGATTCTGTCATCGGCGCGCTCCGTCCAATCCAAGGCGGCAATGAGGTCCTGATCTTGGGTGCGGGCGCACCTCAGGCAACCATTCTCGGCGGTTGAGTTTTGTCGGTCCCTCGGCATCACACATTCGGGATGACTTCAATGCCCTACAGGCTCGGTGGCAAGCCGGACAATCCATGCGGACGGCAGAACCTTGGCTTCTGCCAGAGCAGCTATGACATCATCCTCACCCACAACGTGTACCCCTCGAGAGCGGATCTTCCGCCACGCAGTGACAGCGGCATCAAACAACTCGAGCACCTGCTTTGGCCTAACTAGAAAAACATGATCCTCAGCCACGGCCATTGATGCAGGGTGAACGCGTTCCTGGGGAGTCATCAGGAAGGTCAGCGATTGGCTGGGAATTGCCTCACCTCGCTCGGTGCGAATATAACGAAGGTGAGATCCAGCCTGCCGCACGTCCCCGGCACCGAGCTCTCCAGCTGGATCAGCGTTGCTTTTGGCCTCCCATCCAACCCAAGCCAGATTATCGAAAACCCAACTCGCATCCGGTGCGGCCGACGCGCCGTTGTTTCCTGAACTTGTCGCACCCAGGAGTGAGCCAAGGAAAACAAGTGCCTCCTCGTAGGGCGGGGCCTCGGTGGCCAGCAATTGTGCCCTCATACGGGAGACATCATCGTCAAAGGACCTTGCCTTCCCAAGCTTCGGCAAAAATTCAACAATTTGACGCGCGGCTTCAGCGTCAAGTGGATCGACTTCGTTCGCAGTCGGCGCATGAAATCTGTTTCTTTCTGAGGGTGCTGCCATATGAGAGAGCCACATCGTTCCGCGGCCCGAGGATCGAGCCGCGAGGAAGTATGCTCTGCTCGACTCTCTTAGCGTTTCGTCTCCTCCATGTTCTAGATGGATGAGGGCCCAACAAGCGGCTAAGTAGTTCCACAGGGCAGCGTAGCGTTGAGGGGCTCTTCCTCCCGTGAGACGGTCAATTACCCGGCGGGTGTGATCGAGCACCCGGTCAAGCTCCCCATGCCAAAGTGCGTGGTAGGCGGCGACTTCATAACCTGCGGCTGCACTGAGTTCTTGAGTGCCGGGAGGATACGCGCGCTCAGCCTCCGACCGTCGCTCTGCCAAATCTTTTTCAACTGCTTCCCATTCCTCGCTTTGGGCGAGAAAGGCCTGGAAGTTCTCGGTCATCTCGGTCGACTCGGTCCCCAAGCTGTTCTCCAGGCCGAAAGAAACCTCAGCGTTTACCTCGGGCCTCATTGCATTGAGGACATCTTTCCGGGTGCAGAACGAGCTTAAGTCGTTACCGAGCATGATGACGCCGGCATAGTCTTCAGAGTTTCGGGTTGCCCGCCCAGCTCCTTGGACGATACGCGCGCGAATACGTTCTTGGAGTACATCCATTGCACCCAGTGCTCCTGCAAGAAACCTCTCCTGAGCATCGCCCCGCGCTGGCAGTCCGTATACGATTACAAGCCGGCAGTCGTCGTCTGGCAGGTCGATCCCGTCATAGCGATTCGTCAGAACTAGCACCGCGTCAGATGCTTGGGTGAAAACGGACAGGTCGTCTTCGATGTCAGTCGCGTGGAAAAAGCGGTGATCCTTGCCAAGCCATTCCTTAAAGGCTTCAGCGCTCCGGGTATCAGGAGTAAGAACAATAGCTCTACCCGCCTGTTTGATGAGTCCGGAGACCCAAGCAGGTGTCCGCGTTTCCTCTCTTGACAGATCCGTCGTGAGCTCCGGGAACATGAAAAAGCGGTGACCTGTGCCTTTGGTTTCCCATTCTTTCGGCGAAGGGATTCTTGAAATCCTTTGCCGGCCAAAGCTTCTTTCGAGTTCGCCGCCTTCGCCCAGTGTGGCGCTCATGTACAGCCGCTGCTGCGGGCCCTCAAAAGCTTTGTGGGAGTGGGTTGGAGGAATGAAAGGGCGTATCTGGATCTGCCGATATGACGCGTATACCAAGCAATGACCCAAATGACCCGCGATGAAGCGAAGGGCATGCACAGAGTCCGAAGTAATGTCCTCGGCCGATTGGGTGGAGAGGATTCTCTCCAGTTCGGCGGCCGCAGCGGTTACGCCGAGCGGAGAGGCGAGATAGACATCCGATGCGAATTGCCCTGCCGGGGTCTCTTGTTGGAGCCGGCTCACAACCAGCGGATCGAACGCGTCGCTCAGGGCAGCCAGGACCTCCGAATATGCCGATGTTTTTCGATCGAGCACGAGTGACCAAGGTTTCGAAACGTACCCCTCGGCAGCGTGGGCGTCATCGAGGATCAGGTATTCCGAATCGTCGAGGGCAGGATTGCTGTTGAAGACATGGGAATACACGGAGACGGCGATCGCTTCCCCGTACGTGTACCGGGTTCTATCCGCCGGATTCCACTCGGGAACTCGCCCGATCAGCAGTACCGCGGGGATCCCGTAGCTTTCCAGGCGCGCTTGGCATTGCCGCGCGAGCTGCTTTGTTGGGCACAGGTAGACTACCCGCTTCTTATTTACCTGTCGCTGGTACTCACCGATGACCCCTCCAATCAAGGTCTTCCCGGCGCCCGTGGGCAACTCGATGGCGACGTCAAGGTTCTTTGAATGACCGGTATGCCAGGCCTTGAGGATCTGTTCCTGATGAGGCCAAAGATCCTGGGGCGAACTTGTGGTCCTGATTCTCTTGAATAACTGTTCGGGGTCTGACGGGGCTTCACTCAAAGTCTTTCGTGTCTTGAATGCCATGCTCACAGTTTCGCGCACTACTAAGCGCGCTGAACAACGACGCCCCGGCAGGCTCCCGGTTTACTTATTGGCTGTGTCCAACTCGCGTTATGGGAATCTTCTCAACTTGAAGCGCTAAAGGGGGTGTGGGTAGCACGCAAGTTCCCGGTCTTTGCAAAGGCGCTCTCTTTTCCAATCGAGGTCCTAGACGGAAGCCAGATCCCTGCGCAGGCTCTCCAACAGCTCCTGCAGCCAGGTCTTTGTCACGGACACATCCTTCCCGTCGTTGTCCCGTTCTCGAATATCAAGGGTTATCCCACTGGCGTAGTTCACCACGAATACGAGGGAACCGTCCTCGTCACTCCGATAGTCCTTCGCTGAACGGATCTCGATCTCGGTGATGGAGCTACGCGGTACAGTTCGCACCAGAATCTTGGGATCTTCGCCGGCGCTCGTGAATTCGACGTAGCCCAGGAGCTCCGGGCTGAACACGGCGAAATGATAGCTGCGGGAGGACCGGTCAGGATTTGGAGCATTGACGATCACGGAGTGCTCGATGTCCGACCCAATGGCCGCTATCAGCTGAGAAACAGCCCGATCAACGTTGTCTGATTGCTGACGGTCGGAGCCGGTCAGTTGCCTGTGGCTTGCAATGGTGTCTTCATCCACTAGCCGGTCGTCACGGAAGGTGCCGTTCGATCGTTCGAATCCCTCAAAAATTTTGGCCGCAGCTTCTTTGGTACTTGCCATTGTGTGTGACCCTTCGTCGTTTCGTGTCTAGCGGGTGCAACCACCCTATCGGGCGGTCGCCGGGCTCTCATTGCGTGGCATGGTCCGGTGTCCGCAGACCGTTGAGTGGCGAGATCCTTCCCGGACGGAAGCCGCCCGGCCTCATCCATAAAGAAATATTCATCGATATAAGAGATTCCTTATATCGCCTCATATTCTTCTATAGACTGGTTTCGTGGACTCCGACATGAACCCTTTTGTCCCTGGCTCAGGCCTCAAGCCCCCTGCGCTTGAGGGACGCGAAGCAGAAATAGAAGCCTTCGATCGGCTGATCGTCAGAACGAAGAGGCAAGCAGCCGAACGCGGAATGCTGCTCTCCGGACTCCGGGGCGTCGGCAAGACCGTCCTATTGAACAACTTCGCCGCCCAGGCAGAGCGGCATGACTGGTTTGTCGTCCAGATCGAAGCACAGCCCTCCCCGGAAGGCCGGAAAGCAACACGGCAGAAACTGGCAAGGGCCATCGAAGCCGGAGCCAGACGGCTACGGGCCAAGTCCGCGTGGGGATATGTGAAGGACGTCCTGGGCAGCATCGGGTCCTTCAACGTCACCCTCGGCTTCACAGGGGTCTCGGCCACGCTCGGCACCACGGCAGGACGGGCGGACTCCGGGAACCTCGACATCGATCTCGAGGAGCTCGTCGAAGACCTCGCAACCGCCATGGGCAAGAGCAAAGCTGGCTTCGGGATCTTCATCGACGAAATGCAGGACCTCGACGACGAACTGCTGGGGGCATTGATCTCGGTCCAGCACCTCGCCGGACAAAAGGGCTGGCCGTTCTTCATCATCGGAGCTGGCCTGCCCAACCTGCCCGGAAAGCTAAGCGCAACCAGATCGTACTCCGAGCGGCTCTTTGACTACCGCACCATCGGAGCGCTCGACCACACTTCGGCAGCAGACGCAATCAGCCTCCCCATGAACAAGCTCGGCGCCCGCCTTGACGCCGACGCCCTCCGCGCCCTCGTCACGGCAGCAGACGGCTACCCCTTCTTCCTCCAGGCCTACGGCAAGGCCGCCTGGGACGTGTCCTCCAGCAAAACAGTCAACCTCGATGACGCGAGGCTGGCCATCGAAATCGGCACAGAACATCTCGATGCAGGATTCTTCAGGTCACGCTGGCAACGGGCGACACCAGCGGAGCGCCAATATCTCCGTGCCATGGCCGAGGACCACGACGAAGCCTCATCCACAGCTCACGTGGCATCGCGGCTCAACCGGGCAGCGAGCCAACTTACTGTGGCTCGATCAAACCTCATTTCCAAGGGGCTCATCTACGCCCCGGACCATGGTGCCGTCCGCTTCACGGTGCCAGGCATGTCCGGCTTCATCAGCCGCCAGTACGAGGAATAGGGCCGATGCCCGAAAACCTTCAAGTGAACGATTGGCTCCCGCAGCACCAGCAGCACTTGCTGTACACACTTGCCCACACCGACGCCGCCGTTGAGAACGCGTGTACCGTCATTTTCGATTATGTGATGGCCGGGCCCCTCGGTGTGGCTAACCGTATCCGGGACGGCCGTGAAGACGTTCTCGTTGGTTCTCTGGCGCCAATCCCTCAGTCTGTACCGAGGCATGCGGCCGATGCCGTCAACCAGCTGCGCTCGGCCCTTGAGCACGCCCTGTCTGCAGAAGTTGAGCACCTCATGGGGAGGCCTCTGGAGCGAGCGGAAGCACAAGCTATTGAAATGCCGGTCCCGAAAAACAAGCAGGGGCTTTCTTCCTGGCTCCACCACAAACGACGCGGGTCCTTGCCGGTTCTCCACGCTGACGGCGTCCTGGGACAGCGGATCGCACAGCTCCAGCCGCCATTTGAGACAGAAGCCGATGAGAACCATCCTCTTAGGGTTCTTGCTGAGCATTCCAATCTGTCCAAGCACCGGAAACCGGCAGAATATGCCCTGCGGTTGGGCAGAGTCATCCCTGACTACGTTGTCCCGGGACTGACAATCTGCGAGGAGTACCCGGATGACAAGCCGCTAAGGACAGGGGACGTTCTGGCGTCCGTCCCGGCCGGAGTGCATGTTCCCATGGATATCTGGCCTATGGTCGGCATCCGCCGGCCACATACTAGAAAATGGGTCGTACTCACCCACGAGCTGCGCGAACTGGAATCCTGGGTCAGGACTGTCGCCCTTCCGACGCTCATCACAGGCAGCAGCGACGTTGAACCGATTCCCACGCACTTGGATATTTCCAGGGGGTACGAAGACTATAGGGATGCTTTTGCGAAGGCCCGGGCAATGCCTGCGGCGGAACGACTCGCACTCAGACTCGCAGGCGCCGGGCTCCGCGAACAACTGCCCGCAATATTCCAACTGGCGATGCCCGAATTGCCGCAGGAAGTAGTGGAAACGTTCGTGGGCAACCTTCCCGATACTGCGGCTGTGGAAGTTCTCGACCGCTACATGCGGATCAGGCAGGGTCGAGGCGAACGAAGCGCCATCGAATACCTGCGACGCCTGTTGCGAGCCGCAAACTAGACGAAGTGGGGCGCCTGCTGCATCCTCGACAGTCTCAAGCAGTACGATGCCAGGATCCCGTCTGGTCATCGAGCTAGGTGGATCTTGCCGGCCTGGGCGAAGGGCCTGGGTCCCGTGCCGGCCGACCCGGAAGGTGCCCAACGCTGGCGCACACGGCCGCCGAGATCCAGATGTTCCGGGAACGCTACAAGGTGCCCGCAACCGATCAGACCACGATCCCGGCCAAGTTCCGCGACCAGGACACCACCAGCGTCACCGCCACCCAGCGGGCGAAGGACTCCCTGGCCGCATACGTTTGGCGTCGAGACGCTGCCCGTCAGACTCGATTTAGTCCTCTCGTTCAGTCCATTGACCAATCATCGTCGTTAAACCCGAGTGTCTTGAGATTCTCTCGGATGGCAGTTCGTTGGTCGTCGGTCAGCTTTTGCAGCTCGTCAGACTCGATGTCGATCGAGACGCGAACACTCACCTTACTTGTGACGAAATGGGACACGATCTCTTCGTAGATCTGTCCAACGTCTCGGACCAACCGATTGGTTGTGACCTCTTTCGTCGCGTGGAAGCGTGAAGGTGTCTTATCGGCCGTCGCGACGCCACCAGTTGTGGTGCCACTGCGACCCGAAGTTTGGCCATCGATACCTTCTTCGTTTGCAGTTTCCTCCTTGTCGCCTGTCTTTTGGTCGCTCTGTTCCTTCGTCTCTGAGTCCCTGGTGATCTGTTCCATAGCAACCGTAGGATCGACGATGAGGCCGCCCTGCCGGACAGCTGCGGGTGCAGCAACAGTCAAACCCACGAATCGGCCGTCCTCATAGGCGTCGGCGTATGCGAACCCGTCCATCTCGATCGCCAGAACCTCATCCAGCCGCCAGACTGCATCGGTCACGGCCTTGGGATGAACGACCTTCGGCATGTAGACGTACTGGCTAAAGTAGCCGCCCAGTACATCCACCGGAACATAGGGTCTGTCCTTCCAGAGGTTGAGCCTGTTGATCTGCATGCGGAGCAGCGACGGAGAGAAAGATCTAACGACGAACTCTCCCGCATCTGCCTTCTTCGTCACGCGTTCGGCGAGCGTGCCGGTGCCGTTCATCAGGATCGGCTCAAGATCGATTTCTGACGAACCGGGCTCCTGCATCGGGACGAGGATCCAACGATACGCCTCGCGGATCGCGTCCCCGACCGTCTGCTTGGCCTGCGAGACCCGCGATTCAGCGACCTTGATGTTGTGCTGATCGAGGTTAAGCGAGTCTCGATTACCGAGGATGTATTCCCATCCCATACGCTGTCGCACTGCGTTGAGCAATACATCGATGCGATCAACCTCTGGGGCAAGGAAGACAAGGCTGTTCTTGTGTATCCGGGCGTTCGATCCTCGCTTGTTGAGGAATTCAATGGCAGCATCCTCGGCAACGGACTTGCCCCGTTTCGAAAACGCTCGGTCAGGACCGAAAATCACCAGGCCGATGCCAGGATCGTCCTCTACATCAATGCTTCCGTGGGGAAACCGGTGGACTCGATCAAAGAGACCTTTGTCCGTCTCCTGCCGGACAGCCGTCGCAAGCTCGTCGAAGACCTGATCGTCGTGATATGAGTCGGCGCGCTCCTGCACGATTTGAGCCACTGTCTGCTGCAAAGAGAGCCAGTAGCGATCCTGATCGCGGTTCATATACTTACCCAGATCGCCCAGGCGCCGAAGACCATCGGTCACGTGAGCTGGGTTATCACCAGGGTAGGTAGACCCGAGAACAACGCGTTTCTGTTCGATCCCTCGAATGGTCGCAGCGCTCCCGTCGCGCTGCCGGAGGTTAGCGAGCGGCGCCGTCCCAAGGAAGACGCAGCGTGCAGCCCGTTTGGTTGCCATCGACCTGCCCAGGATCTTGATCTCGCTGTCAACGACGTTCGCAGTCGAGGTCTCGCCCGCGACGTCGGCGTCAACGATTGGCTTCCATGCGTCGTCGAGATGGTTCGCGAGCTCGTCGAAAACCTTGGCGTTGTCGAGGGGGACGGATGCAGGCAGGATCATTGGCGAGCGGTCGCCGCTGATCCACAGCGCGTAAACCACCGTTGCCATCAGTCTCAGCACACCACGCGTGCGCTGGAAGCGCTCCAGCGTCGACCAGTCCTTGTACAGCCGATCAAACAATTCAGGATGAATAGGGTAAGCAGTGCGAATCGATGAACGGTAACCGGGCTGCATTACTTCGCTAGGTACTTCGGATGCGTAGCGCATGTAGTGGTCCGTAAACTTCTGCACCACAAGGTCGCGTGCCGCATCCTGCTCGCGCCCAAACGGTTTAAAGACGCGGCGGCGCACGATCTCGAATGACTCCTCGACAGTCGCCGGCTGCCACGGAGACTCCACCCGATGGATCACCGAACGCAGGCTTCGCAGCGCCTCAAGCCCCGCCGTTCCGCCGATCTCATGCTCGTTCTCGATCGGAACCTCGGCGCCCGTTATGTCTCGCACCACGTCAGAGGCCGGCAGCGAGACGACGAGCAGCGCGTTCGGGACCGCCTTGACCGCCTCGGTCAGTGACTGGACAAATGTCATGTGGGCGTCGAAAGTTCCTGCGGGCGTCGCCTTCTCCAAGGACCAGAGCTGGCGTAGATAGGCGACCCACTCGTCGACCAGCACAATGCACGGACCGTACTTCGCCAGAAGTGACGCGAGGTCAGTCGTTGTTGGGGGAACCGATTCCTGGTCGTATCTGGCCAGCAATTCGTATCCCTCGCGGCCCCCAAGCTGGTACGCGAGCTCGCCCCACATCGTATTGACGTTCGTTCCGTCCGCCTTCTCCGATCCGAGCACGGAAAGGTCATTTCCGACGAGTACCGCACGGTTAACCTTGACAGGCAACTCTGCGATCCCGAAGCTATCGAGCATCTCTCGCATCCCTGGGAGCTTTTCCGCCTGAATGCCGGCTGCCGCGTGGTACACCGCCAAAAGGGAGTGAGTCTTTCCGCCACCGAACGTGGTCATCAGGTCGATGACGGGCTCTCCACCGGCCCCGCTAAGTCTTTTGACCGCTTGCTCCAGTAGGTAGCGAAGGCCACGTGTGAAGTAGGTACGCCCGAAGAACTCTGCGGGGTCCCCATACTCCGGGCCGGCGACGCCTTGGTGTACCTGCCGCAGGTCAGCAGCAAACTGCGCCAACTCGAATGTGCCACGGGCAACATCGTCGTGAGGCTCAACCACATCGCGCCATGCCGGAAGACCGGTGGAGTCGACTTGGACTGACAACACCTTCTCCTGTGCCCGCTGGAGACGCTTTTGATCATCCTCGAACATGAGCCTACGAAACTCACGCCGCATCTCGTCAGCCATGTCTGCCTGCTGCACCGCGCCAATGGAACGCAGAACGTGTTCGCCATCCATTAGCACGCGCTCTGTGCGCTCAGACGAGATTCGCTCGCCGTGAGCCCATTCTTTTCGAGCATCCCAGAGTGCAGAGACCGCACGCTTGTCCTCGTAGGAGAGGTGCTCCTTGAACACTGAATGCCATTGCTTGTCGATAAGCCAGAACAGATAGGCAGGGTCGGATTGGTTAGGCGTAGAGTCTCGCCCCGTCAGACCCGCAGTTCGCCCGACTTCGGTTGTCCAGTCGTCACTGTACTTCGCCCGTAGATGCGTCGCCATCCAGGGACCCAGGCCCTCGGCCACGAGATCGAGAATGCGACCTACCCGTTCTTTGTTTGTCAACGATGACATCGTTCAGAACATCCTTTCTTCAGATTGCAGACCAGCGCTCAGACGCACAAGTTCGATCCATGAGCTGATTAGCGCGTTGTAGCGCTCTTGATCGGCAGTACGGCCCTTCTTGGCAGCGATGTCATGAAGGCGGTAAGCAAGTGCCATCGCGGAGTCCTGAAGTCCATTTAGGACAGACATCAGGTGCGCTGCTTCCAGTTCACCACCCCCGTCGATTAGCCGATCGGCGAGGTGGTGGACCGCCTCCCAAGCCGTCGGGCGAACATCCTTCGATGGGCCCCAAGAACGATCGAGGTCGCCGCGCCCGCGCAGCTGGACTTTATTTCCAACTGCCTTAGCAACTTGCGCCCTCTTCACGTCGTCAACCGAAATCCCGAGCGGACGCACGACCTTGTCGGCTTCGCCGAAGTCGGCGGGCTCCCATCCGTAAGAGGCCCACCAGCGCACGGCGAAGCGAGACTCGGCGTCAAGTTCGCCCTCTTGCTCGTCGAGCACCTCGCCCATCGCAGAGTTGATCAAGCGCAGTGCTTGATCCACGTGCACAGGCTCACCGGACTGATTGAGTACCGCACGATAGCGAGAGTAGATTCTCATACCTGGCCCCATGGCGGCTTGAGCGAGGTCAACAGGGAGGATCGATGCCGCCTGCAAGTCGCGAATCGCGGGTGCCAACTCCCGGCGAAGAGCTCGGTTGAAATCCGTGAGACTGCAAGTGCCAGCACTCTTCGGACGAGGTCGGCAGACCATAGCGATGTACGTGGCAAGCGCGTTGGTGCCCATGCCGATCATCCGGGTGCTGCCTGTGCCGTGGATTGGCCACGTACCAGTGATCTCAAGATCGGCGGCGACCATGGCCGTTAAGATCGAGGACCAACGTGTCTCCTCGTCGAGACCGCCTTTTTGCTCCTTCGACGCATAGACGACAAGCATGGGCAAATCAGCCGCCAACGATTCTTGAAGGTTCTTGAACGTTTCCGTGAAACCATCGATGAAGTATTCACGCGCACGGGCGGCGCTGTTTTCATGGTGGGCCGGAACCGCGGTGAGTTCCCCCGCCTTCGGTGCCGCCAACGTCGTGTAGAGATCTGCGTGAACCCTCCGCAGTGCTCGCCGATGCCACAGGTAAAAGTAGTCTGAAAGATCCGCGTACCCGATGGCGTCGAAGTAGGGCGGATCCGTTGCCACGAGTCCAGGCGTCTCCAGTGCGATCGTTCGGGCGTCTTTGCGAACTGAGTGGCCGGAGCCATGCGGAGCATACTGAATGGCCGCTACGACAGTACGAACAAGTTGGTTCCAGTTGCCGCCGACCGAGCCGAAGAAGTTCTGCTCGAAGAAGTCCCATGTCATCGGGAGGTCATTTCGCCCGAAGCCGCTATTGAAGCGAGTCGTAGAAGTCGGGAAGGGCGTGATCATCGCCTGGCTGGAGCCGTATTGCGCCATCTTCCCGACCGCGAGGCCAAGCAGCGTCGCGACTGCAGTCGCCAATTCCTTCGATCCCCCATCAGCGCTCACCTGGTCGTGGACATCAGCAACCAGGTCAGCAAATGTAGAAAGCGCAAGCAACTGTCTTTTCGTATATAGATCAGTCTGATTTTTTAACCCAAACCTTGGGCCTGAGAACCACCTCGGAATGTCGGGGAGCGGGATTTCTGGGAGATCCTCAACCTCGGATACATTCTCGGCCGCCTCGATCTCGGACTGAGTTGGCTGGCGGTAAACGCGACGCTTGCCCGATTCCGCCACCACGGCGGTCATCCGCAAACCCAGTTCCCCTCTGTTTCCTTGAGACATCAAGGCAGCCTCATCGACGATACTTCCGCACGCCAGGCACGCGAAATTTGCTCCCCGTCCTACCTTTGGCGCATCTGGGGGCCCTCCCTGCATCCCTGATGCAACGACTTCGAGCTGAACGTGACCATCAACGACTTTAGGCTGAATCCAAGCCATCGAGCCCTTCTGCTTGGAGAGCCACCAGGAGGTGGAAAGGACAGTCTCGATCCCGCACGCTGGGTTCGTGCATTTTGCGGTGCGTGCCCACAGCCATGCGATGGGCTTCTCGTCAGCCTCATGCGGGTAGTGCCGAGCAAGGTCTCTTTCGGCGGCTTCCCTTACCAAATTTGCATAGTGGAGAAGGTCAACTGCGAGCCCTTCGTAGCCCTCGAATTTCTTCGTACTCGATTTGAACAGAGCACCGCTGGATTCCAAGTCGCCGACTTCATGGTGGATGGGTTGATGGCCCCACATTTTCGGAAGCACGTCGGTCAGAGTTCTGGTGACCAAGACGGGAACAGGATTGAGGTCAGATCCAACAGAGGGGAGGCCGAGCCGTTGGGCCTCGACCAAGGTTGAGCCACCGCCGCAGAAGGGGTCGAGGACTGAGGGAACCCCATCGGGATACTGACGCGCAAGCAATTCCCTGGCCTCTTCAATATCAGCCTCGTCCGGCAGATTGGCGCCGTTCGCGACGAGACGCTTGATGACGTCAAGGAGATAGACGCGCTGGTTGTCTTCTTCGGGGTCGTCAATCAGGGCCGCGAACAAGAGAGCTCGCCATGCAGGAAGCGGCATTGGGGCGAACCACTTGTGTAGGTTTCTTATAGTTCCAGACTTGCGATCCTTGTCGGCCTTACACGCAGCGTTGATTTCGTCGAGCGGGAGGGCAACCTCAATCAACTTCTTCTTGCGGCTGGTCTCGGTCACTCTTGGCTCATCTCTGTTGCTTGGTTCCAGAACGGTTCCCAGTCAAACTCAACGCGGGCAGCGCGAGGGTCTATAGGTTGGTCAATCGGGTGGCGAAGGTATCTCACTGCGGTTGCATCGTCGGCGCTGACCTGCACCAGCGCTAGCACCGAATGATCACCCTTGTTCAGCGCGGTGACGGCCTCTTGGCGGGTTAGAATGAAGGTTTTTCCTCCCAGGACTCTGCCTTTCACCTCGATGAAGTCGAGACCGCGGCCTGTTTCGGATTGAATGTCGTATCCCGGGTTGTTGTGATGCATCTCCGTGGGGCGGTGACCGAGTGCACGCTCAACGCGGAGCACCGCGTCGACTGCTAAACGCTCGACGCGCGTGGTTTCCTTGGCGCGCGCGTCAGCTGCCTCCGGGTCTTCCTGCGAATCCAGCCATCCCTGGGTAACAACAAGGCAGGCGCCGGTAACGCGTGGCGGACGTACGGAGACGTTTCGTTCTTTCTCCAGCTCTTTGAGCCGGCGGTCCAGCCTTCGCGCGAGAGATTCCGCCCGGTCGCGCATCTGCGATGCGGGTAGTCTTGTCCTCCTTCCGGCGCGCTCCTGTTCACTCAGCTCGAATGCTCGCTGGTCCCAGTAGTTGATCTCTCGAGTAAGGCGGTCGCGGACGAGCCTCTCGGTCTTTTCCACCCGCGCCATCGTTTGCTGAGTGATCTCGACTGCGTGTTTTCGTGCGATCGTGACGGAGGCCTGCCTGATGACACGCTCATCGAGGTCGGATGCCTGCGCCCACGGCTCAGTCAGGATCTTCGCCGCCAGCGAGCGTTCCTGCTCGTTGGCCGACTCGAAGTTGGGAATAGGCGAACCATCCAGCGGGGCGATCGTCCCGTCCGGATCTATCCTGACGTACTGAGCTCGGCGGGAGATCACAAGAGGTTGTCCGTCCCGGCCGAGCCTGCCATCAACAACGTCGTGCTCCAGCAGGCTGACCACGTAGGGCTGAGTGCCAAAGTCCGAGTGGTCGACGAGGATCGCGCCACGCCGCAATGCGTCATGGTGCCGGTCGGATATGACACTCATTGTTGCCGACATCAGTGGATGTCCGGGATGAAGAAGGGTGGCGACGTGGTTATTGCCGGCCACGTTGACGTACTTCGGATCAAACGTCACTCGGTGGTAGGAGTTCACAACAGGCTGGCCGTACCCGGTGACCCGGTCGCGTTCCGTGATCTCGCTAGGAACGCGTTTGATCTCGAACCGGTGGCTCTCGCGCATGCGAAGTGATCCACCTACGTCGGCGAACGCCTTGTGGAAGAAAGCCTCAACGTGGTGGGGTTGAAGGCGGGCGGCTTCGGCCCGTTCCATTTGGCGCCTGATTTCCTCTACTTCAGTTGCTTCCATCTGCGAGGGGACCAACTGGTTCGCATTCAGCAGCTCGGGGATGCCATCAGAGATTTTGGGGTCAACGACTTCGGTTAGGTATCGCTGCCGCTCCGGAGCGTTTGCTTCCTTGATGGCTGCAATCATCAGGTCACGTAAAGCAGTGCCCTGGAAGAGCTGTCCAAGGACGTCGTACACCCGTCCGCCCAGGGTCGCCCGTTGCTCCTCAAGCTTTTCAAGGAGACGCCCGTACACATCGCCTTCGCGGGTGTCCTTTGCGACGAGCGACCACATGAAGCAGGTGTTGGGCTGACCGATGCGGTGGACTCGTCCAAACCGCTGCTCGATCCGATTAGGGTTCCATGGCAGGTCGTAGTTGATCAGTAGGTGGGCGTTCTTGTGGAGATTGATGCCCTCGCCGGCTGCGTCGGTGGCGATCAGGAAAAGGCAGCGCTCGTTTTGCTCGAAGGTCTCTTTGGCCTTCTTACGGTCCTCGCGTTTTGTCCCGCCGTGAATGGTGATGACGGCGTCGTCCCGACCGAGGTGTTGAGTCAGACGCGAGACGAGATCATCAAGGGTGTCCTTGTGTTCGGTGAAGATAATGACTTTACGACGTGCGCCAGTGTCGTCGCGCATCTCGTCGCTGTCATCAAGTGTCTCCCGCAAGGCCTTCCATTTCGCATACGTTGGAGAGGCCTTTACTTTGCCGGATTGGACAAGCAGCCGGTCGAGGACGGAAATCTCGGTTTCGAGTTCCTCTGGAGTCCGCGAGGCGGTAGTGCCGGCGACAGCTCGGTCTTCAAGCGCCTCACGTTCCTCGTCGGTGAGGTCCTCCAGGTCGTCCCAATCCGGTACGTCCACGTCGTCGCTGATTCGGGCAGAGCGCAGCCTGGTTTCGTCAAGCTCCGACTCCAGCCTTCGCCGGCGTCGTTCGAGCGACCGGTGGATAGCTGCCGGCGATGAAGCAAGCCGACGTTGCAGTGTGGTGAGAGCGAAGCCCACAGCCGTGCGCCGCCGGTTGTCGCCCTCAATAGCGTCTGCACGGTTCATCTCGTCACGCACGTAGTCGGTGACCGCGGCGTAGAGGTCCTGTTCTTCCTTTGTCAGCTCGTACTGAACCGTGAAAGCGAACCGCTCCGGGAACAGGCGTTTTCCCTCGAACGTGAGGAGTTCCTCTTTCACCAGGCGCCGCATCAGGTCTGACACGTCGACCTTGCGGGTGCCTTCTCTGGCGACGCCCTCGAAACGATCCGAATCGAGGAGTGCCATGAAGAGCTGGAATTGCGTCTCTTTGCCGGAGTGCGGGGTTGCCGTCATCAGCAGGAGGTTTCGCGTGTGCTTCCCGATTTCTTCCGCCATTTGGTAACGCTTGGTCTTCTTGACCTCTTTGCCCCACACGGAGGCTGACATCTTGTGCGCCTCGTCGAAGATGATGAGATCCCAGTCGACCTCACAGGCCTTGTCAAGGATGCCTTCGCTGTTGCGTGCGAGCATGTCGAGCCTGGCCAGCCAGAGTCCCCCTCGGGCAAACGGGTTGCCCTCGTTGAGCACCTTGTCCCTAGTGAGCATCTCGAATTCCAGCCCGAACTTCTCCCGCATCTCTTCATCCCACTGATCGACGAGAGACCCTGGGGAGACGACCATGACGTTAGCGGCGTCTCCTCGAAGAAGTAGTTCCTTTATCAGGAGGCCGGCCATGACCGTCTTGCCGGCCCCTGGGTCGTCTGCGAGCACGTAGCGGAGAGGCTGTTTAGCCAGCATGATCCCGTAAACCGCCCGCAGCTGGTGCGGCAGGGGCTGGACATCGCTAGTTCCGAGAGCTGCCAATGGGTCAAAAAGATAGGCCAAGCGCATACGCCTGGCTTCTGCGGCCAGCAAGAATGCGGCCGGGTCAGCGTCGAAGCTGAACGAGTTTCCTGGTGTGACGCTACGAACGTGGTTCAGTGCATCGGCAAAAACGATCTTTTCGACGATCCCTGTCTCAGTTCGGAAGGCCACGTTTGCCGAGTCGTCCGTGAGCGGCTCGAAGGCGAGGATCTTGACGGGCTCTTGTCCAGACAGCCCGATGACCGTTGCGCCGACGCGTAGCAACTCAGACAACAGAGGCGCTGGCTTATCATTCATTTCCACTGCTTCCACGGATCCAAAGTGCCCCGGTAGTTTCGCCCATCAGCGGGTATCTTCGTCATCCGTCGCCGCCCCGCCCCTACGGACCCATTCGTCAACCTCACTGGCTTGGAACTTCCAGAGGCGGCCAAGTTTATGGGCAGGCATAGCCTTTTCGGCTATCCACGCATAGATCGTGTCCTTCGAAACGCCAAGGTGAGAGGCAACGTCGTCAGCGGACAGCCAGGGTTCAGCCACAGAGAAAACCTCCAGTCCGTCTAACAATGGGCGCTCTCACCATACCCTTCTCGTCGGTTTTAAACCGATTTGGCCGGATATGGCTGGGTAAGAACGGAGGATCCTACGGCGAATGCATTTCTGTCACCTATTCTCACTGTCCCGCTGGAAATCCATCCGGGACCAGAAAGGCCAGGAAGATAAACCGGGGGGCCAGGCGCTTGGACATGACGTGCTTCGAGGTCCAGCCCGCCGGGCCCGCTAGGCGATCAGCGCCACAATGCCTGCGTCAATCAGTCCAATGAGGCCTCCGTTGGCCTCGGCCACGCGTTCGCCGGTTTCGAAGATCGCCTCCATGAAGGCCGTCATCAACCCGGTGACGACCCGGCTGGAGCCCTTGTGAGAGGGCGATGAGGGTGTCATGGGAGGACAGGACTCACCGGGTCGAACTGCGGCAGCCCCTGGTTGGGTCGGATCCATCCCAACAGGTGATCGTGAGTCAGGGCGGACGCCATGCGCTGCGCGGAGGCAGCGACACTGCCCATGGTGTCTTCGGGCTGGCGCGACATGCCGAAGAGCTGATCGGCCATGCGGGAGAAGTCCCGCTCATCCTTCTCCTTCTCGTCCCGGGAGCGGTTCTTCGACGACGCCTTGATAAGCACCTCCCGGGGGGAGAAGAAGTCGGCGCTGGACACCCAGGCGTGCGCCTGGTCCATGGTCCCTCCGATGAGGGCCTGGGCAAGGATGCAGGCGGCCAGGAACGACCGGCCCTGCTCATCAAACTGCGCATCCCCGCCACGGTCGCCGACGCCTTGGTGGCTTCCTCCAGCACGGAGGCCAGGCTTGGGATGCCTGAACGACTATGTCCTGCCAAGTTGTTGTTCGAGCGTGGAAATTACAGTCCCAAGCGCCTCCTGCAGAAGCTGGCCTAGGGCATAGAGGAGGCCGCCACCAAGGGTGACGGCCTCCTCTATGCCCTAGGCCTACCAGCGGCCGCTGCGGATCCGCCATGGGCTCCAGTAAACCTCGAGCCAGACACCGTGGCTGCTCACTCGTGGCCACCCCTGCACC
>NZ_JBFTPW010000033.1:0-44797 GCF_056398685.1 Arthrobacter sp. 01T428 | reverse complement strand
TTGGTCTTCCCGCAGCACCGACCGGTCGTGGGGGCAAGAATACGCCGGGGCGCTGACCGACGTCGTCCGGGCTGGGATGTTCGCGCCTTGGCCGGCGGTGACTTGGTGCGGATCCGGCCGGTCATGCCGCCGCCGGTATGACCGGCAGCAGCGGGTGTGCGCCTTGACGCGGAGGGCGCTTCACCGTGAACCGGCGACGGAGACCTCGTGTGCCGACGTCCGGCCCGGTAGAGACGGCCACGTCGCTTGCGCAGACGGAAGGCCGCGGAATCCCGCGTCTAAGCGGTTTACTGCGCCACGTGCCAGGGAAGGAACGCCTCTGCGGACAAGGGCAAGGCCCGCGCCTGTCCTGTTGATCCGCCTCGGCATGGCCGCGACAACATCGGCGGTGATCCGCCGTCCGAAGGCGTGGCGCTGTACCCGCTCGCCTGTTCCTCGCGACACCATGGCGGCCAGACCGGCACTGGCCAGCATGAGGTCTCCGGACTGCTCCAGGGCGTGGCGGACATGGCTGGTCAGTTCATCCACGGCCCTGGCTGCGGGGCAGGGCCGTCCGTCCAGGGGTCCGACCAGCGCTCCGTTGACCCCGAAACGGCTCGCCTGCCAGTTCGAAAGCCGGAGCGTGCCGGTGTCCACGGCAGGGGGAACGGTCCCGAGCCGCCATTCCCGGGGGAGGTTTCAACCAGGGCCCGGATCACCGCGGCGAGGACGGCGGCATCCCTGGGGTACGGGCAGATGTCGGCCGCCCTGATCTCCACGGTCGGATTGTCTTTCGAGAGCCTGGCATCGAAGTAGACCATGGCCTCAGGTCCGGGCGGCTTTCGCGGGCGCCGGCCACCTCGAGGGATACGCATCCATCTCTGAACTGATCGAAACAGCAACGCTCAAGGAAGTCCGCCGGCTCCAGCGCAAATACAACATTGGCAAAACCCTGGGAACCGCTGCCCCAGGGAGGCGCCCGCACCGGGCGGCGTTCCAAAGGAGAAGAAGCCCGTCACCGGCACAGTAACGCGTGGCGGGTATGACCTTACTGTGGCCGCTTGCCCACGGCCATGGGGGGTCGCGGCGGGAGGCGAGGTAGGCCTAAGCGGGGCTCCTCGCCAGCTGATAAGCTTACTAATATAGGAGGTTCGGATATGACGATCACCAGCCCCGACCACCCAATTGATCTGGCTCGCCGCGCTTTGGCCCGAGAGGACCTGGGCCGCCTGGACTATTTGAGGGCCTTGCGGGAAGCCGTGCAGCAGGGACTGCCGCAGCGCGACATCGGCCGCGCCCTGCACATCACCCAGTCCGCCATCAGCCAGGCGCTGACGAAAGCTGAATCCAGGGGCGTCAAGGCGATCCCCGAAGGGTTCAGCGGAGCCAGCCCCTACGAAATCGCCGAGCGCTACGCCGCTGGCGACATCGACCGCAACGAGATGATCCGCCAGCTCTCCGCATGGCCCTATGTAAAAGCCCCCGACAACACGGAACAACTGGCCATGGAATGGAAAGCGATCCTTCCCCCCAACCCTCCCGGAACATTCGAAGAAGTGGGGGAGGCCTTCGACAAGGGCCTGATCGACGGCGACGCCTACGACATCATCCTGGACGCGGCCGAAGACGCTCCCGACGTGCCGTGACTACGCTGTAGAGCGTGACTCCCGACGATCCGGAATGGTTCAACGTCAAGCGGCAGCAGCTGCGCCAGGAACGACGCGCCCTGCACAACGAGATCCTTGCTTCTCCCGCGGAGCTTTCGAAGTCATTGCCGCACCTCCTCCCGGAGGACAAGGTGCGACCGTGCGCGGGGTGCCTTGCACCCTACGCACGTAGGGCGCCGCACCCGGTCCCAGAAGCGCGGCGACCAAACCAACGCTGACGCTTCCCCAGATTGCCGGCTTGCTGTGCGCGTTCTGGACGAGTGAAGAATCAACGCTTTGCGGTGCAGGTGTGCTCAATCCCTGGATCCCGGGCAGACCTTTGTGGGGACCTTCATTTTCAAATCCTGGGCCAGCAGCTCCACGATGCGTTGCCATCGGTGTCGCCGACGCTTTTCATCACCATGCGGCTTCGTGGAG
This sequence comes from Arthrobacter sp. 01T428, assembly GCF_056398685.1. Lineage (NCBI taxonomy): Bacteria > Bacillati > Actinomycetota > Actinomycetes > Micrococcales > Micrococcaceae > Arthrobacter > Arthrobacter sp. 01T428. The sequence continues at coordinate 42,734 of NZ_JBFTPW010000033.1, read as the reverse complement.
TGCATTGGCTGCGTAGCCGACGGCGCGACGGAAGTCGTGCCAGATCAGCCACGTCAGCCCTTCGGGGTTTTCGGAAAGGCCGCGGCGCATATAGAGGACGGCGAGGTTCGGTTGCCCGGTACGGAGCGCGTGTTCGGCGGCTTTGAGGTAACGGTCCATGAGTTTGGTTCCTCCAGTTCATCCAGCAGGCTCATTTGGCCGGGGATCGGGTCCTCAGGCTGCCATTGCGGCTAGCGTTTTCATCCTGGGAGCCTTCCGTCGCGTGATGCCGGCAGGTGATCACTGTGGACGGTGCAGCAACGGACGGCGATCAGTCCCATCGCTTGTCGCCGATGGGCTGTCCGAAGCCTATGAACGGTGATCGGAGCCGATAAGAGTGCGCTACTTATCTTTGCGCGCGAGCACTTGCAATACGGAATTCGGCAACATATGGGCCGCAGGGGCATCTTCGAGGACGGGGAGCGCGACTGGCGACGCTCCACGCAGTCGCGGGGCCCGGCCTGTCGCTTTCAGTTGCCCATGGTCCAAAGACGGAGGCGAGCCAATTCAAGAGGCGGCCCAAGATCAGGTGACTTAGGCTGTCCCAAGATGGGTCAACCCGGGTTTTGCTCGACTGGCGTCGGAAATGGGGTACCTGCAGCGGTAGCGGTGGATAACCCGTCAGGGTTGTCCACCGCTTATGGCCAGCGGAACGGATGCTGGCCCCGGTTTCCCGGGTCCGTCATGCTCAGTTGCAGAGGTAGTAACTTCGAAATAGCACCTTAGGCTTGGCAGCTATAGGAACGTCAGGTGTAAGGGGAAATCACCGTAACGAAGTAGCTTTTGCGGTGCCCACGATGCTCCTTGGGGGCGGCGTAGTACTCGCCGAAAATCCGGCGGATATGGCTGACCAGGGCCTGCACTTGGCCGTCGCGACTGCGGACCCTGTAGGTTTGCGGTCTCGCCTAGGGCTTCATTGACTGCGGCTAAGTCTGGTATCGGAGAAATCGGCCAACTGCCAAGTCAGAGAAGCATTGTCTTGTTATTGCCGTTTTGGTGCAGTCGGTCGCTATACCTCAAAGTGCGAGCAGACCAGATGAAGAAGCAGTGAAGTAAATGAGCAATGGAAGCCGCTAGAAGAATCACCCACACAGCCCCCGGTCCTGGTATAAGGAGATGAATGTCAAATCCAATAATATCTTGCCGCGTCTCACTGTATCGAAGCAGCGGGACCGCCCCAACCAAAATAAAGCAAGCGCAGATGCTTAGAAAGCCCGCAACGGAAAAAAGAGACGGAAAAGACATTCGCCGAAGATTGCCTGCATCTATTCTTGTCATTATCCATCCAGCCAAAACAACAGGGATCCCCAGAATCGGTGTTAGGAGTACGGCGGAAGCTCCGCTGCTCAATGAAGCCGGGCCTAGGCTGTCAATGTTTATACAAACTGCTCCAAGGAGGACGGTCATGGTGGTCGAGGCTAAGAGTATCGAAAGAACAATTCCAGGTGGCCGATCGCGGAATTCAACAAATAGTCTAAGTGACTTCCAAGGAAATAGGGTCCCGTTCGTCGATACGAATGGCCTGTGACAGTCCCTCAAATATGCGTGCACGTGCTGGAGTCCCAGCGTGTCACTAATATTAATTCGCGGTCGCGTATCGGTTTCACAAGCGTTAAGCAGGTGTTCTGGTTTTTTGCCCACCGTAACGACTCTTGCGAAATGAACATACATCTCCTCCGGGGCGTCAAGAGTTAAGTGAAAACTCCGAGTCCATTCAACTTCTGGGAGTTCAATTTCGTGCCACCTCTTCGTCATGACGAGAACGCCCCGAATGGTGGATCGGATCGAGTAAAGCCACCCCCTCTCCTTGGAGGTCATAGGGACTCGAGTGAGGTATGAGCAGGTGACCGTTGGACGTGCAGTCCTCGGGTGCGCGCCACTCGTTGAGTCTGATTCACCCTTAAGTGGAACGAAGAGAAAATATCCGGAGGTCAGCTGCGAAATTAGATTTATAAGCTGGTTGATATCACCTTCTTTCGGCTGGGTATATCTTGCTACCTGGCAGTTTCTCAAGGCGATCAGTCGTCCACTAATGCTATGAATGTTGCTTTTCTCTGATGAGGTGTTCGGATCGGTTGCGTACGAGATTGTCTCAAATACCCGTTCGGATTGTGAATCCTTATGAAAACACTCCAGAAACAGTTTCCTTAAAATCAAAGAAGTAATTCCTGCAGCTTCTCGATAACCTATCGCGCTCGTGTTGTTGCCATTCACCTTAACTTCAAGTGAATCGAGCATCTCACCTTTTCTGACAAGGAGAACTGGAAGAATTGTTGCATAAGCGCTTGGAATTGCGTAGCCGATGTTTACGGAAACTTTCTGAAAGCCCTGCTCAAATACGACGTGCCTGTGTATTCGAGTGATGTAGTTTGACTGGTTAGCTGCCACCTCCCCGGTGAACTCGTGAAGTAGTTCATCCCGCCAACGCTCCCGATGTAGCTTCTCGCTAGTTGTTATATATGTTCGAAATTCATCAACTGTTTGGCTTTCCTTCGGCCACTCGCTATGTGTACTTGCGAGGACTTTCGTGCGATCGCGATTCAATCCGATCGAATGAAACTGCCTGAAACGCTCACCACCTAGCACTCGGAGCAAAGTAAAAGTTCCGGAAAGTAGGCCTACGGTGATAACCGTGACTATCCGCGTTCCAGAATCGCCATCGATTTGATTTCCCACAAGAACCAAAAGAAAAAAAGCAGTGCCGAAGGTCCACGCGCCGAAACTTAGCCCTACTCGCATAAATGCCTCCGTGATCTAGCTACGTCCGAAGATCATACATTTCGTGCCGTATGCCTAACGCTGTTTGTCGGAACGTGACGGTAACAACTGATGCTCGGCCCACAGGTTGGACCAAACTGATCGCACCATCAATCCTCGCGGGGAAACTGGTTCTGGAGATCTCCAGGCCTGGACCCGGCGGGAGCCCATCCTTCATGCCCGCGCTAATTGATATTCGGCGCCAGGAGGTCGGTGTGGGGGGACGGCGTGCATGAAACCGTACATGCGATCCAGCAGCTTCCTTTGCTGGCTACGAGACGCTGGTGCCCGAGGGGATGAGATACTAAAAATTAGTTGATTGCGCAACTATCAGTTTACTTACTTTATGTAACGTCCATTCATGCGGCGGGAAACGGTTGGGGGAGCGCGTGTGGAAGGCGCTGTGTCTGGCGTTAAGGACCAGGCCTTTTTCACCCCAAAATCCGGGGGTTAGAACTCCTCGACCAGCGCCAGATTCACCGCCGCGATGTCCAGGAATGCAGGGTCGAAAGGCTGATCGGAGCCGGTCATGTCGGCCACCCAGGCGGAATGTTCGGCGTGGCCGGGATGGGACGGGTCGGCGAGGGTGTTCATGATCTCCTCATAGCCGGGAAATCCTCCGGAGTCTTCCAGCGGGCCGCGCCGGCCGCCGTCAATCAGCAGAGCTGGTGGAGTGTCGTCGTTTGCCGGCCGGCGGGACATCAGTTCGATCCGGTGCAGCCAGCTGTCGCCGAAGTCGTATTCGTAGAAGGCTGCGCCTGAATCCAGGTCGAGCAGCTGGTCCAGGGAGCACTCCTCTTCAGGCCTGTCTCCTGGTTCTTCGCATTCCTGCCTTGGTAGCCACTGCAGGACTTCCGGAATCTCGCCGTCTACCGGCCCAGCGGGGCGAAGGGATCATTTGTTGTGAACCTGTGCAGGTGCGCGTCCTCCCAGCCAAAGACTGCCTGCAGGACCTTGTGTACCTGTTCAGAGCCATGGAGCCCCGGACCTCAAACTGACGCCAAATCATAGGAACGCTGCCGACGAGCTCCACACGAACCCCCAGGACAGCGTCCGATCCATCTATGTTCCTGGCTGCAAACTTATCCATGGAGTCCATACTCTCAAGCAACGCTGAATGGGGACGTCGCTACAATCGGCGTTGACGGAATCCCCGGAAAATACGGGAGGGGATTGCCGTTGGGGTCAGGCCGCCTGTGTAGCTAATGGTCCCAGGAGCGCAGCGTAATCGGGGGCTAGGATGCTCAACCGTATTCGGACTGGAGCGGATCGACGTGGGCAGGCAGATGGTGGGACCGCGAGCAAGTCCGGAGTTCTTCCAGTGCGTCGGGCTCGATCCAGGCCCGGGTCATATCGAGCTCCAGCGTCATGCCGGCGGTGAGCGAGTTGGCACGCTTCATCACGTCATAGAGGCCGTGGACGCTTTTGGACGTCACGCGGCCCTGGGTGGCAACCTGGGCCTTTGCGCAGTCGAGGTCCACGCGGACCGGCACTCGAAGCTTGTCTGTCGTCACGAAAATTTCTCCGCTCTCAGTTGGGTGCCACGACGCTGTGGCGCCCCGGACAACCATAGACGAAATGTGATCCATGCAACATATCTGCCGGTGTTGAATATTTCCGCCGGCTAGGGGCGGGGACGGCGTGCCGCCCGGCCTCAACCTCAATCTGGGAATCAGATGCAATAATCACGATTCTACTTGACATAAGGTCCATTATCGGCAAAACGTACAAAATGGACGGTCTATACAGTTTGCTCATTTTTGTATACATTGGGTCAATGAGCGAGATGACCCTGACTTCCGCGCGCACGCACCTTGCCGAGGCCGTCGATGCAGCAAGAATGCAGCACGATCCTGTGTGGCTGACCAAGCATGGCAGGCGGCTTGCGGCGGTAATCGACGCCGAAGACTTGGACCGGCTGTTGCAGGCGGCCGAAGATCTGGAGGATCTCCGCGCGGTCCAGGCCGCACGCGAAGAACGCGCGGCCGGCGCAGAGCCAATACCTTGGGATGAGGTCAAGGCGGATCTGGGCCTGCTGTGAGTTACGCGGTCCGGGTTGACCAGGCGGCACTGCGGCAGTTGCGCAAGCTCGATCCCCAGGCCCGGCAGCGGGTCAGTGCGGCCATCGAACTGCTGTCCGAGAATCCTCGGCCGCCGGGGGCGAAGAAACTTGTCGGAGGCGATCGTGAATGGCGCGTACGGACCGGTGATTACCGGATCATCTACGAAATCCACGAAACCGTTCTAACCGTCCTCGTCGTGTCCGTCGGAAACCGCAGGGACATTTACAAGAAACGCTGAGGATCCCGAGCATCGCCCACCAGCTGGCAGTTGGTTTGAACAACTCTGGTCCGAGGTCCACTCCCCCTGGTTGACGAAATCTTTATTTATCGGCCTTGGAAAACAGGCGGGGAGCGCCTGCGAATGTTATTCGTACTCATTTTGTGGCTGTGGATTGCCAGGCTTTTTGGCGAATTGCCAAACGATCTGGCGAATCCTGCCAGCGAGTTGGCGAATCTCCGGTACAGATCGGTCACGAGACCCGCCCATGGGGTGCATTGGACCGTTCGCCGCTCGGCCTCGGCGACGCAGACCAAAACGCTACCAGAACCGTAGTTTTCGCCAATTCCGGTGGCAACGCGAGCCGCTCGCAATCTGCCCAGACAGGCGCGTTCTTCTGATCAGCCGCCTGCGCCGTTGGTCAACAAGGTCCCACGTCGTCTTCTGGGCTATTGGGCGCGGACCCGGGGGTCCAGGAAGCCGGCCAAAACATCGAGAAGGGCAAAGACCACAAGTGTGATGGCGCCGGCAACCAGCACGAAGCCTTGGATGGCCGGGTAATCTGTCCGGAGCATTGACGTGACGGACCATTGGGACAGCCCGTTCCAGTTGAAAATAGTTTCAACGATGGCAGTGCCGCCAAAAAGTGCGCCAAAGATTATTGCCCCGTAGGTCAGCACAGGAGTACGCGATGTTAGGAAGGCGTACTGGACCACGCGCCATTCCGGCAAGCCGCTTGCGCGGGCGAATTTAGTTTGGTCCGACTCCAGTGCTTCGCGCAGTGACGCGCGGCTGATTCTTGCGAAAACCGCAGCTATTACAAGTCCCAGAGTCAGGGCCGGAAGGGCCAAGTGCGCCAAGGCGTCTGAGATCAGCGCGGGATTGCCGGTGAGGACGGCGTCGACGGCGATCATGCCCGTCACCCGGGGCGGTGGGACCGAAATAATGCTCAACTGCCCCTCGGGGCCAGGGGCAATCCCAAGGACAGCGGAGAAGACATAGATAAGTACGACAGCGAGCACGAAATCCGGGATGGACTGAAGGACGCCGACTACGAGGGAAGAAGCGCGATCAGCAAATCTTCGGTGGAAGTAGGCGCCGATTGCCCCGAGGCCAATTCCTAGTGGTACTGCGATGATCAGGCTGGCAATGATGAGTTCAAAGGTGGACGGGATTAGTTGGGCAATCTCGTGGTTGATGGAAGTACCGTCGTAGACGGACGTTCCAAGGTCACCGCGGACAGTCCGGCCCAGGAACTCGAAATACCGCTGGGCGAGGGGGGCGTGCAGACCGAGGTCGTTCTCGACCTGGGCCACCTGCTCAGGGGTAGCGTACGGACCGGCGATCGCGACCGCCGGGTTCGATGGGAGTATTGCTACCAGCAGGAACGTAAGACTGGCGATCGCCCATAGCGAGACCAGCATGAAAAACAGCCGCCAGGCGGCGAAGCGCAACCTGTTCACAGGGCGGCCTCCTTGGTCTCGATTCGCGTCCGTCGCGGCTTGGCAATGGAAACGGGCAACTCGGCGCCGATCAGACGCTGGGTGTAGGGGTGCTGGGGATCTTTGGTAATTTCCGCGGTTGGGCCGATTTCCACGATTTTTCCTTGCAGCATTACGGCTGATCTGTTACTGACCTGACGCACGGTGCCAATATCGTGGGTGATGAGCAGGTAAGCGAGGTTGAGATCCCGTTTCAGCTCATCCAGTACGTCGCCGATCTGACGCCGAATTGTTCTGTCCAATGAGGCCGTCGGTTCGTCCAGCACAATCATCTGCGGTCTGCCGATGATGGCCCGGGCGATTCCTATGCGCTGCTGCTGTCCACCACTGAGTTCTCGGGGAAAGCGGTCCATCATTGATGCGGTTAGACCAACCCTTTCCAACGCGCCGGCAGCCCTTTCCCGGCGTTCTTCGGGCGAACTCACACCCTGAACAACTAACGGTTCTTCCACGATCGTTCCGATCCGGAGGCGGGGGTTGAGGGACTCGAAGGGTTCCTGGAACACAACAGTAAGATGGGAGCGAAGGCGACGAACCTCCTTGGCCGACTTTGTCTGCAGCGACTCGCCGTGAAAGAGAACATCCCCCGAGTCGGGTTTATCCAGCCCAAGGATGAGGCGTCCAGTGGTTGATTTTCCAGAACCGCTCTCCCCGATCAATGCCAGCGTCTCGCCCGCGTTGATGCTCAGGGAAATGTCATCCACAGCACGGAAGCTGATGCCGTGCCTCTTGAATGATTTAGTGAGATTGCGTAATTCAATGACCGGTGTTGTTTGGGTCATGACTCTACTCGTTCTGTCGTTGAGAGAAAGAGCTCTCGCGTATATGGGTGCTTGGGGTCAGTGAACAGGGCCGAAACGCTGCCCTCTTCGACAAGTTCGCCTCGCATCAAGACCAGGGCTTTGTCGCAATAATTGGCCACCACCCCGAGGTCGTGGGTGACAATCAAGACCGTCATCCCCCGCTCCCTGTTCAGTGAAGCGATGAGATCAAGTATCTGGACTTGAACGGTGGGGTCCAGCGCGGTCGTCGGCTCGTCCGCAATCAGGATTTCAGGTTCCATGATCGTTGCCATGCCGATCACGACACGTTGTGCCATGCCACCGCTGAGTTGGTTGGCATAGCCCTTGAGTACCGATCGCGGGTCACGTATGCCCACTGACTCCAGGGTCGCTTCCGCCAGCTTCGCGCTGTCGGCCTTGGATTTGGTCTTCTTGTGGGCGCTAAGCACGTGGTGGAACTGCCGCTCCAGCGGCAGTATCGGGTGGAGCAGCCCGAACGGATTCTGGCCGACAAAACCAAGGCGAGTCCCGCGCATTTCCCGCAACTGCTTTGCCGGCGTATTAATCATGTCGTAGCCCAGCAGGTCCACCGAACCCTTGACACGGGATTGGACTGAACGCGGCAAAGCGGCAATTACATGCACGAGCGCGCTCTTGCCGGAGCCACTTTCGCCCACCAGGCTCACCATATCGCCAGCTTCGACGTCGAAGGAGATGTCACTGACGATTGGCTTCGCGCCCTCTTTCGCGAGGTATTCGATGCCGAGATCCTTGACGGAAAGAACAGGGTTCATCGTCCGGCCACCAAATCGTCGAGGGAACGGCTGACGAAGTTCAACGAAACCACCACAAGGACCACTGCCAGCGACGGGAAGGTCGCCACCCACCAGTAACCCTGCCCGATAACGTCAGCGCCTGAGCGGATCATGACTCCCCAACTGGGGGTTGGTGCTGCCGTGCCAATTCCGAGGAAGTTAAGGCCAGCAATCACGATGATCGCGGTGCTGGTGGCAAGGGTGAACTGAACAAGGGCGATGCTAAAAATGTTGGGGAACACATGCACACGGAGAACTCGCAGGGGCGAGCAGCCCATGGCGATCGCGGCATCAACATATCGGCTGCTGCGCACGACGATTGCTCCACTTCGAACCAGGCGGATGAAGCCGGGTGCTCCCACCAGGACGATGCCGAAGATGACGTTGCCAATGGAGTTACCGGCGAGGCTGACTACGGCGACCGTTACGATAAGCAGCGGAAGCGACTGCAGGACGTCCGTGGCGCGCATGATGAGATGCGCGAACCAGCGGTCCGAGGATGCAAGCAGTCCCAAGGGGACTCCGATTATCAAGGAGAGCAGAGCCCCGCCGAAGGCGACTGGAAGGTCTACATGCGCCGAGGCGATGGTGCGTGAGAGCACGTCGAAGCCGCTGCCGTCCGTCCCGAACCAATGCTGCGGACCCGGAGGGAGAGTCACCGCCGCAGGGTCCGGTTGCGTCGGCGAATAGGGCAGAGGCAGGAAAAGGCTTGCGAGCAACAGCAGCACTATGGGCGCCATTCCTGCGGCTACTCCTACGTAGTCCGTGAAGCGGCTGTGCCGCCGGCTTCGTGCGGCGGGTGTTGCCGCTTCTTCTATAACTATGGGTGTGGCCATTGCCTTGTTTTCCTTGCCTCTGCCCCGCCTTGGTCCGGTCTTTACTTCATTGCGTCGAAGTAGGCCGGGTTGGGCGCCGTCGTAATTGTTCCGAAGCCCTTTTCAGCGCCCTTGATGCTCGAGCTCATCGCAAAGACGTTCGGCACGTTGATCAGTGCCACCGTGGGCACGTCATTGATCGTGATGTTGTTCAACTCAACGGCCAGCTTGTTGTATTCGTCCGAACCCGGGGCGGCGGCGCTGAGGGCGTTGATGGTTTTGACGAATTCATCGCTTTTGTAGCCGAAAGTCATCGCCGGCGCTCCTGGCTGGATCAGTCCCGCTTCGAACACCAGTTCAGGCACAACTCCCTGATTGTTGTAGACGAGGGCCTCATATTTTCCTCCGCGCTGGGCTTGGCTGAAGTCATTGCCACTTGCATAAGCTTGGAGATTCACAGTCACCCCGATCTCCTTGAGCTGACTCTGGATAAGGATGGGTAGTTCGTTGCCACCCACATAGCCCAAGGTGAAGCTCAGGTTGGACTGACCGGCGTCTGCCAGCAGCTTCCGCGCGGCCTCTTTGTCCTCGGTCCACGTCTTGAGGTCATTGCTCTTGGGGAGCAGTCCAGGCAGGAATCCAGTCGTGGCAGGGGTACCAAAACCTGCGCGGGCTCCGTCGATGAGCGCCTGCCTGTTCAGGCCCATGCTGATTGCCTGCCGGACACGCACATCGGCAAACTTCGGGTCTGCGTGCTGTAGTGCCATGACCTCCCTACTCAAGGATGCGCAGTTCCAGACTTTAATCTTGGAGTTCTTTTGCAGGTCTTTGTACTGGGACCAGCTCAGGCCCGAGGCGTAATTGACGCTTCCGCTATTGAGGAGGTTCCCCTGTTCGGCCGCGCCGGCAACCTGCTTGAAGATAACGCGATCCACGCCACCAGAAGCCCCGGTCCATCCCGGGTTCTTCTTAAGGGTTATCTGATTGCCCTTTTCGAAGGTGTCCTCGGCGTAGGGACCAAAGGTGGCCATGTTTGTTTCCAGCCATTTTGCAGCCCAGGGATCTTCGGCGGTTACGTGCTTCTTGACCTCAACGGAGTCGTACACGAGAAAGCTCGGAACAGTCCACATGACGGTATCCAGGGTCGAGGGCGTTGAGAAATTCAGAGTGAAGTTCTTCTTATCCACTACAGTGATCGGATTGTCAGCGGCAAGGTGCATGGCGCCAGACGACAGAAACTTCACGATGGGACTAACAGCAAGGTTCCGCTGCAAGCTCCATTTGATGTCCTCAGAGGTGAGCGGGTTGCCGGCAGCGCTCTTGGTGTCCTTCAAAGTGACCGCCAAACTCTTCCGGTCTTCGCTGACCTTCCAGGAGTCGGCGAGTACACCGCGGAGCTTGGTGGGATCGGGGGCGGTTTCGCAACTATTGTTGTCGAACTCAAAAAGCAGGGAACCAAGGGTTGTGATGATGGGTTTGATTCCGAGGCCCGCCTGAAGATTTTCCGGCTGAAGGCTGCCGGGCAGGGCGGTCAAAGAGTAAACCGCGACTCCTCCCCCAGAGGATGGGCTGCCGCTACCGCTCCCCCCGGCGCATGCAGTCATAAGGAGGCTGGAAACCGCAACAGTGGAAACTGTAGCGAGTACGCGCTTCATAGGCCTGGGACGGAGCCGCCCAGAATTCGCCGCGATGATTTTCATGGTTTTTCCTTCAAGTTAAAGGGTTGAGAATGACTAAAGTTGTCCGACAGCAGGATGTGCCCTCCTCGTCACCGTTGGTCTCCGTGGCCGTGTTGTACTGGTTCATCCTGACCGGCCAAGGAGCGCAAAGGTAAGCGGATAAGAGTAGATAGCTTTGATAGAGACCACGCTTCGCGCCCTGGGCAAGGCGCAGCCACGTCGAGCGTCCTCAGAGTTGCTGGAGTTAGTACCGACCGACAACGCGCGGCAGCGATGGCGACGTCTGCAAGGGGAAAACGGTCGGCTGCTGCATGGTGGGCCGTCATTAGGAACTCCATTGTTCAGTGATCAAGTCAGCTTTCCCTCAAGCGGTAGGGCCAACTTGGCCAGCATGTGGTAGATCAATGAAAATCTAAACTGTTTTCTTTGTCAATAGTGTGGAGTGTCGTATCGATGCTGGCCATTGCGGATGTGAACCGAAGCGCGGTCAAGAACCTGCAGGCCATAGGCTTTGTCCCGTTTCTGTTGCGTGCGTCTTGCGAAGGAGTTCGATTACTTCTTGGCGCCACGCCCGGGCCGCGGGTAGCAGCTTCGTCAACGCCGGCGAGCCGTGGAATTGACCACGTTGCAGGGAATTGATCGCGGGCACACCTGCCTCCATGAGTCGGCGGGCATATGCTTCTCCGTCATCGCAAAGCGGGTCGTACTCTGCGGGCATAATATAAGCCGGTGGGAGCCCGGAGAGGTTCGATGCGAGCAGCGGGGACGCGTAGGGGTGGTGGACGTCTTCCGGTTTGCTCAAGTAGTAGCGCACACACGTCTTGAGGTATTTCGATGTGATGCCGTAACCAGTGCCGGCGCGTTCGTGCGACGGTGCACTAAGAGTGAGGTCAAGAGCGGGCACCTCGAGAATTTGAAGTGCGATGCGGGGACCAGCCTCGTCCCGGGACTTCAGGGCGACGCCCGCAGCGAGGTTGGCACCCGCGGACCCACCGCCAATGGTGATGAAATCGGGTCGGATCCCGAGCTCATGTGTATGGTCGGCAATCCACAGCAGCGCGGCGTAGCTGTCCTCAATTGCCGTTGGAAACTTGTATTCCGGCGCTTTTCGGTACCCTGCAGTCACCACAACACAATCGGCGAGGACAGCACGTTCGGCGCATACGACATTGGTGTACTTGGAATGAATCGAACCCCCAATCCAGCCGCCGCCGTGCAGGTAGAGATGAACCGGGTGGGGGCCCGAAGTGGCGGGAGTGAAGATGTGCAAGGTGATGGAGCCACCTTTAACGGGGATCTGCACCTCCCGGCGACTGGCGCCTTCGGGAGCGGGTTCCAGAATATCCAAAAGCACCCCGGTACTGGTCAGTTCTTCCTGGGCTCTGTACGCATCAAAGTCCTCAATTTCCTCCGGCAGCTGGGGAGCGGCCGCGACGAGGGGCTCTAAGAGTGGGTCGAGGGGCATGGGTTTCTTCTCCTTCGAAGTTCGGCATTCCTGAACAGGATGGCGGCAGCCCTGTTGTGATACCCGGCAGGTCTCCATCAGTTTCCGCTGTTCAATGAGATTATTAACTGTTATAAAAGTCAACAGTTCTCCCACTGCTTTCTTTTGAGTGGTATCGGGTATCGCCACCACTGGCGCCAGGATCGCCGCGGAAGGATCAAGAGCTTCGAAGGAGTGCAACGTTGCGCGAACGCCACATCATCTACCCCAGCATGCCGGCCGTCGGCTGGCTACCGGTTGACGACTGGACCCTTTTGGAGGGTCTTCATGTTGAGATTTACCTACGTGGAATGCTGCTTGACGAGGGGGTGGTTGAGTGCATCGCCCCTGAGGGCGCCTTGCTTTGGCTGAAGCAGGATGGCGCTGCGTTGAGGCGAATCGTCGAGAAGCTCCCAGACATGTATGTCCGGCGGATCTGGGTTGACTGACATGGGCCACTGAATCCAAAGCGCGAGGTGAGGGTCCGCCCGAAGCGCATTCCGCACTGCTCCCTTCCGACGGCATCTCGATGGCAGCAGCGCCTTCGCAGCGGCTTATTTGTTTACAAATTCAATCGTTTAAATTATGATCTAGTTATTTAGAGGTTGGCGAGTCACACCACGTCAGCCGTCCATTCAGCAACATGAGCAATGGAGCGCATGAGGCAAGCAACAGACTCTTATGCCGAGCAGGCGGGCCAGCCCCTGGAAACGACCCCTCAGGCAAAACCTATAAAGCCATGAGCGGCCTCATGGCGAGGGCGCGACAACACTTCAGTGGTACCGGCCAATCCGGACTCCAAAACGAACAGCGTCTTCGTAAACAAGAGAAAGGGCGCAGATGCCTGAGAGTTCCAGACGGCCTGCGGGGCCGGTCAGCACACCGGTTCACGAGGTCGTCTCCAATCTGGAAGCTCAACAACTTGCTCCACCAATGCCGGACGGGCAGGTTTCAGATCCCGTCGACTGGCCCCGGGAGTTTCCTCGGCTCAGGGGGGTGAAAGTTCGTGAGGTTTCGATATCAGGCACTGCAGCCAGCGTTCCTTGCCGCATCTACAATGAACCAACCCGCAGCGCGGAGGCTGCCATCGTTTGGGTGCACGGGGGCGGTTACCTGTTCGGTGACCTGGACATGCCCGAAGCGCACTGGGTTTCTCTGGAACTCGCATCCAGGGGCGCCGTCGTTTTTTCGCTTGACTACCGGAAGATGATCAGGGGACAACGTTTTCCAGCAGCGTCTGATGATGTTCTGACAGGATGGAATTGGGCCTGCCATCAAGTCGGCCAGTTTGGGCTTTCACCCGAAAACCTTCAAATCGGAGGCGCAAGCGCCGGGGCAAACCTTGCTGCAGGCGTAGCAAAACGACTGACTGACGGGGCTGGAACACCACCTGCAGCGCTGGCCTGTGCATACCCGTTTATGCACCCCGAGCTCCCAGCTTGGGACAACGCCGAACTCGAGCTTGTTATGGAGCAGATACTGGATCCCTATCTACTCCCGGCGGACAGTGACGAGCTCCACCGTTACTATGCCGGCACTGCTGAAGTCTTGAATGACCCCTACGCCTTCCCTGCAAATGGCAACCTTTCGAAGCTTCCCCCGACCTGGGTCCTGACGTGCGAACTGGACATCCTTCGAACCTCGGGAGAGGCATTCGCTGACGCTCTAAAGAATAGCGGCGTGAGCGTCCGCCTGGACAAGCTCACAGGGGTGGAGCATGCAGCACTGAACAAGCCCGCCACACCAGGTGGCCAAGAAGCGATTCAACTACTTTCCGAGTGGGTGTTCGGGACGCGGGGCCCCACAGTGCCCTCCCGAGAACAGCCTCCACGTGGAAAACCGTAAATCCGTTCAAGACATCCGCTAGAGCATTACTGTACGAAAGGACCTCCATGGGAGACCTGCTTTTCCCCGACAATTTCCTCTTTGGCGCCTCCACCTCCGCGCACCAGACGGAGGGCAACAACGTGAACTCGGACTGGTGGGACTTTGAACTGGCGGAGGGAACACCCGTTTTTGAACCTTCCGGTGACGCCTGCGATTCCTACCACCGTTACCCCGAAGACGTAAGCCTGGTGGCGGATTTTGGTTTGAATGCTTACCGCTTCAGCATTGAGTGGGCTCGGATCGAACCGTCGGAGGGCCGCTTTTCCAACGCTGAACTTGCACATTACCGCCGAATGCTCGAAGCCTGCAGGGCCCGAGGGCTGACTCCGGTCGTGACATTCCATCACTTCACCCTTCCCCGCTGGCTTGATCAGCAGGGCGGATTCCTCTCCCCCAGGTTCGCGGAACTATTTGAGCGCTATTGTGACCGCGCGGCCCGGGCCTTGGGGGATCTCATCGGCTGGGCCTGCACCATAAACGAGCCGGAAGGAGCCGGTGATGCCGGATGGGTAGTTGGTATTCACCCGCCAGGAATTAAAGGCGACCACGACTCCATGTGGCGAGTGGTAAACAATGTCTTGGACGCACATAAGCGAGGTGCAGCCGCGATCCGGCGGCACACTGACGCGCCCGTTGGCGTCACGTTAGCCTTCCAAGACATGCAGTACGAAGATGGAGCCGTCCCTGGGCATACGCCGTGGGAGGACAACGCACGAGTCAGCGAAAAGTTCCTCGAAGCATCGGCAGATGATGAATTCGTCGGGCTTCAGACCTACACGCGCCTCAGGTTCGGGCCGGAAGGAGAGCGTGGCCCCGGTCTGAAGTCGGACCAGAAGAACGGCCTCGTTGAGACGCCGATGACCACCATGGTGGGCTGGGAGTTCTACCCGCAAGCTCTGGCCGGCACCATCCGGCGAACTGCAAAACTCAGCGGCGGCAAACCAATCCTGCTAACAGAAAACGGAATCGCGACCATGGAAGACGAAAAGCGCGTCGCTTTTATCGACCATGCCCTGCGCACCGTTCACGAATGCCTTGCGGAAGGGTTCGACATCCGTGGCTACATGTACTGGACTCTGCTCGATAACTTCGAGTGGTCGGGGGGATTTGAGCCCAAGTTCGGTCTAGTCGCCGTAGACAGGGCCACTTTTGAACGGAAACCTAAGCCGAGTGCCTATTGGTACGGCAACGTGGCACGGTCAAGGGCTTTACCAGCCGAGCCGGTCCAATGGCCCCCGGTGCCGGTTTCAGTCACCTAGATGGCAGACGGGAGCGACGCCGTCGAAAGCTGGGCCCGTTCATTTTGCGCAGGTGAGTCTGCCCTTTTGGCGCGCCGTCTGCCGCACCAGCCACCTGAGTAATTCACCTAAAGCTAGTATCTGGCCAAAGGAAATCCTTTCCATGAGTACCGATGCATCGCCCGAACATGGCCCCATGTCAAAGCCCATCGTCGTGATGGGCGTGTCTGGAGTTGGAAAATCCAGTGTGGGATCTGTGCTGGCTGACCTGCTTAAGGCTAGGTTCGTGGATGCAGACAGCCTTCATCCGTCAGCAAACGTGCAAAAGACGGCTGGTGGCATTCCTCTGACCGACGAGGACCGGTGGCCGTGGCTGAGGGTCGTGGGCAGGACGCTGGCATCAGGCTCACCGGAGGGCATTGTGGTAGCTTGCTCGGCGTTGCGGAGGGCGTATCGGGACGAAATTCGTCGACAAGAACCGGCAACGCTGTTCATCCTGTTGGAAGCTGATGGCACGATGCTACGGGAGCGCCTTACGCAGCGCCCGGGGCACTTTATGCCGGCTTCACTGCTGGACTCCCAGCTTGAGACGCTGGAACCTCTGGAACCTGATGAAGCGGGGCTGACAGTTGCTTCGGAAGGCGGCATTGATGCAACTGCCAGAGAAACCTTTCACCGACTGACCACCCCTCGGTTCAAGGCGTGAGGAGACTGTCGTTGATCCGCACCCGGAGATCAGCACAGCTGCAGGCTCCCAACAGGAGCCTCGGCTGGGGGCACTCGGGCCGCTGCACCAAGTGTTGCAGCGGCCGGAGTGATTTGTCGGCCGTGGATATGCCACGGCTGGCGTCACTCAGCTGGTTTTGCGTGTCTGAGTCATAATCACTCACAAACCGAAAGGATGCTCTATGAATGCCGAGGAACGACTGGACAAGTTGGAACTCGAACTGTTTCGCGTCCAGGCCATCAACAACATCCAGAACCTCATGGGCCGTTACACCGTGAATCACGCCCCTGCAACAATCCACCAGGCCATCAACTTCTTTGCACTTGAACTCCCCGACGTTTCGGCAGAAATTGGTGATCGGGGAGTCTTTGTAGGTGAGGCGGGACTGCGAGAACTTTTTGTCGGCAGGTTTCCCATGGAACCCGTAGGTAACCTTCTGGTTCATTATCTAGCCACGCCCATGATCCAGGTGGCGTCGGACGGAAAGAGCGCACGCGGGGTATGGCGGTCACCGGGCGTTGAAGCAGTACGGCCCGCAGACGGAGGCCAACCCGTAGCACTATGGTCATTCGGCGCCTATGCTGCAGACTTCGTCCACATCGGAGGCGAATGGAAGATCCATCACCTGCAGTGGTTCAGGACGATCAAGTCTTCATTTGCCGAGGGCTGGGTCAAGGACCTGTCGATGACCCATACGGGTCCGATCAGTGACAGCGCTAACGTCAGGCCTGTCACCTATCACAACCCATACACCCCGGAGTCGGTCCAGGAACCGGTGCCACCTTGCCCGCCCGCCTATGACACTCACAACGGATTTGGTTGGGCGACCACTCCTCAGCAGGCAGCCACCGTCGCGCAAGCCGGCCCCAGCCAGATAACCGAGAAAAGCCGCATGAACGACACCTAGGGGCTGCATCTTTCCACACGACCCCGAGCGCCGTTCCATAGAGGAGGGCAGGATCGCGGGTGTCCGTGGTTCTGTGATCGAGGGGTGACCGCGACTCGATACGGAAAGTCGTCGACTGCACGACTGGATCCGCCGATCAGGGCCTTCAGCGGAGCTAACCCGGCCCCGACCGGATTCAATGACTCGAACCTTCCCAGAGAGGGGAAATATGCCCACGGAAATCATCCAACTCAGCCATATCCTGGACCATAAAACTGTAAACGGCCCCGTGTCGGCTCCCTTCCGCCACAGCCTCCCGCACCCTCACACGCCGTTCGACCCGGAAGCCTCGCTCACCGAGGGAACACTCACATCCGCATCCGATGCTATCGGCATGGGCGACCATACGGGCACCCATGTGGACTCCCTGTCCCATGTGGCTGAGGGAGGGCTGCTCTGGGACGGTACCAACATCCGTGAAGCCGGAGTCCAAAGCGATCAGGCTGGCGTGCTGGCCAAAAGCCCGGAACTGCAGCCCATCGTCGCGCGGGGAGTGCTACTGGACTTTCCGGCCCTGCACGGGGCTGCCCTCGCAGCAGATACGCGTCTGGCTCCTGACGACTTGCAGGAATGCGCTTCCGCGCAGGGAGTCGAGCTTCAGGACGGCGACGCTGTGCTGCTGAGGACGGGATGGGACGAACTGTACGCACAGCCCGAACGGTTTCTCCGCCCACCCTTCCCTGGTCCCGAAATCGAAGCGGCAAAATTCCTTGGCAAGCTGAGGGCGAGTGTCGTCGGTTCGGACACCATGGCCTTTGAAGCCGCCCCCGCTGTTGTTCCCCTCGCCGTCCATGCCGAACTGATCGTCCGAAACGGCATACAGATCATGGAGATGCTGGACCTTCGGGAACTGGCCCGGCGCCGCATCTACACCTTCACGTTCGTCCTTGCGCCGCTACGGATCAGAGGCGGTACAGGCTCCCCGGTTAATCCGCTGGCACTTATTGATTGAGTGGACAAAGCACCTGATGGTGCGCTGGAGAGAGCGAATAACATTAGTGCCGCCTGCTGCTCGGTCAGCAGGCGGCACTAATGTTATTAAGGCCAGCACCGGGCGAGGAAAATTTAGGACACGGCTTCCAGGATCTGGCGGGCAGAGTCCCGCTCTTCCTTGGTGAAAGCCACCTTCCAAAGCAGTGAGCGAAGCGTCTCACTTTCTTCTGCAGTCAGGCTGTCAAGGGCTTCCGCCGTTGCACTGGCCACAGCGGACGCGGCGGCGGCATTGAGCTTTTCTCCCTTGGCCGTAGCGACGAGGACCTTCAAGCGGCGATCGCGAGGATCTGGCCGGCGCCGCACGAGCTTTTGGTTCTCCAGCTCGTCAATGAGCGGAACAATTTGGCTGGGGTCAAGGCTGAGGAAGTCCGCCAGTTCCCGTTGCGTGGGTTCCAGTCCCTGGCAGGCCAGCGACAGGACAGAGTAGGTGCGCACTCGCAGGCCGAACTCCGCAAGCGCTGCGTTTGCCTTGGCGGATCCCATGGCCCGTGCACGAGCTGCCAGAAACTCAACATTTGCGGCGAGATCAGAATTCAACAGTCTCGTAGCTTCACGGGCAGCTGGAGCATTATCGGGACCGGTGCTCATCTACGTCCTCCATAAGCCCCGACGGCGTCAGGGTCCATTCCGTTCGGATTCTTAATGCTTAATTCTCTCATGCAATGGACTTCTCGCTGACATAGGCGCGGGTCACGGAAATATCCTCATCGCCGTGACCGGCCTCGACGAGCTGCGTAAAGGCCTGCTGGAGGTAGCGCAGCTGTCCGGCGTCCACGGCAGCGCTGGACGCTGCGTCCTGGGCGGCGGCAAGATCCTTCACCATGAACTTGGCCATGCCTGAGGGTGTGTAGTCCTCCTCCGCGAAGCGCCGGGCCCGGGTTTCCAGGATCCGGCTCCCTGCGTAACCTCCTGAGAGCAGCTCCAGGAGCTTGGCGACGTCGATGCCGGAACGGTGCGCAATGACGGAGGCTTCCCCAATGGCCATCACTGTAGCGGCCACTATCAGCTGATTGCAGGCTTTGGCTACCGATCCTGCACCCAGGGGACCCAGCAGTATGGGCCTGCCGCAGGCCTGCAGAACGGGTGCGGCCCGGGCGTAGTCCTCCGGATCCCCACCGACCATGATGGACAGGTTACCGGCGATCGCACCTTCCTCCCCGCCGCTGACCGGCGCGTCGATGGTGCGCAGGAGGCCGCCGGTCAGTTCCTCAGCCCGGGCGGCAATCCGGCGTGCGTCCCCGGCAGAGATGGAGGAGCAGATGACCAGCGTGGCCGGTGTGCTGATACCGGCAGCGATGCCGTCGGGTCCATTGAGGACCTCAAGGATCTGCGGGGCGTCGCCAAGCATGAGAACGATGATCTCGCACTCCGACGCGAGTTCGCGGGGCGAACCGGCCCATGTGGCTCCCTGATTCAACAGACCCCGGACCCGTTCCTCGGACCGGTGATGGACAGTCACTGCCGCGCCTACCTTCAGGAGATTCCGGGCCATGGGGCCGCCCATGATGCCCACGCCGATGACGCCGACATGGCCAGTGAGGCCAATTGGGCTTGCCCTGCCGGTTTGATCGGCCGTCATGACCGGACGTTAGTCTGCTGGCGCGCCAGCCGTGACTGGAACTCGGGCTTGGTGAGGACATCGCGGTTAACGATGAACTGCGGCGCCTTGGAGCCAAGGGCGTCGATGATTGCGCGGACGGCGCTGCCGCCGTTACCCAGGGACATTTCATCGGTCCAGGCAATTGAGTGTGGCGTGAGGATCACGTTGTCCATATCGATCAATGCGCTGTCCATGTTGAGCGGTTCGGATTCGAAGACGTCCAGCGCTGCTCCGGCGATGGTGTTGTTCTTGAGTGCTTCGATGAGCGCTGCTTCGTCGACGATGGGGCCGCGTGAGACGTTCACCAGACGCGCGACCGGCTTCATCTGTGCCAGGAAATCACCGTTGATCAGGTGAAAGGTTTCGTCGGTGAGGACCGCCATGACGACGACGACGTCCGAGGCCGCCGCGACGTCCGAGAGTCCGGCCAGCTGCACACCTATGGCTTCGGCCCTTTCCGGCGGGCAGTAGGGGTCATAAGCAAGGATCTCGGTCCCGAAAGGTTTGAGGAGTTCGACGAGGTCTGTGGAGGTGTTTCCCAGGCCGATCAGCCCAACGGTGGTTCCGGTCAATCCGCGGCCCATCCACTCAGTGCGCCGGTTCCATTCGCCGCGGCGCAGCAGCCGGTCCTTGGCACTGAGGTTGTGCAGGCTGGCCAGAATCATGGTCAGCGCCGCGGTGGCGACGGGGCGGCGGGCACCGTCGGGGGTGATGGTGACCGCGACCGAGTTGGCGGTGCAGGCAGGAAGGTCCACGGCGTCGTAGCCGACTCCGAAGCGTGCCAGCACCAAGGGCGGCTCGGTGACGCCTGCGAAGGTGCTTTTGGTGACGGCAGGGGCTGCGAAGATGACCCCGGGCCGGCCCTCGATTTGTCCCGGCGTCAGTTCGGCGGTGTTCTCCTCCAGGTATTCCCATTCGATCCCGGCGGCGTCGAGGGCATCGAGTCCGATGTCCCCCCACACGTTGTTGCCATCGGCATCAAGGAAATCGCGGGACACTCCAACTGGTCTGTGCATGGTGGCTTCTCCTAGAAAATGGCGGCCGGGTTGACCGGTGACCCGGTGCCTGTGGGGATATTCAACGGGTTGACGGTGAAGAGGAATTCGTATCGGCCTTCTTCACGGCAGGCTTCCGACAGCGCTTCGAGGTGCAGGTTGTCCAGCAACGGCACGCCCATGGCGGTGATAGCAAGGATGTGGATCGGCGAGTGGATTCCCGGCGTGGGGGAAGGCCTGACGTCGCTGTCACCGTCGGACCCGAGCAGGCTGATGCCGCGCTCGGCGAGAAGGGGCATGGCTTCGGTGTGCAGGCCGGCGCTGGCATCCGAGGAATCCCAGGCTCCCAGCGCCTCGCGCCGCTTCATGTGCCCGGTGCGGACCAGCACGGCGTCGGCGGTGGAAATCTTCACGCCCAGCATTTCTTCGGCACGTAACAGGTCTTCCCGGTAGATCGGTTCGCCCGGTTCCAGCCAATCCACGTCCTTGACGACCGGCATGTCCAGCAACACGCCGCGGCCGATGAAGGGGCCAAGATCGGCGACCGTACCGAAGTGCGCTCCGCTGGTGTTAACGACGTGAGAGGCGTCATTGCCGTTGAACAGTTCACCGCGGTAGGCGATGTGGCTCAAGGCGTCCAGGTGGCTGACGGCCTTTCCGTGGTAATCCACGGCGATGAAGTCCTTGTTTGTCGACGGTTCGGGCGCTTCCTTGTCCCCAAGGTCGGTCATGTGGTGCAGTGCCGGCTTGTGGTTGTCAGGGCCAGGCACCGTGTTCCAGGGCAACGCAGTAGCAACGGTCCGGCCGGAGGCCACCAGGGAGCACGCCGCGGCGACGTGTTCGGGCAGAACCCTGTTGTACGCGCCCCGGCCTGCATCCGTCCACTTGCCCCAGTTAGAGAGGGTGGTGAACAGCTCATCGAACGCAGCCCGGTCCACGGGGTGCGTCTGTGCCGGGCGGCGGGCTGGTGTTGTGAGGGAAGGGGCGTTGTCTGGGCTTGGTGGGCAAACCACGATGTTCACCTTTCTGGTGGGTTAACAGGGCGTCGGCTGAGGCTGGTCAGCCGTTGAGTCCGAGCAGCTGGACGGCGTTGCCTTTGAGGATTTTCGGACGGACTTCGTCCTTCAAGTGCAGGTCAGCGAAGGCGCCCAGCCACTTCTGCGGGGTGATCAGCGGGAAGTCGGTGCCGAAAAGGACCTTGTCCTGCAGGTACGAGTTGGAGGCCTTGACCAGGGACTCGGGGAAGTACTTGGGCGACCAGCCGGAGAGGTCGATGAAGACGTTGGCCTTGTGCGTGGCGATCGAGTTCGCCTCGTCCTGCCACGGCACCGAGGGGTGGGCCATGATGATCTGCAGCCCGGGGAAGTCTGCGGCGACGGCGTCCAGGAGCAGCGGGTTGGAGTAGGCCAGCTTGATGCCGTAGCCGCCGGGCAGGCCGGCGCCCATGCCGTTCTGGCCGGTGTGGAAGATCGCGGGGAGGCGCAGTTCCTGCAGTGTTTCCCAGAGCGGGTAGAACTGTTCGTTGGAGGGGTCGAAGCCCTGCAGGGACGGGTGGAATTTGAAGCCCCGGGCGCCGAGCTCGATGGCCTGGTGCTTGGCTCCGGCGATGGCGTCCTCGCCGGTGCGCGGGTCCACGCTGCCGAAGGGGATCAGGACGTCGTTGTTTCGGGCGGCGCCGGCGATCAGCTCGGGGATGCTGTTGGGTTCGTGCTTGAGCTGGGTGCGGGCGTCCACGGTGAAGACGACGGCGGCCATGTTCAGTTCGCGGTACACCTCGGCGATGCGGTCCAGGGACGGGGTGCGGTCTTCGGCCTTGAAATACTTCGCGGAGGCCTCGGTGAGGGCGTCCGGGAGGGAGCCGTGGCCGCAGCTGTCCACCTCTAGGTGGACATGCATGTCGATCGCGCTGATGGCCTCAACGTCGATGCCGGGTTCGTAGCGGGACACCTCAGCGCGCTCCCGCGGTCTCGGTGGGCTGCAGCTCCAGCGGCAGGGGAAGGAACTTTTCGCCGATGCTTTGCTGGTGGGCGCCGATGGCCTCGGCTCCACGTTCCCGTAGCGCCTCGTAGCTCCAGCCGCCCTCGCGGTATTCGGTAACCGCCGGTTCAGGGTGCGTCCAGACCTGCAGCCGGTCCCCACCGACCCCGATGACCTGTCCAGTGATGGACGCGGATTCGTCTGAGGCGAGGTAGGCGATGATCCCGGCAACGTCGTCGGCCGTGCCAAATCCGAGGTCGTGGCGGAAGAATGCCGGCATAACCTCGCCCCGCTCCTCGGCCTCTACCGCTTTCTGGAAGTACGGAACGGTTTTTGTCATCGCGGTCGCGGCGACAGGGACGACGGTGTTGACGGTGACACCGGCTTTTTTCATCTCCAGCGCCCACGTGCGGACCATACCTACGATGCCTGCCTTGGCCGCGGCATAGTTGGTTTGTCCAAAGGTTCCACGCTGCCCGGTGGGCGAACCGATGGTGATGATCCTGCCGGGGATGTTGTTTTCTTTGAAGTACGAGAATGCCTCGCGGACGCATGTAAACGTGCCCTTGAGGTGAACGTTGATGACAACGTCGAAGTCTTCGTCTGTCATCTTCAGCAGGCTCTTGTCCCGCAGAATGCCCGCGTTGGTTACCAGGATGTCGAGCCGTCCAAACGCCTCCACTGCGCCGGCCACCAGGGCTTTCGCTGCCTCTGTGGTACCCACCGGTGCCACGACGGCGACGGCCTGTCCGCCGTCTTCCCGGATCTGACTGACAGCCGCTGCGGCGGTTTCGGCGTTCACATCGTTGACTACGACCGACGCTCCCTGGCGCGCGAGCTCCCGCGCATAGGCAAGGCCAAGGCCCTGTCCGCTGCCGGTGACGATTGCTACTTTCCCGTTCAAGCTCATGGCCCGCTCCCTTGCTTTCTCCATGGATTGGTTCTGTAACCACCCTCCATGAGAGGGCAGATCATTGAAAAAGTCAACCATTAGCTTCCTCATTAGAAACCCATTGACAATCTAAACAATTTGTTCTCTCATGGAGTTGTGAATTACAGGGGACAGGGAAGTCCGGGAAAACGGCTGCGGGTTCGGCAGTTGATGCAAGCCGTGGTCAATTCCTGTGCGCCTGTCGTCATTCCACGACCTGCCGGAGCGGACGGCCCTGGAAGCGGGCAGCGCTTGCTGGTGTTTGAACTGGCCGGCGGTCCGTACGCGCTAATCACCGCGGACTTTTGTGCAGATGAGTCTGATGAAGGCCCTCCCGTGTCTGGCCCGGCATCCGCGCCCCCACCATGTCGACCAGGAAGTTGAGAGCAGTGAATGGGAAACACCCTCCAGTTACGTCCACGGCAACCTCCTGGTCATTGACCGCGGCTTCACCCTCAGGCGGGGATAACCCGTAAGAGAAGGCGCACAGCTCGCCCGCTGCCCGTCAACAACGGTGCAAACCTTATTTCAAAGTTCACAACGTCCAACCATCCAACGATCGATGGAGATCCACCGCATGACATCCCCGACCGGCACAGCTGTTTCACTGCACCACGTCGCCCTTTACGTCAGCGACCTCGAAAAAACCCGGAAGTTCTACACCGAGGTCATCGGCATGGAGGAAGTTCCCCGCCCGGCCGACTTCGTGTTCCCCGGAGCGTACTTCCGGCTCGGCACCGCCGAAGTCCATGTCGTGGTCGAAACCGAACACGGCCGGACCGCGGCGCTGTCCCCGGACTGGTCCGCCGAGGAAGTCCGCACCGGATACAGCGTTCACTTCGCACTGAAAGTCGACTCACTCGATGACGTGCGGGAAAACCTGCGCCGCCACAGCGTGACGCCCGTCGGTGGCCCCCGCATCCGCGCCGACGACGTCGAGCAGATCTACGTCGCCGACCCTGACGGCTACTTCATCGAGTACATCTGCTGGCTGGATCCTGAAACCGCCGCCCGCAGGCGCACGGAACTGGAAGCATCCGGCGAAGCCGTTCCGGTCGCACCGGGCCACTAGAACCAGGGCAGCGACGTGACGCTCTTTGATCTGACCGGGCGGATTGCGCTCATCACCGGCAGCAGCCGGGGCATCGGCAACGCCATCGCCGCCGGCCTCGGCCGCGCCGGGGCGACCGTCATCCTCAACGGCATCGACAAGGCCCGGCTGGAAGCCGCCAGGGAAACACTGGAGCAGGAGTTGTGCCCGGGAAAGGTGCTGGCATCCGCCTTTGACGTCACCGACGCCGCCCAGGTCGAAGCGGCGATCCAGGATATCGAGTCCAACCACGGACCGGTGTCGATCCTGGTGAACAATGCCGGGATCCAGCGGCGTGTGCCGCTGTTGGACCTCGCCCCGGAGGACTGGGACCTGGTGCTGGCGACCAACCTCACCAGCGCCTTCCTGGTCGGCAGGGAGGCCGCCCGGTACATGACCGCCCGCGGGCAGGGCAAAATCATCAACATCTGCTCGATCCAATCCGAACTTGCGCGCCCCACGATCGGTGCCTACACCGCGTCCAAGGGTGGCCTGCGGAATCTCACCCGTGCCATGACCGCCGAATGGGCCGCCAGCGGAATCCAGATCAACGCGATCGCCCCGGGCTACATCCACACCCAGATGACCCAGCCTCTGGTCGATGACGAAGCCTTTAACTCATGGGTGCTCGGCCGGACCCCCTCAGCCCGCTGGGGAACCCCTGACGACCTCATCGGCCCCGCCGTATGGCTGGCCTCCGACGCTTCCAACTACGTCAACGGCCAAACCGTCTTCATCGACGGCGGAATGTCCGTCGTCGTCTAACCAACCCGAAGGACACCCCCTCGTGACCCCAATCCCCGGTGGCACCCGCGCCGTCGTCGCCCACTCCGCCGGAGACCTCCGTGTCGAACAGCGCCCCGTGGACCAGCCACGCCCCGACGAGGCAATCATCCGGATCGCCTACGGCGGCATCTGCGGCTCCGACCTGCACTACTGGACCCACGGGGCAGCCGGCGAATCAATTCTTCGCGACCCCATGGTCCTGGGCCATGAAGTCGTCGGGACCGTCGCCGTCGCCGCCCCTGACGGCAGCGGCCCTGAACCCGGCACAGCCATCGCCGTGCATCCTGCCACTCCAGGCGGAAACGGTGCACGGTTTCCGGCTGACCGGCCCAACCTCTCCCCAGCCTGCACCTACCTCGGAAGCGCAGCCACCCGGCCGCACCAGGACGGCGCCTTCACCGAATACGCAGTACTGCCGACCCGGATGCTCCGGGCGCTTCCCGCGACGATGCCCCTGCGTACCGCCGCGCTCATCGAGCCGGCAAGCGTCGCCTGGCACGCGGTCAGCCGGGCAGGCGACATCAAGGGTGCCAAGGCTCTGGTCATCGGCAGCGGCCCCATCGGCGCTCTCACCATCGCCGTCCTGAAACGGGCCGGCGCAGCCGAAATCATTGCCGTGGACCTTCACGAAAAGCCTCTGGACATAGCCCGGCAACTCGGAGCCACCCACACGATCAACGCCCGGGACGCGGAAGCCGTAGCGGCCGTGGAAGCCGACGTGACCATCGAATCCTCCGGAAGCCCCAAAGGGCTGGCCTCAGCGTTGCGCGGCACAGTGCGCGGCGGCCGGGTCATCATGCTTGGCCTGCTCCCGTCCGGGGACCAGCCGGTTCCCATCTCCCTGGCCATTACGCGCGAACTCGAACTTGTTGGCTCGTTCCGTTTCAACAATGAAATTGACGAGGTCATCGCAGCCCTTGCCGACGGCAGCCTACACGTCGAACCCGCTATCACCCACGAGTACCCGTTCGAACAAGCCGTGGAAGCGTTCACCGTCGCCAAAGACGCCAAAATTTCCGGGAAAGTCCTGCTCCGCTTCTAAAACCGTCCGGGCACCCTCAGCCATCCCCAGCTCACAATCCAAGTCAAGGAAACCCATGCCATCCACAGTTGTAGACTTCGACACCCTGCTGACACTCTCCGGTCGAGATCTCGGCGTCACCGATTACCGCGAAATCACCCAGCAGCAGGTCAACCTGTTCGCTGACGCGACCGATGACCACCAGTGGATCCACGTGGATCCTGAACGGGCCAAGGACGGGCCCTTCGGTGCACCCATTGCCCACGGCTTCCTCACCCTCTCCCTGATCATCCCGTTCTGGGGCGAGCTGTTCGACGTCGACGGAGTGACCACCAAGGTCAACTACGGGCTGGATAAGGTCCGCTTCACCTCCCCGGTTAAGGTCGGCTCCAAGGTCCGCATGAAGGGCGAGATCGCGGAGGTCACCGAGGTTAAGGGCGGCGCACAGATCAAGGTCAACGCCACCATCGAGATTGAAGGCCAGGAACGGCCCGCCGTCGTGGCCGAATTCCTCGCCCGCTTCTACAAGTAATCACAGGCAGCCGAGGGCCCTTGCGCGCCGGCCGCTGACCTGTCATCACCCCTTTGCACCAAAGGACGGTACCTTCATTGCAGAAAGGTACAAGGAGGAACCTTGCATAACTTCGGAGTCGGCTCATGGCTGCACCGGCGCATGCTAAAGAGCGGTACCAAACCGGCCCTGATCGCCGGTGACCGTAACGTCTCCTATGCCGAATTGACTGGGCGCGCAGACAAGCTCGCTAATGCGCTCCGGCTGCGGGGTGTCCGGCGCAGCGACCGCGTCGCCTACCTCGGTGAAAACGACCCCTCGTTCATAGAAACGTTCTTTGCCTGCGGCCTGCTCGGTGCTATCTTCGTCCCACTCAACACCCGGCTCGCCGCCCCGGAACTCAAATTCCAACTTGAAGACAGCGGCGCACGTGTCTTGGTCAATGCCAGCGAGTTGGAGACCCTTGCAGCGGCGGCCGCCACAGGCGCTGCCGTGAACCGGCGGATCGTCATCGGCGGCGATTCGGGAGCGGAGGCAGCCGGCGTCGAGGAATACGACATGGTATTGAAGCAGTCGCCCTCCAACTTCATCGACGAAAGCATTAACCTGTCGGATCCGGCCATGATCCTCTACACCTCCGGAACGACAGGATTTCCCAAGGGTGCGCTGCTCACTCACGGCAACGTCACCTGGAACTGCATGAACACCCTGGTCGATGTGGACTTGAACCGCAACGACGTCGCCCTAATGATCTCCCCGCTCTTCCATGCCGCCTCCCTGGACATGGGTCTTCTGCCCATGCTCCTGAAAGGCGGAACCGTGGTGCTCGAAGCCAAATTCGATCCGGGGCGCGCACTGACTCTGATCCAGGAACATAAGGTCACCACTCTCAACGGGGTGCCCACGACGTTCCAGATGCTCTGTGAACACCCGGCCTGGGCCAGCAGCGATATCAGCTCACTCGAAAAATTGACTTGTGGCGGCTCAGCCATTCCCACCCGGGTCATCGAGGCCTACGAGGCCAAGGGCATCGGCTTCACAAGCTGCTACGGCATGACCGAAGCCTCCCCCGGAGTCACCATGCTGCCCGTCGAACGTTCGAGCGAGAAGATCGGCTCTGCCGGCCTGCCGCACTTCTTCACCGACATGCGCATCGCCGACCCTCTCGGCGCACCCATGGCTCCGGGGGAAGTCGGTGAAATCCAGATCGCCGGTCCCAACGTCATTAGCCAGTACTGGAACCGGGCACAGGAAACACGAGACTCCTATGCCGAGGGCGGCTGGTTCCGAACAGGTGACATGGGCTACACCGATGACGAGGGGTTTCTCTTCGTATCCGACCGTCTCAAAGACATGATCATCTCCGGCGGTGAAAACATCTACCCTGCCGAAGTTGAAGCGGCGATCCTGGAACTGGACACCGTAGCCTCGGTGGCTGTGATAGGCGTTCCAGATGAAAAATGGGGTGAAGTGCCTAAAGCGATCATCACCCTCCACGCAGGCTCGACCCTGACCCAGGAAGAACTGCGTTCCCACCTTGAAGGCAAGCTCGCACGCTACAAGATCCCCAAGGCAGTCGTCTTCGTCGATGACATGCCCCGGACCGCAAGCGGCAAAATTAGGAAGAGGGACCTGCGCCAGCAGTTCTCCGCATAGCGCACCGCCCTGCAAAAGCCCCAACCCTGGGTTCCTGCTCAAAGAAGGTCACCTGTCGGAGTCCCGGCAGTGGAACAGATGGAACGGCTGAACCACACCAACAGAGGGAAATCGCGCGCATCACAGCAACTGGTGCTGGTACGGCTGGACCAGATTGATGAACGGGAGCTTAGGAAACTCCTGCTCAACTCATACCGACTTGCAGGAGGCCAACTCCCGGCACAACGTCAAACCATGAACAACTCCACGACCAGCTTCCGCTCGCGGTAATTCCGTTCAACGGAATACATATAAGGGCGATCACTCTCCCTAGCGAACACTGAAAACCAGACCACTCCGGCCTTTTATTGGCCCCGCAACGAAGCGAGACCGTCATGGCACGCAAAATTATTTCCACTCAAGTAGCCATCATGGGCGCCGGCCCGGGAGGCCTGATGCTCTCCCACCTGCTGGCAAAGGCAGGCATCGAGTCCACGGTGGTGGAGGTCCGCAGCCACGAGGAAATCTCGCACACGGTGCGCGCCGGGATCCTGGAACACGGGACCGTCAACCTGCTGGTGGACAGCGGAGTCTCGGACCGGGTGCTGCGTGACGGGGACCGCCATGACGGCATCGAACTGCGCTTCAACGGTGAAAGCCACCGCATCGACTTCAAGGACCTCGTGGGGGAATCCGTCTGGCTCTACCCGCAGACGGACGTGTTCCTGGACCTCGCCGCACGCAGGAAGGACGACGGCGGCGACGTCCGCTACAGTGTCACGGACACGTCGGTCCATGATCTTGAGGGCAAGCCGAAGGTCTGGTTCACCGATGCCGACGGCGTGGAGTTCGAGATCCAGGCCGACTTCCTGGTGGGTGCCGACGGCTCCCGAAGCCACTGCCGGTTCCAGATCCCCGAGGCCCACCGCAAGTGGTACTTCCACGAGTACCCCTTCGCCTGGTTCGGCATCCTGGCCGAAGCCCCGCGCAGTTCGGATGAGCTGATCTACGCCAACTCTGCCAACGGCTTCGCCCTCATCAGCCAGCGCACCGAGACGGTCCAGCGGATGTACTTCCAGTGCGACCCCAAGGAAAACGTGGCCGAGTGGGACGATGACAGGATCTGGGCCGAGTTCCGCAACCGGGTGAACGGCAACGGCTTTGAGCTCAAGGAAGGCCCGGTCATCGAGAAGATGGTGCTGCCGTTCCGGAGCTTCGTCCACACCCCCATGCGCCACGGCAACCTCTTCCTTGCCGGCGACGCCGCCCACACCGTGCCGCCCACGGGCGCCAAAGGCCTCAACCTGGCCATCAATGACGTCAAGGTCCTCTTCGAGGGACTGGACAGCCACTACAACTCCGGATCGGACCTGTTGCTGGAGACCTACAGCAGCCGTGCCCTGGACCGGGTGTGGAAGGCGCAGCAGTTCTCCTACTGGATGACCACCATGCTGCACACCGCTGCCGATGCGGACGATTTCTCCCGCGCACGCCAGCTCGGCGAACTGAATTCGGTCGTCTCCTCCCGCCACGGCATGGCCTACCTGGCCGAGGCCTACACGGGCTGGCCCGGCCGTGCCCAGGGACCTGCCGGCCGTTCCCATTGGCCAAGCACACCATCCTGATCCGCCCCATTTGTAACCAGCGATGGAAAACTCATGCAAACAATTCATACGATCAGCCTCCCCGATACTGATCTACTCGAATCCCTCTCACCGATCCCCGATGGCCTTCGGGCAGTTATCTGGGACCTGGAATCTGAACCGGTCGGAGCCGACCTGTCCCAAATAGATTCCGTCGTGCTCCCTACTTGAACGCCCCTGATGTTATGGGCGCCCTCAGTCAGGCCGAGAATCTGAAGTTCGTCCAGACACAGTCCACCGGCTACGACGGAGTCATCAGCGCTGCCGGACCCGCGGTTGCCGTCGCAACGGCATCAGGAGTGCGTGCTGCCAGCAACAGCGGAACTTGCCGTTGGTCTGGTACTGGCGAAACTGCGGGGAATCGACCAAGCCGCCAAGGACCGATTGACAAAACGCTGGCGCCCCGCGCGCCGCAAGTCGCTCGCTGACCGCAGAATATTGCTCGTGGGCGTCGGCGGCATCGGCCAGGAGATTGCCCGGCGGCTTGAACCCTTCGAAGTCCACATCACCCGCGTTGGCAGCAGCGAACGAACTGATGAGCACGGAAAAATATACGCGTCGGCCGCGCCTAAGCTGGCACCGATACATGACGTCCTCATCGCCGTCTTGCCACTGAACGAGCACACACACCACCTCCTGGGTGAAGAAGTCCTCGCCGCCTTGCCCAACGGCGCGCTTATCGTCAACGTAGGCAGAGGCGTAGTCGACACTGCTGCGCTGACCAAAGAAGTACTCTCCGGGCGCCTTCAATGTGCCCTGGACGGGATGTTAAGGACCCCGAACCGCTCCCCGAGGACCACCCACTATGGACAGCCCTAATGCCCTCATCACCCCCCACATCGGGGGCAACGCAGCCGCCTTCGAACCCAGAATCGTAGAACTCCTCAAAAGCGCAGCTGCAGGCTCTGGCAAAAGGTGAAGCCCCGGCAAACCTGGTGCAACGCGGCCACTTCTGACGCGCCCTCGACGTCCACATGCGTATTCACGGCCCCGCTTCTTGCCTTACCTGCACGATCTGCTCAAAGCGCGCCTACTCCCGGTCAGGCTGAACTACACCCCAACCTGACGTCAGATCGTCAGCTGAACCTTGTCAGGTTAGGGTCTGAAGTCCTTTTCATGAACAGTGGCTCAAGAAGGTCTTTGACCCTAACCTGACGCTTCCGATCTGAGCGCTACATATGGGTGTATGAGCGTCGACGTCCGACGGGACGGACCATCCTCGGAGGGGCCCTGTCTCAATTGTCCAAAGTTCTTTGGACAATTGGCCCTAAGCGTTCCGGTCCTCAGCTTCTGCCGACGATGAGTCGGTCCATTGGAGGCGGTACAGCGTTGGTG
This sequence comes from Arthrobacter sp. 01T428, assembly GCF_056398685.1. Taxonomy (NCBI): domain Bacteria; kingdom Bacillati; phylum Actinomycetota; class Actinomycetes; order Micrococcales; family Micrococcaceae; genus Arthrobacter; species Arthrobacter sp. 01T428. The sequence continues at coordinate 11,267 of NZ_JBFTPW010000033.1, read as the reverse complement.
TCGTCGTCGATCGTATAGATGACCCTTGTGTCCTCGGTGAGCCGGTCGATGTCCTCCGTGGTGATTTGTATTGCCGCGGAGCGGTTGCGGAGTTGCTGGATGAGCTCGCCCAAGGGCCAGGTCAGCTGGTCGACGTAGGTGTAGTTTGAGCTTAATGAGCTCGATGATGTGTCCCAGGGCAATTGTGCACATCCGCTTTGCACAATTGCCTCCGGCCAATCCTATGCAGCAGCGAAAACCCGGGCTCAGATCCGCAACGGCAGCACACCAGACCGTGGCCTTCCGAAGTTCCAAGAGCGTAGCCTGAAGTCTCCAGCCTCACCATGTCGATCGCAAGGGAGCATCCGATGACCCTTCCACCGCAACACGAGCCTGAGCCTTTCCCGCCCGAACCAGGGCCGGCCCCTACACCGCCGGACCCGGCTGCACCGTTCCCGGCTCCTCCGCCCCCTGATCCGAATCCAGCGCCCGGTCCACTGCCGGTCCCTGACCCCGGACCGGTGCCGCCGCATCCCGATCCAACCCGCCGATCCTGACCATCCGCGATCATCCCCGGTACACCCGACGGGCCAAATACACCGAGGCCGGTCCCGGTCGGCGGCAGCCGCGAAACCGCGGCTCGCACGGCGCTAGTTGCGGTTCTAGAGCAGCGAACGCCGGCGTAGGGAAGGTGGGGTCTCCCCGAAGAATTGCCCGCCGTTCTCTCACCTGCGGCTACAGTTGAGGGCCGGTGAAGCCGGGGCGCTGGCCCGGGGTTTCCGGTGGGCGCCCGCGTTTTTTCAGGGACTGTTCTGCTTGCTGGAGGAGTTGCCGGATGGGTTCCGAAGCGGCCGGGTCGGCGCGTTGGCTGCGTTGGGCTTTGAGGTACCAGTCAAAGCGTTCCTTGATCGCGTCGATGGTCTTGGGCGAGTTGGTGCCCACGCCCAGGCCGACGGAGTGGTCCAGGGCCGGCCGCTGGCCGTCGGCTTCGGCCCGGATGGCTTTGAGTGCTTGGCTCTCCTTGCCCTGGTGCACTAGTCTTGTTTGAGAAGCAACAGCCGGCCCTCCGCCTCTTTGAGCGCCGACAGTTGGCTGAACCCCCGGACCTTGCTGCGGCAGATGGGGGTTGCTTCCTTTAACGGCCATTCCGGTCCGGGCATGGAGCACCGTAGTCACCGGTTCCAGAGGTTTGAACCAGATCCGTTCGGATCTGGCCAGCTGGTGGTAGAAACTCCAGGACGACAGGTCCGCTGCCCACAGCAGCTTCTCATCCCAGGGCGAGATTGATTCGATGACGACCGAGCGGTGCAGAAGCCCGGCGTTCCTCAGCCGGGAAAATACTGCATGGTCCTTGGCGTTGCCGCCGGGATAGGCGTCTTCCTTGAGCTGTTCGAACACCATCAGACGGGGAGGGTCATCCCTGCGGGAGCTGGTGGCAGCCCGCGCCAGGGTTGTGATGCATTCCTCACGGGCCGTCTGCAGGGCGTGGTCCCCGGTACTGATTTCCGTCTGCACGGTGACAATGCTGAAGTCCACGACCCGGGCGAGGTATTCGTTCAGTTCCAGGATCCGGGGCCGTAGCTCTTCCACCGGACCGAGTTTGCCGTTGTAGGCCTCGGTGGTGTGCCAGTAGTCCGCGCCGACGATGCGTTCGAGTTCTTTGCGGACGATGTCCAGGGAGTCTTTGGGGATCGTGACGCCGCTCATGGTGTAGAAGGGCCGCTCACCATAGCTGTTCCCGGGAGGGCGGAGGCTTTCGTCGACGAACACGACGGGACCGGGTGTGCGGGCGTAAAGGGTTTGCAGCCGTTCCTGTGCTGCCCGACCGCGAAGATTCCCCATGCTCTCCCTGCCCTGCTGGCCCTTGTCTGGCCATCAGGCCGGTCAGTTCAGCCTACAGGCGCGGACCGCGGCGTCCGGCGTCCGGTCCACCGGCCGTGGGACCGTCCTGATCCCGGCGACGCTGTTCCTTTTCCGCCTTGGCCTGCTCGGCGCGTTGCCGGCGGAGCCGTTCAACCGCGGAGGAACTGTCCGTGCCGGCTCCGGCAGCGCGCGAGGCGGCGAGACGTTCGGCAAAGTTTTCCGGCTGCTGGGCCGGGGCCTTGTCTGCTTCCTCGCTGCGTCGTCGGGCCGCGATGTCCTCCAGGGCTTCATTGACCGATTCGGGCCTCTCCCCTGCGCCGTGGCCGGCCTTCGCCTGGTTCTCGCGGACCTTGCGCGCCAGGGCGGCGATGCGCTCTGCGCGTTCCTGGGCGGGGCTCAGCTGCGCCTCGGCACCCCGTGTCGCCTGCAGGTGATCCACGACATGCTCGGCCGGCGTGGGGGTTTCCTTCACCAGGGCTTCGACCTGGGCGGCTTCGGCTATCAGCGCAGCGTCCGCGGAGGCGAGGGGCTCCTTTGCGGTCTGTGCACTGTATTTGTGCATGGCCGTGACCCGGACGGTCAGCTCGGCCCCGGTCCCCTTCTCCTGATGGCCGGCCGGGACAGGCAGTGTCTCACTGGCCGGGACACGATAGGTGTCCCGGTAAGTGGAGATTTCCACGGCGAGCTGGCGCCACTGTTCCTGCCGGTCCGGGTCCGACGGTACCGGTCCAAGCGCTGCTGCCCAGGCCGGGGGTTCGGCCGCGAGCTGGGCGCCCAGTCGGGTGGCTTCATGGGCCATGAGCTCACGCCGTGCGGCGAGTTCCTTCCGCCACAGTGCCGGGGTGTCCTGGTGGTCCAGGACATCGGCAGGCGCCATCCAGCTCGGCAGTCCGTCGGCGGGGGTCAAATGTCCCACAGCTTGTGGGAGATTTCGACGGAGTTCGATTTCGGCGCGGATCCGGCGATGCACAAGCCCCGCCACCCGGACCCGGGGCGTGTTTTCCTGCCTGCGGTGGTTGGAGATCGGGCCGCGTTCGTAGGCTTCATCGGCCCGGACCTCAGGGTTCATCAGATCGCGCAGTGCCTGTTCCTTCTGCAGGGAGGAGGCAAGCCAGCGGGCCTTGCGCGCGGCGGCCGGGTCGTTGATCGTCGTATCGGTGCGCAGCTGCTGAGCCGCGTCGCTGATCCGGGCTGCTAGGTCCTCGTCGCTGAGGTGCCCGTGCAGGCGCCGCTGCCACGGCGTTTCCTTGCGTTCGGCCAGCCAGCCGCGCAGCAACGTCTTCCGGTCGGGCTGTTCCATGTCCGGGGTCCGGGATGCTTCGGCTTTGGCGCGCATGAACTCGCGGACGGCGCGCTGCTCGAGGCGTTCCAGTGCTTCGTCGCTCATGGATTCCAGGGGCCGGCGGCCCGGGTCCTGGGCGCGCTGCCGCCACCGGGTGAGGCGGTCTTCGACGCGCCAGGCCAGCACCGCTCCGGGATCGTCGGAGGCGTCGAAGTCGCCTTCGTTGACGCTGTCCGTGAGCAGGTTGGCGATGTTGAAGCCGTCGTTCTCTGCCTGGCGCAGGTGCGTGGCCACGGCCCCCCAGGCGGTGGACTGGGTGAACGGGCCCGCGGCGCCTTCGCCCAGGACGCGGGCGGCGAGGTTGGCCATGCGCCGCTCGTTGGCCTGGTCGTCGATGTCCCGGTACGCGGCGGACATGTCCGGCAGGGAGCGGGCCTGGGCGCGGGCGGCGTCCATCTGTTCGTGCGCGGTCAGGTTGGAATCGTGGTTCGCGGCCACATTGGTGAGGACGTCCTCGAGGGTTTCGCCGTCGGCCACGACACCGTAGAGCTTGTTGGACTCCCGTCCCCGGGACGCGGCGACGTAGGCCAGGGACCGGGACAGGCCGGAGCTAATGAGGGCGTGCGTGGTGTCGCACGTGACGCCCTGGGTGCGGTGGATCGTCGCGGCGTACCCGAGCATGGTGTGGACGCGCACATACCCGGCCGGGAGGGTGAGCGTGCCCTGGTGGCCGTGGTGTTTGACCGTCAGCGAACCGTCCTTGTGGGCCTTCACGACGTCCCAGACGTCGTTGTTCTTCACGAAGTCTTTGCCCCGGTTGGTGGAGAGCCGGCGGTTGTTCTCCCGGGTGACCACAATGTCCCCGGCGCGGGCGGTGAGGCCGTCGCGCAGCATCGCGGCCGGCTCCTTCGCGTCCAGTTCACCGGTGGCGATCTTGTAGGCCTGGGCGCGGGCGTTCAGCTCGGTGACGGTGGCATTGTCGAACGCCATCATGATCGAGTGCTTGTCCGCGTTCGTGTCTTTCTGCCACGCCTCGAACACCAGGGTGGTCATGGTGTCGGCGTCACCGCCGACGACGCGGCGGTTCTCCCGATAGAACGCCCACGGGTCATCCACACCGGTTGCCGGGGGTTCGCGCAACGCCAGGGTCGCAGCTGCTTCGGCATCGTTCGCGGACCCGTCCGCGTTGCGGAAGCGGTGCAGGTCTTCCAGGTACACGGCGCCGACGGTGTTCTTCAAAAGGCGCAGCGCACCACCGGATGCGACGGCCGAAAGCTGCTGGTCATCGCCCAGGGCACGGACCACGGCACCATGCTGGTCCGCGATCGTCACTGCCGCCGCGAACAGCTGAGTGCCGACCATGCCGGCCTCGTCAATGATGATCACGTCCCCGGGTTTCGGGGTGGTCTTCTCATCGGCCCGTCCACTGCTGTGGGCGAGCACGAAGGAGTCAATCGTCGTCGCCGTCGCGCCCAGTTCGACACCCATCACGGCGGCTGCGACGGCTGTCGGTGCGAGACCGAACACCCTGCCACCGGCGGCGCGGACGGTGTCCGCTGCGAGCTTGAGCGCGGTGGTCTTGCCGGCACCGGCAGGGCCGACACCGACCATCAACAGCCGGTCGCTGGTGGCGAACTCTTGGGCCATGCGCAGCTGGCCGGCATCGAACTTCTTGTCCTGCCTGGCCAGCGCAGCGTCGAAGGATTCGACGGTGGCCGCGGGGATGACGACGCGCTGCGCGGCGGTCAGAAGGCGGTCTTCGCTGTGCAGGATCCCGGCCGAGGTGTAGAGCGTGGAGTTGACCCGCCCGTACTTGGATGCGCCGTTGGCCAGGCGCAGCTCCTTCAGTTCCGGGACCGGGGTTTCGGGGGTGATGCGCAGCGAGTACTGGTCGATCGCACGGGCCTTGACCTGCTCCAGCAGGGCATCAGGGATGGGCAATTCGCCCAGGCGGGAACCGAGCCGGCGCAGCGCCTCGGCCTCGATGTGGTGTTCTCCCCACACTCCCCTGTCGCGTTCCAGGCGTTCGATGATCGCGGCCGCTTCCACGGCCGGGTTGAGTTCATCAGCGTGCGAGACAAGCCAGGCTGGCTTGTCCTGCTCGGCTGCATCGCGGGCGTCGTGACGGTGCGCGCGGGCGTGTTCCAGCGCTTGGGGGCCGACCTTCACGCCGGGGATGGATCCAAGGTCCTGTAACCATTCCTCGACCAGGACGGAGAGCTGTCGGGCTTCCTTTTTGGACGGCCTGGTGTCCAGGGTGGCCTGCTGGGCGAGGGCGATCAGCTGCTTCTTGTTTGGCGCGTAGCCGTGCTTGTCGATGAACTCTCGGCTGAGTTCATCCAGCACCGGTTTGATGCCTTCGCGGCGGGTAGAGGTTGCTTCGATGGCGGCGACGTCGACGCCTGCGATCTCGATCACCGGCCGGTCCCCGGCAACTTTGCGTTCGGTCAGGCCGAGGCCCAGGCGTGCGCAGATCTTCTCCATGACCAGCCGGTTGTACTTCTCGGATGCGGCGACGTTGAACTGGTACAGGTGACGGGCGTCCAGGCTGGACCATTTGCCGTCCACCCCCAGGACCTTGTTGGAGACCACGATGTGATCGTGGAGCTGTGGATCCCCGGTGCGGGAGTCGTAGTGCCGGAACTTCGTGTAGATCAGTCCTCCGTCGACGTCTTCCTGGCGGACGCCGTTGCGTCCTCGGCGTGTGAACGTCGCGTCCTTTTCGAGGAAGGTCATGGTCTCGGCGATGGCCTCGTTGTGGGCCGCTTCGATCTCTTTGCGGGCTTCCTCACCCCCTGTTGCCCACAGCACGGAAGCGGATTTCGCGGGCGCGAACACGAGGTCGAAACCGGCCACTGCCTGGGAGCCGGGCGTGGTCTGGGCGGTGACGAACCGGCCCAGTTCTTCCTTGTCCTTGGCGTTGCGGCCGTTGAGTTCACGGAAGTACCGGGCGCCTTCCTTCATCCGGATCTTCCGCCGCGTGTCCGCGTCAGGATCGGCATGGTTCATGCGCTTGTAGTCGCCCATCGCGACGTTGATGCGCCCCTGCAGTTCGTGGTCTTTCTGGGAGAACTGTTTGTAGCGGGCACCAAGACGGACGTCGGTTTTCGGGTCGGCGTCGAGCATTGCTTCGGCGTTCGGGTGGATTCCTTCGCCGTACAGTGCGGCCATCTGCGCTTCGTTGACCTCTCCGGAAACGCCCAGATGGGCGGCCCCTCCCCCGCCCCACTGACCCGGAGGGTTGCCGTCGACCGTGTAGTAATCGCCCAGCTGGCGGTCTGCCGTGCGCAGCTCATCGGCGGAGGCGACTTCACGTGTGTAGTACGTGTATCCGTCGCCGGCACTGAGTTTGTGCACGGTCATCACGGGCCCCAGCATACCCGCCAGGGTGCCTCTCTCATCGATGATGCATGAGGTGTGACAGATTGTGGCGTTTTTTGGTCTGTGGAAGTGGCGCGACGAAGAATGAGGCAGCTCAATGGAACAGGGTGAAAAACGGTAGGATCGGGCCATCAAGTTTTTGATGCGGTTCTGCACATGAGAATGGGCGGTGGGTAACACGCTTTTCCGTTATCCACGGTCCGTTCGATTGTGTAGAACCGCCCCGCCCGTGTTATCCCCAGGTGGGCAGCGGAGAGACGTGTGTTATCTCGGAGCCGTCCACCTGGGGAAAACACGGGCACTACCAGCCCGAGCGTAAGCGAGGACCGAAGCGGCGCACGCCGCCGGCCGTGACTCTGACCCGGCGCTAGCCGTTAGGTCTGGGGCGCGGCTAACCCAAGGGGAAGGGACCCATACCGATGGCAGCACCACGGAAGTCTGCACAGCAGTTGGCGGCCCGCGAGAAGGCTCGCGCCAGGGCCAAGGAGCTGACGGAACGTCACGAGCGGCTGATTGAGATGGCCGCGGAGTTCTTCGAGCAGCAGGAGCAAGCCGAGCTGTTGCGTACGGAGGCAAAGATGAAAGCAGAAGCCATCCTGGCGAAGGCTGAAGCTGACGCGCAGAGCGCCGTTCACGCCGCAGCTGGAACAGTCAAGGCGATGCTGGATGCGGGGGAAGCCAGGTCCGCCGTCGCGGCCCGGCTTGGCCTGAGCGGTGCCGAAGTGAAGCGGATGATTGACCTGGTCACGGAGCGTCCGGAACCTGCGGAACCGGACGGGGTGCAGGGACCGGAGGTTACAGAGCCGGGTGACGTGGAGGCCGCGTAGCTAGCCGTCACCGTCCCATTTTGGACGCATGGTGCTTAAACAGAAAGGGCCGGCTCAGTCTTGGTTTCTAGGGGTCGTTGCAACACCTGTTGGTTAGGTGGTTAGTAGTAGATCACGTAAACGCTCGGCTGGAGTATTCCAGCCGAGCGTTTTGCGTGGTCGGCCGTTGAGTTCCTGGGCGACGTGCTCGAGGTCTTCAGGTCCGAAGACTGACAGATCGGTGCCTTTGGGGAAGTACTGGCGTAGCAGCCCGTTGGTGTTCTCATTCGATCCGCGCTGCCAGGGACTTGCCGGGTCGCAGAAATAGACAGGCATGTCCGTGGCCATGCTGAAGGAGCGGTGGGCGGCCATTTCAGCGCCCTGGTCCCAGGTCAGCGAGCCGCGCAGATGCGCCGGCAAGGTGGCCATCGTCTTGACGAGGCCGTCGCGGACAGTTTCTGCGGTGTGATCGTTAGGGAGATGGACGAGCATCACGTAACGGGTGGTGCGTTCGACCAGGGTCCCGATCGCTGACTGGTTGTAGGCGCCGGTGATGAGATCCCCTTCCCAATGGCCGGGCACGGCGCGGTCCTCGATCTCGGGTGGGCGCTCGGAGATCATGACCATCGGGTCCACGAACCGCGGGGTGCGCTGCTCGCCGGTGCGGTGCGGCTTGCGGCGGGTCCTGCCGGTGCGCAGCGCCGCCTGTATCTCGCGTTTAAGTCCACCGCGGGCTTGAACGTAGAGGGCTTGGTAGATCGTCTCTGGGCTCACGCGCATCTCCGGGTCGTGGGGGAACTCTTCGACCAGCGTGTGGCTGATCTGCTCCGGAGACCAGCGTAGGAGCAGTTTGTCCTTCACATAGCGCCGCAACGGACCATCTTCAGCGAGCTTGGCCGTCTTGGGCCGTGCCCGCCGGGCGGCAGCCATCCGGTGCGCCCCGTGCGGCAGGTATCCCAGCCGGGGATCGGAATTGCGGTCCAGCTCGCGGCTGATCGTCGAGGGCGAACGGCCAAGCGCATGGGCGATGGCCCTGATTGAGGAACCCGCCGCGTGCAGGTCCCGGATCAGCTCCCGTTCCTGGACGGTCAGGAACCGCGGATCGATGGGTTTCTCCAGCGCCGATACCGGTACGGGAACCCGGATCGTTCCGGTCGTGCCGACGGGAGGGGTCAGGGTGGTCACCCCACGTTTGTAGTCGACGATCCGGCCGTCGGGGTAAATGCGTCGCCCGTTGGATTTCCGGATTCCGTGGTCCCACTCTTCGGCGGTCCGGAGATGGATCCCGACCGCTGCGGCAGCTGTCCGCCGACTCGCCCCGGTTTTGCGCAGCCGGAAGTACTCGTCCCGGCCCGGGTGAGGGCCTGTCCCCGATTTGCCGTGGCTTTTCAGTCCGGCTTTGCGCACCCAGCCGGCGCACGTGTCGGGGCTCAGCCCGAGTTCTCTTGCAGCCTGCCTCGTGCTCTTGAGGCGGTCGAACACGAGGAAGAACTCTTCTTTCTGCGCAGGCGTGTATTTCCTCTGCCCAGGCAGCCGCTCCCGTGGGACCCGCTCAGGGAGCCGGGATTTGTGGACCCACTGGTAGCACGTCATCAGATTGAATCCGAGTTCCCCCGCGGCCGCGCTCACACTCCCAAAGCGGTCCAACACCGAAAAGAACTGAGCCTTCTGTTCCGGCGTGTATTTCCTGCGCCCGCCTGTTTTCTCCGTTAAAGACGACACGGTCGTTGCAACTCCCAAAAAATCTGGGTGTTGCAACGACCGCTAGAACCCGCCAGTTGAGCCGGCCTTTTCTGTTCCTCGGCAAAAGGAAAATCTACGGTTAGCTTAGCTGACGATCGGTGGCGGGGCGCAACTCATCGGTGAGCATCGTTGTTCCTGGTTGCGCGGCTGGGGGTGCTGGATCGGGTGGCCGTGTTGAATGGCGGTCCGCCGCTGGTGAGTGGCTGCTGTGGTTCGCCCTGGGCGGCGGACCGCCCGAAGTTTGGGAGGTTCCCTGTCCCCCCGCGGTGAGTGGGCGGGGCCGTGCCGGGCGGTGGGGGTTCCGCCCGGCACAGCCGGTCTTACTCCGCCGTTTCTTCCTCGGTGGGCTGGGCGCTGTCGAGGATGATCTGCTCAACTTCCGACGGCGTGTATCCCCAAGTGATCAGCTGGTTCAGGTAGTCACGGTGTGTCTGGGACGGGGACCGCCACGAGTCCTTGGCGATCGTCTTCTCGTACCCTGCACAGACCAGCGCGATCAGAGAGAACTCGGGCCGCGTTGTCGACTGGGCGACGTGGTCCCGGAGCGGGTTCCACGCCCAGCGGTCGCTGTCTTCGAACTTGGCTCCGATCATTTCGGCGGCCACCTTGCCGTCGTAGCCGCTGGCGGTTTCGGGGTGGTGGGTGATCGCGTGGACGGTGAAGTACTGCCATCCCTTCGGCGCGGTCTTGCGGGCGATCAGGGTCTTGACCCAGTCGCGGCGCACAGTCGTTGCCGATTCCATGGCCTTGTTGTTGGCAATCAGGGTTTTCCGCTCGGCCTTCTGCTCATCGGTCATCGGGCCTTTCTGGGCCTGAGTGCCGCCGTCGTAGCGTTCGTACTTCGGAGTGAAGCCCAGTTCCTTCCAGCCGGTGATGACGGGCTTCGCGTTGTGCTGGCCCCGGTAGTCGGTGCTGACCACGTAGGCGTTGGCGTCCTCCCCGGTGGCCGGTTCTCCATCTGCCCGGTTTGCCGCTGAGACGTAAAGGTTCTCCTCGTCGGCGTAGTTCCCGGCGTCCTCCACAATGGTCTTGCCTTGGGCTTCCAGTCCCGCGATCAGCGCCGCGAGGGCGGCGGCCCGCTCGCGGTCGTCGCGCAACTGCTGGGCTACGTGGAACAACTGCTCGGGTTCATCCATGATGACCGACTCCAACTCAGCGATGGCTTCCTCATCCGACTCAAACTCGGCGAGGATCAAAGCTTCCTCGATGGTGCATCCCTTGCCCAGGGCGGTGGCTCCGGCCTCGGATGCCTTGGCCTTCAACGCTCCCTCGACGGTGGTCTTGGTCCGGCCTGTTTTCTTGGCGATCGCGGCCGCGGACACGCCGATGAGGGAGAGCTGGTGGTACGCGTCGGCCTCGTCAGCGTCGGAGAGCTCCGTACGCTGGATGTTCTCGACCACCTGCGTGACGATGCGTTCGGCTTCCTCGGGACTGTCGATGATCATGACCGGAATGCTGTCCCGTCCGGCTTCTACAGCGGCGCGGGTACGGCGCTGGCCCATCAGCACGTGAACGGTGCCGTCGTCCTTGCGGTGGGCGATCACCGGTTCCATCACACCGTGTTCCTTGATGCTGGCGATGAAGTCAGCGGTCAGGGCGGCGTCCTTGCGGACGTTGACCTCGACGGTCAGCGTGGCGGGGTCGATCATTTCGAGCGTAGGCGTGGTGTTCATGGTGTTGCTCCTTCTTTGCCGAGAAGTCGGGTGAGCGGGGCGGATCAGGTGACCGGCCAGCTTCCCCTCTCCCCCGTTGTTTTTTGGTTGCTGGCAAGCTTGCTTGCTCGGCGGCCGACGGAGCCGTGCCTACCCTTGGGCAAGGTGTGGGAAATTCCCGGAGGAAATAAGCGACGAAGGAGCGCCGSAGGGAAATTCCTGCGCCGCAGGCCCCGACGAAGGAGGGGCTAGACAGGGTGGAGCGGACGCCTAGAATCCGAAGGACAGCAACCAGAAAACGTCGTAGACAAACAGGTGATGACGGGCAGGAGCTCTGCGACGGACCGTCATCCCCCAACAGCCGGCCACGGAGCTTGCGGAGTGGACGCCCGAAAAGGGTGCGAGCCCAGGATTATCTACACTCGGAATAGTTGCGCCGTCGCTGGAGTCCTGTGATGACGGGCTTTCAGCCGACCCGAGGACAGCTCCAGAATCTGAGGGACCTGTGTGACGAGCGTCGTTCCTCCGCCCCATCATCTAAGCTTTCATACCTGCTGGTTG
>NZ_JBFTPW010000032.1:0-48621 GCF_056398685.1 Arthrobacter sp. 01T428 | reverse complement strand
AGGTCATCCGGACGCTCGGCGACCTCCGGGTCCAGGTTGTTCATCAACATGCGCAACRGCGCTTCGGTCTGCCAGCTCTTCGCGGTCAGCTCCGTGCCGCGCGCGGCCTTGACCGGACGGGCTCCGGTAGTGAAATCAGCGGGTGCCATGATGACTCCTTCGTCTCTGGAGGTTGCTAGGTGGAAGTTCCTTCTGTATCCAGTAGAGCCCCTCCGCAAGGGTCTTGGAATGGCTTTATGGAGGGTGCTGTCCGGAATACCAGACTCAACTAACTGGCAGTAAATGTCGTTCTGAGGGCCCAAAACGACAACAACTGCGAGTCAGTTGGGCTAGGCGCCGGGTTGGTGAGCAGGGCGGGGTTGGGTGCGGCGGGCTAGGACGGGCGGCCGTGGATGCGGATCGAGAGTTCGTCCGCTGTCTTCTGGATGCGGGCGGCCAGTGCGGGCCACTCCTCCACCGGCACCCGGTCCTCGAGGAATGTCACGGCGACTGCCGCCGTCGGCCATCCCAGATGGTCGGTGACGGCGGCGGCCACAGAACCGAAGCCGGGCGTGACTTCGCCGTGTTCGGTGGCGTAGCCGCGCTGCCGGACCTGGTCCAAATGCGAGGACAGGGCCGAGTACTTCATGATGGGCGATTCCATTTCATGCCGGGCCGTAAAGGCTGCAGCATTCGGGTACAGGGCCCTGACCTGCGATTTTGGCAGGGCGGCCAGGATCGCGCGGCCACTGGCCGTGAGGTGGCTGGGAAGCCGGACCCCGACGTCGGTCACGAGGGACGGGCGGTTCTTGGCCCGCTCCTCCACGATGTAGAGCACATCGCGGCCGTGCAGGACGGCCAAGTGTGCGCTCTCGCCGATCGCATCCACGAGGGCGGCGAGCATGGGGCGGCCGAGCCGGGACAAAGGCTCTTGCCGCGAGTATGCCGAACTGAGTTCAAAGGCGCTGATCCCCAGCCCGTAGCGCTGCTCCTCATGAAGGTGCAGGACAAAGCCGTTGGCCTCCATGACGCCAAGCAAGTGATAGACGCTGGAACGGGGCAAGCCCAGCGCCGTGGCGATATTGGACGCTGCCATCGGGCCACGCCGGGACGCGAGCAACTTCAGGATGCGCAGGGTGTTCTCGGCGGCCGGGACTTTGGAAGCGGCCCGGCCTTGGGTGGACGGCTGTGTGGTCATGGCTCCTCTTCGAGTGCACGGTAATGCCCGGCCCGCCCTTCTGCCACAAAGCTGGCAAGGCGGGTGTCCGGGATCCCGTACTTAAGCGTGCGCCCCACCGAGCGGATCGGAAAGCCAATCAGAACATTAAGGTGTCTGGAATACCAGACATTTGTGCATGAAACAACCAGTCCACGGCGCAGCGTCTGAGAACCGAGACAACGATGTCCCGTGAGGCCCATCACAGCATGCTGCGGAATGGTCTGCTGGTTAACAGTCCACCCCTCCCAATGACGAGAAGGTATTCGTATGCAGCAAGCCCCAACAGCCGTCAGGACGCCGGCCGCCAAAGTCGTCGAAGGCGTCGAAGGCGCGGTAACAACCGTTCTCAGCCGCGGCCTCAATGTCCGCCACATCCGCTTCATGGCGCTCGGTTCGGCCATCGGGACAGGCCTCTTCTACGGTTCGGCGTCCGCGATCCAAAAGGCCGGCCCATCGGTTCTCTTCGCATACATGATCGGGGGCGCCGCCGTCTTCATGGTGATGCGTGCCCTCGGCGAAATGGCCGTGCGCCACCCCGTCTCAGGCTCGTTCGGCCAGTACGCCAGCCGCTACCTCGGACCGCTGGCCGGGTTCATCACCGGCTGGACCTACGTCTTCGAAATGGCCATCGTGGCGATCGCGGACGTGACGGCATTCAGTATCTATATGGGCTTCTGGTTCCCGCAGGTGGACCGATGGATCTGGGTCCTCGCGATCATCCTCCTCCTCGGAGCCATGAACCTCCTGAGCGTCAAGGTCTTCGGCGAGCTCGAGTTTTGGTTCTCGCTCATCAAGGTCGTGGCGATCATCGCGATGATTGCGGGCGGGGCTGCGATCATCGTGTTCGGCTTCCAGTCCGGCAACAGCGGCGTGGCACCGGGGCTGGGGAACCTCGTTGACCATGGCGGCCTGTTCCCCAACGGTTTCGAAGGGCTCCTGGCCTCGTTCGCCGTCGTCATGTTTGCCTTTGGCGGGATCGAAACGATCGGCATCACCGCAGGCGAAGCCGCAGACCCCAAGAAGGTCATCCCGCAGGCTGTCAACACCGTCCCCGTGCGTGTGCTGCTGTTCTACGTCCTGACGCTCGGGGTGCTCATGAGCTTGTTCCCCTGGAATGAAATCGGGAACAACGGCAGCCCGTTTGTGCAGATCTTCAGTGGCCTCGGCATCCCCGCGGCGCCCCACATCCTCAATGCCGTGGTCATCACCTCGGCACTGTCAGCCATCAATAGCGACATCTTCGGCGCCGGACGCATCCTCTTCGGGCTTTCCCAGCAGGGACACGCTCCGAAGAGCTTCGGCAGGATCTCAAGGCATGGTGTTCCTTGGATGACCGTGGTCCTCATGGGCGGCATCCTGCTGGTGGGCGTGGTGCTCAACGCGGTCATCCCCGAGGACGTGTTCCTCGTGATCGCATCCATCGCCACCTTCGCGACAGTGTGGGTATGGGTCATGATCCTCGCCTCCCACGTCGCCATGAAGCGCGAAATCAAGCGCAAGGGACTTCCGGCGTCGGAATTCGCGTCGCCGTGGTGGCCCGCCGCGTCCGTGGTGACCATCGCCTTCATGGCCCTGGTGATCGTGATCCTTGGCGTCTTCGAGGACACTCGCGTGGCGCTGTACGTAGGCGCCGTGTGGCTCGGACTGCTGGTGCTGGCCTACAAGCTCTGGGTCCGCGGCGGCGGGCGCCTGCGCGCCGACCTCGTCGACGAAACAGCCTCGATTCCCATGGTCGCCGAGCGCCCATAGTGCCTTGAGGAGGACGACGACGGCGGCGGCGCGCCACGAGCCATCGACCGTCACCGCAGGCCAGCGCTATCATCAGGGATGGTTCCGTTCACCAACCTCCTGGCGTTTGCGCTGGCCGCACTGGTCCTCATCGCAGTCCCCGGTCCCAGCGTCCTGTTCGTGATTGGGCGTTCCCTCGCCCTTGGCCGCAAAGGCGGGCTCCTGAGCGTGCTCGGAAACGCCCTCGGCATGGTTCCGCAGATCATTGCCGTGGCGCTGGGGCTCGGCGCGATCCTTGCGCAGTCGATCGTGCTGTTCACCATCATCAAGTTCGGGGGCGCAGCGTATTTGGTCTACCTCGGGGTGCAGGCGATCCGCCACCGCGGCGGGCGTTCGACGGCGACTGGTCCAGCGCCGGCGCGGTCCATGTGGCGGCTCATCCGCGAGGGTTTCATCGTCGGTGCGAGCAACCCGAAATCGATCGTGTTCTTCGTGGCTGTGCTGCCGCAGTTCGTGGACTATTCGAGCGGCAGCATTCCGCTTCAACTCGCCGAACTCGGAGCTGTTTTCCTGGTGATCGCCCTCATCTCCGACAGCATCTGGGCCCTCGCAGCGGGCACGGCACGCCACTGGTTTGCCCGCTCGCCGCGGCGGATCTCCACCCTGGGTGCCATGGGGGGCGTCATGATGATCGGGCTCGGCGGGACGCTGGCGCTCACAGGCGCCAAGTCTTAGGGCCGCAGGACGGGGAGCAACCGCGGACTCAGCCGGCGGGAAGCCAATCCACGTGCGAGTCCGAGTCGTAGACCCGGCAAACCCGCACGCTGTCCTGGGCAGGACCATCAACCAGCTTGAGGGTGACCTTCATGAGGATGTCGTACGACGCTAGGCCGGAGGCCGCCGTTGACTGCACCGGGTTCCCGGAGAACGCGATGGAGACCACTGAAAATGGCCGGGGCACCACCGTTCCGGTCACAATTGAGGAGTGGGCGGCATCGCTTTGCAGCCGGGCGCTGCAGCTGTCCTTGATGCGTTGGATCCCCGCTGCGTCGAGGCCCTGCTGCACAGGAGCGGGAACCGCGGGAGCCGGAGCCGGCGCAGCTGGCGCCGGCTCGGGGGCATCGGGCTTGGCACTCGTCGTCGGAGCAGGGACCGGGGCTTGACTTGAAGGCGCAGCACTAGCGGAAGCGCTGGCAGAGGCGCCGGCGGCTGACGCTGAAGCGGTGGCACTCGGCGTCGTGGCTGGCGTCTTGGCGGGACCGGGCGCAGAAGCTGCCGCACTGACGGTGGCTGACGGCGGGGCGCCGGCAATCGAGGTAGATGATGTCTGCGTCGCGTTGAGGGTGATCGCCCCTGCCAGCCCGACCGCCACCACACCTGCAACGACAATTCCTGCTTTTGCCGCTCGTCGCATTGTTCCCCCCTCCCAGACCTGACGGAACATTTGCCTTGAGCGTATGGACTGTTCGCCCGGCCTGGCATGCGTAACCCCTACTCGTCTTTTGACCGGACTACTCGGATCACCACTTGCTCGCCCTGGGGTCCTTGTCCGAGTAGTGGTCCAAGTGACGTGAGTGGCCCGTGGGCCATAACGGGTGCAAGTCACTCATGTGTTGCGTGTGGTCCACGCCTACCGTTGGAAGATCGCGACTTGCAAAGGAGTGATTCCGATGTTCGATCCTTACTCAAGGCACGCTGCTCGGATGCGCAAGCAGCGCCGCCATGCGCTGGCTTCGCGACTTTGCCAGATATTTACCAGGGCAGCCACGCAGGCCAAAAGCACTGCTTCCCCTTTCAAGGTGGGCGACTACGTAGCTGGCGACGACCCCTTCAACGGGTCCCAGGAAGGGGTGGTGGCCGTCATCAAAGGCCCATCGATTGGCTTGAGAACCGTCGTGCCGAGGGGCGGCACCCTGGTCTACTACGACTACCGCCAATTGAGGAGGCCCTGGTGAATATGTCCGCCGCCGGCGTTCCAGCCAACCGGTTCATGACGATCGCCGAGGTTGCCGAGGCCCTGCGGGTATCCAGAATGACCGTCTACCGCCTCGTGAACTCGCACGCCATCCACGCCGTGCGGTTCGGGCGGTCATACCGCGTTCCGGAGTCGGCGGTGGAATCCTACATTGAGCACTCGGCGGTGGACGAGGCTGAGCCTAAGGCACCCGGGGAGCCGTAAGGGTATTCGGTCCAACCGAGTCGCGTTCCACTGGCGGGCATTCAAGCTTTACCACAGGGCTGCCCGCCGGTTCGTCAACGCCGAGCAGCAAGCGCACGCCCGCGGCGCCAAGCTCGTAGTGCGGCAGCGCGACGGTGGACAGCGGCGGCCGCATGTGCGCCGCGATGACTTCCTGGTTGTCGAACCCCACCACGGCCATGTCCTCGGGAATGGACAGCCCCCGTTGCTTCAGCCCGTCGTAGAGGCCCATGGCCATACGGTCGTTGTAGCAGAAGACTGCCGTGACATCGCGTTTGAGGAGCTCCTCGACTGCTCCGTAGCCGCCCTCCTGGTCAGGATACGCGTCGAACACGAGGTGCGGATCGAAGGCGATTCCAGCAGATTCGAGCGCTTCCCGGTAGCCCTGGAGGCGTCCGTCCTTCGCCGGAGCAGGAATCGTGGCGTTGATGAAGGCGATCCGTCGGTGCCCCTTGCGCACAAGGATTTCAGTGGCTTCCCGTCCGCCGTGGACTTCGTCCGGGACCACCGCCAGGGCGTCGGAGTCCGGGGAGAAGCAGTTCACCAGCACGAAGTCAGTCTCTCTCAACGCAGCGGGGATCTTGGTTGGGCGGTGGAACCAGGTGGAGTACAGGATGCCGCGAACCTTGTGCTCGAGCATCATCGAGATGGCGTCTTTTTCCACGGGCTCGTCGCCCTCCGTGTTGGCGACCAACAGCACGAATCCGTGTTTCCACGCTTCGTCCTGGGCGCCGTGGATGATTTGCCCAGCGAAGGGGGTTGTGGCGATCGCGTCAGCGACGAGTCCGATGAACCGTGAACTGCCGCTCACGAGGTTCTTCGCGAGGGCGTTCGGGCGGTACCCCAGTTCGCGGATGGTGTCCAGGACGCGTTTGCGGGTCGCGGCGCCGATCCTGGCGTCTTTCTTGTTGTTGATAACGAGGGAAACCGTGGCAACGGAGACTCCAGCCCCTTCCGCTACTTCCCGCATCGTCACCGGATGACTCGCCCTCGGAGTCGATGGATGCGAGGGGTTCACCTCGGGTTCTTTCAAGCTTTTTTCAGACGTCATTGGCCCTCCTCCCACAGTCTATCCAGTGGCGGCTTTCTCACCCCTTCGTCGCCCCGCTCTCGAGGCCCTGGATCATCGCCTTGTTGAGGACGAGGAACACGAGCAGCAAAGGAGTGATGGTGATGCAGACAGCGGCGAATGTCGCGGTCCAGTCGACCTTGCCCATTGCTCCGATGTAGTTCTGCAGCCCCAGTGGGATGGTCTTGAGCCCTTCGGAAAGCACGAACGTGTTCGCGAAGATGAAGTCGTTCCAGATGAAGATGCTGTTCACCAGGACCACCGTCACTACCGTGTTGGTCGAGAGCGGAAGGGTGATCAGCCCGAAGATCCGGTACGGGCCGGCGCCGTCCAACGAGGCTGCCTCGTAGGTCTCGCGGGGAATGTACTCAAAGAACGACGAAAAGAGGTAGATCGACATGGGAAGGGCGAACCCCGCCAGGGGGATGATCATCGATTGGTAGGTGTCCAGCAGGTTCACGGACGAGTAGTCGATGAACAGCGGCACAAGCGCGATCTGCACCGGCACGATGATGCCGATCAGGAAGAGGCCCCGGACGAATTTGCTGAACCGGAATCCGAGGACCTGCAAGGCATAGGCTGCCATCATCCCGAGAAGGACGATCAGGAGGTTAGCGCCCATCGTGACGATGAAACTGTTCAGGATGTTCTGGCCGAGGTTGCCGGTCTGGAACGCACGGACGTAGTTGTCGAAGCTGATCGAGCTCGGCAGCGCAAAAGGATCACCGGTCGCGAAGTCGTGCTCATTGCGCAGGCTCGTGAGGAACAGCCAGGCGAGGGGGTAGACCTGCACCACGACGATGAGGACGATCAGCACCCTCGACAAGCTTCGGAAGACGTTTGGTTTACGCCGCCGACGTCGGGGCGCCGGCGGGCTTGGCGGGGCCGGGTTGTTTGGTGGAGCAGGGATCGGCCGGTTAACCGGGGCTGTTTGCGCGGTCATGCGTCAGCCTTTCGTTTGAGCATGAGCAAGATGAATCCGACCGCGACGAGGCACTCCACCACGATGAAGACCGAGATGGTGCTGGCGTAGCCGAAGTCGGTGCTGGTGAATGCGGTTTTGTACATGTACGTCGTCAGGAGCTCGGAGGACTGGCCGGGACCGCCGTTGGTCATGAGGTACGGGATATCGAATCCGCGCAGGCCGTAGGTTGTGGCCATGATGGTGGTGGTGATCCACACCGGCCTGATGTGGGGGAACCTGATCTTGGTGAACAGCTGCCATCTGTTGGCGCCGTCCAGGCGTGCCGCTTCTTCAAGTTCCTGCGGGACGGCGAGCAGCGCCGCGTAGATGATGAGCATGTAGAGTCCCGTGAACCGCCAGCCTTCGGGTGCCGAAACTGCCGCGAGGACAGTATTGACGTCGGAAAGCCAAGGGCGCTCGAGGCTGCCGAGGCCGATCCAGCCGAGGACTTGGTTGAGGAGACCCACCGGATCGATCGAGTAGATCCGTACGAAAAGGAAGGCGATGGCCACCGTCGAGATCACCGCAGGCAGGAGATACAGGGTTTTGACGAGCTCGCGGCCTCTTCGCAGCGAGGTCAGGAGGCTGGCGACGAACAACGCGCCGCCCAATTGGAGGACGAGGCAGATGGCGAGGTAGCCGAGGGCGTTGAAGAAGGAACGCCAAAACACGCCGTCACCGGTGAGCATGTGCACGTAGTTCGCGAAGCCCACGAACTCCATGTCACTGATGCCGTTCCAGGAGAAGAAGCTGAGGAATAGCGATTGCAGGATCGGGAACAGCACTGCAACGCCGTAGAGAAGCAGCGGCGGGAGCAGGAAGACCAAGACCGAGAGTCGTGATCGATTGGGAAGCATGGGAGGGCCTTTCGGGTGGGGGGCCTGGGCCCCCCACCGCTGCGTGTTATTTGAAGAACTTGGGAGCGTTCTGTGCGATGGTGCTATCCATCGTGCTGGTGAACTCCGCAGGCTTGACGTTGCCCTGGGCCAAGAGCACGAGCTCTTGCTGCAGCCTGCTGTTGGTGGTCGGATCAAGCTGCGTGTCCCAAGGCATCGCGAGCTTCGATCCGAGATCCTTCGCCTGGTCGATCGCCTTCTTGTACAGCGGCGTGGCGTTGGCTGGAATCGTCGTTTGGACATTCGTCGTCGGCGAGAGGGCGCCCGTGGCCGCGTATTCCGAGGGGTACTTGGCGAGGGCGAACTTCAGGAAGTCGCTCACGAGCGGGTCGAAGGTCTTCGAGTTGACCGCCATGCCGATACCTGAGGTTGCCACGTACTCGTTGGCGGCCGTCGCGGAACTCGGCGTGGCCGGAAGCGTGAAGTAGTCGACGTCGTTACGCACCGCCGGGTTCAGCTTGTCGGTCGCGAGGCTGGGCAGTTCCCAGGTACCGATGTTGTACATGGCGGCCTTGCCGGAGGTGAAGAGATTCTGGGCGTCGGAGTAACCCTGCGAGGAGAAGCCGTCCTGGAAGCAACCGGCCCCTCCGAGCTGGCTTATCCAGTTGACTGTCTTCTGGCCGGTGGCGTCGCTGAACTTCGCGTCACCCTTCTTGAGCTTCTGCACGAAGTCGGGTCCGGCGTCGCGGAAGGGCTGGTAGGAGACGTAGCGCTCAAGGGGCCACTGGTCCTGGCCGTCAAGGGCAAGGGGCGTGATCCCGGCCTTGCGCAGGGCCGTGCACATCGCGGGGATGTCGTCGAGTGACTTCGGCACTGATACTCCAGCCTGCTGGAAGAGAGCCTTGTTGTACCAAAAGTACTCGAGCTCGAACTGGAACGGGACCATGTAGAGGGATCCGTCGTCGAAGCGTTGGTAATTCAGTGCGTTCGTCCGGTAGCTGTCGTAGACACCGAGGTCCTTGAGCAGCTTCTCGGCATCCACCATCTTGCCCTGCTTGGCGAGTTGCTGGGCGAAGGGCGTGGCGTCCGTGTCGAACAGCTCCGGGAGCTTGTTCGCGGCAGCGAGGGTTTCGTACTTCTGGATGTAGGAGGGTCGGTCAGGGGTGGTGATCAGGTTGAGGGAAAAGCCGGGATGGGTCTGGGCGTACTCGTCGGCCACCTTTTTCATGACGTTGATGACTGCACCGTCTGCCGGCCGGGACAGCAGCCACGAGATTTGCCGCGGTTTGATGTCCCCGGTGGGGTTGACGTTGGAGGCGCTGCCGGCGCCTCCACCGCCGCAGGCGGAGAGGGCGAGGGCTGCGGCCGCTGCTACGGCGGCCGTTCTTAAGAGTTTCTTCATGGGGGAAAATCTCCTTTGATTTGAACGGAGGTCTGGCGCTGGGTATTTAGTTGTCTGTGCGCTTACGTATCTCAAGATCGGTGAGAGTTGCGGTGCCTTCACCGGCGAATACGCCGATGCGGCCGTCCGGTAGCCCGTAGATCCGGGTACTGAGGGCGACCTGCCGGTCGACGACGGCGACGCAGAGGTCCCCGTCGACGACAAGTTCGAGGGTGTGCTCTCCGGAGGCCAGCTCGCAGGGGCGTTCCAGCTCGATCTCGAAGGGGACATCCCCCGAGACGTGCCATTGCGCGTCGCCGCTGATTTCGCGGGGCCATCGGTCGAACACCATGCGGCCGCGCTTCGGTTCCAGGCGGATGATGTAGGACTCGTCTCCGTCCGCGCTTGAGCGGAGCAGCAGGCCGCATTCGCTGGTATCGGCTTCGATCTGCAAAACCGCCCGGGCGTAGAACTGGCGAGGGAGGACCTCATCGGACACCATGGCGGTGTACCCGTCTGGAGCATGCAGTACCAGCGGAAAGTCATCCCCCAGGGATACCGGGATGTCGTCCCAGAAGCTCTCGACGAGTTCGTCGGCGAGGGAAAAAGCGAGGGTGCCGTCGTCGTTCTGGCGGGCCTCGAGGACGGACATCGTGCCCGCCCACTGCCAGGCGCCGTCGTCGTGGTTGCCCTCCTTGCCGGCGACCCAGCCGAAGAAGAACCGGCGACCGTCCCGCTCGGCCGTCTTCGAGGCATAGAAGGCGCGGCCGTCAACGCTGTCCCGCGGCGGCACGGTCCAAGGCCCATCGGGACTTTTCGCCATGCGGTAGCGGGTGGTGAAGGACTCGGAGAATTCCGAATAGACCAGGTACCACCAGTCGCCCCAGGCGAAAACGTCCGGGCATTCGTGCGTGATGTACCGGCGGGGATCCCAGAACGGCTCGGTATGCTCCCAATCCATCAGGTCCGGGGAAACGCATTGGGCGATCAGCCCGCGACGGCGGTCCGGGCCGTCCGCGTGCCGCGCGGCCAGCAGCATCCGCCACAGGCCGCTGGCCTCGTCCTTGAAAACGAAGGGATCGCGCCAGTCGCCGGATTCATAGCCGGCCGGGGCGCCGAACGTCAGTTCCGGATGCTTGATCCACGTCAGCATTCCGTCCGTGCTCGTGGCGTGCATGACGAGTTGCAGCGGCGCCCCGTCGGAGCCGAGGTGCCGGGGATTCTGTCCGGTATAGAACAGGTGGTGCATCCCGGACTCGTCGCACACAACACTGCCCGTGTAGGCGTTGAAGTCCGCTTCGCCCTCTCCGCCATGGTGCAGCGACACTCCATGGTCCTCGAATCGCGTGAGGTCCTTGGTGGTCACGAGATTCCAGGACGTTCCCGGCTTCGGGTCGTTCCGCACCTCGTGCAGATAGAAAAGCCAAAACTCCCCGTCTTTCTGGAACGGGATCACGTCTCCGACCCATCCATCGGTGGGTTGGAAGAAGACTGAGTAAGTCATCGGCGTTGATGTCCATTTCTGCTAAAGCGTTTGATCACTGCAAGCGTAACCGAGATCACACTTTTGATCAAGCGTTTAAGCAGATTGGTTTAGCGGACCGATCCCAGCGGTGCAGGATCGGCTCAGCGCGACGTTAGTCAGCGCACGACGGCGGTGCGGTGCGCAGTCAGGAAGTTGCGCAGACCGCGCGGTTCCGTCCGAGGGACTTGGCCTGGTAGAGCGCTTTGTCGGCGGCCACGATCATATGGTCCACCTCGGCGTTGGCGAGGGTGCTGGGAGCAATGCCATAGCTCACCGTCGGGAAGGTGACGCCGTCCGGTGGTTCTGCCGCGGCCAGACGGCGGCTGATTTCGTTGGCAATGATTTCCGCGCTCTCCAGGTCGGCCCCTGGAAGCAGAATGGTGAATTCCTCTCCGCCATACCTTCCGACGAGGTCTGTGTGGCGGACCGAAGCCTGGCACGCGGCGGCGAAGGCCTGGATGGCAGTGTCGCCCGCGGCGTGGCCATGGCTGTCATTGAGGGCCTTGAAATGATCGAGGTCGGCGAGGATCAGGGTGGAGATCGACCCCGCAGAGTGCAGCCTGTTGATTTCCTGGGTGGCCAGCTCCATGAAGGCGGTGCGGTTGAGGAGCCCCGTCAGGCCGTCCCGGGTGGCGCGTTCGTTGAGCCCGTTGATGAGCTGCTCGTTGCTCAGCGCAGTCATGCTGAAGGACACGGTGACCAGAAGCACGATAGTGACCACACTGGTGGTTGCCGAGCTGAGATAGGTGCCGAAGTCCGGGCCGTCGGGACCTTCCAGGACATAGGCGATTCCACGGCAGAGGAAGAACGACGCCAATACTCCTGCGGCGAGCGCCAAGGAGCGGTGGGCCTGTGAAACGCTGGGCTTCAACCGCCAGAGTTCAACCGTTGCCAGACCCATGCCCAAGGACATCATGGCCAAATACACCAGTCCGCCGGACCATGCGTTGGTGGCCGGGTTCTCCAGCGAGGCGGCCACCGCCGTGGCAACGGGTCCGGCGAGAAGCTGCCATCGCGGCGTTGGAAGCAAGCGAAGGGAACGCGAGCCGGCCCACACGCTGAACGCCCCGGCCACCAGCAAAGCGTTGCCGAGTGGCCCCGCCCAGATTTGCTGGGGAGTCCCGGCGAGCAGGTACGCCATATTCCCCGAGAGCAGGAAAACGAGGGCAAGGCACCACCAGCCGCTGTACGCGGAGCGGGTCCGGCGGAACGATCCGAAAAACAGCAGGCAGAGCGTAGACGCGACAATGCCCAGAGCTATCTTCAGGCTGGCCGGATCGAGACCCATATTTGCTCCCGTCGTGCGCACCAGCCTACGACATCGAGGGGCGGGTTAGCGGGCGGACCAACCCCCGTCCATCGTGTAGCTTGCCCCGGTGACCATGCCGGCGTCGTCGGATGCTATCCACGCTGCCAGCGACGCGACTTCCTCGGGCTCTACGAGGCGCTTCACGGCGGACTCCGTCAGCATGACCTTCGCCAGGACTTCCGATTCGGGGATGCCGTGCAGCAGTGCCTGGTCCGCGATCTGCCTTTCGACGAGGGGCGTACGCACGTATCCCGGATTGATGCAGTTGGAGGTGACGCCGTGCTGGCCGCCCTCGAGGGCCGTCACTTTGCTCAGCCCCTCGAGCCCGTGCTTGGCCGAGACATAGGCGCTCTTGAACGCCGAGGCCCGCAGCCCGTGGACCGAGGAGATGTTGATGATCCGGCCGAATCCGTTGGCGTACATGTGCGGGAGTGCAGCCCGGATAAGCAGGAAAGGGGCCTCGAGCATGAGGGTCAGGATGCGGCGGAAGTCCGCCGGTTCGAACTCCTCGATGGGAGCGACCTTCTGGATCCCGGCATTGTTCACGAGGATGTCGCAATCCAGGCTGAGTCCGGCGAGCGCCTCCGTGTCGAGCAAGTCGACGCCCCAGGCAGTGCCGCCCAGCTTGTCGGCGAGGGCCGCGGCTCCGGCGGCATCGACGTCGGCCACTACAACCTTCGCGCCGCGCGCGGCGAGGGCCGTGGCACATGCCGCTCCGATGCCCCCCGCCCCGCCGGTCACCAGGGCCTTGCGGCCCTCGAGGCTCATGCGCGGGCACCCATGGGGAGGCCGTGACGAACGGCATCGGCATTGTCAACGTCTTCCAGCGCCACACCGCGGGTCTCTTTGAGCGTCAAGACGACGACGGCGGTAATCGCGCAGGAGATCACCAGGTAGATTGCCGTGGGCATCCAGGATCCGGTGTCCTTGAGCCACTGGGTCGCCAGCAGCGGGGCCAGCGAACCGGCGAAGATCGAGGTGACCTGCGAGCCAAGGGAGACTCCTGAGTAGCGCATGCGGGTGGGGAAGAGCTCGGTCATGATGGCCGGCTGCCCTGCGTACATGAAGGCGTGCAGGCAGAGGCCGATGGTCACGGCGGCAACGATCACCGCGGGATTCTTGGTGTCGAACATGGGGAAGGCGAAGAACGGCCAGGTGGCACCGCTGATGGCACCGATCAGGTAAACCGGCTTGCGGCCCCACGCGTCTGCCAACCGGCCGATCTGCGGGATGACCACGAAGTGGACAACGTGCGCGATCAGGAGGGCGAGCAGCAAGGACGAGGTGTCGTACTTGTCCACGCTCTTGAGGTACACGATGGAGAAGCTCACCACGAGGTAATACATGATGTTCTCGGCGAGCCTCAGTCCCATGGCCTGCAGGATGCCCTTGGGGTACTTACGGATGACTTCGCCGACGCCGTAGCTGATGGCTTGTTCCTTCTCCACCTGGGCCTTCGCTTCGAGGAAGATCGGGGCCTCGGTCACGTGGGTGCGGATGTAGTAGCCCACGAAGACGATCACTGCGGAGAGCCAGAAGGCCACGCGCCATCCCCAGCCGAGGAAGGCTGCGCTGCTCAGGGTGGTGGACATGATGAAGAGGACCAGCGTGGCGAGGAGGTTCCCGACGGGAACCGCGGCCTGCGGCCAGCTTGACCAGAATCCGCGGGATTCCTTGGGGCTGTGTTCTGCCACCAGCAGCACCGCGCCGCCCCATTCGCCGCCCAGCGCGAAGCCTTGGATGAAGCGGAGTGCCACGAGCATGGCCGGCGCCCAGAAACCGAGGTCGGCGAAGCCGGGGAGGCAGCCCATGAGGAAGGTGGACACGCCGACAATCACGATGGTGAGCTGCAGCGTGGGTTTGCGGCCGAGCTTGTCGCCGATCTGGCCGAAGACGATGCCGCCCAGGGGCCGGGCCACGAAGCCCACCGCGTAGGTCAGGAACGCCTGGATGATGCCGTCGAGGTCGTTGCCCGTGGGCGGGAAGAAGTACTTGCCGAAAACCAGCGTTGCGGCCGTGGCGTAGAGGAAGAATTCGTACCATTCCACCACGGTGCCCACCATCGAGGCGGCGACGATCTTCTTGAGGCCTGCGCCTTTGCCGGTGGCGGCCCCTGCTGCGGAGCGTTGTCCTACGCTCATGTCCATCTCCTTAGTGTCCACACTGACACGCGTTGTGATCCACAACACGAAATGCTCCAATGAGTATTGCCGCACATCAGTGCTGCTTCAATGGCCAAAATGGCACCAAGTGTGTGCAGAATTGCAGATATGAATCCGAATCCCGATGACCTCCTCGTCCTGCTCGCAGTATCGCGCTCAGGTAAGTTCACGACGGCGGCCCAAGCCTTGGGACTGAACCACACCACCGTTTCCCGCAGGATCGCCGCGCTCGAAAAGGCGCTCGGCGGCCGGGTCCTCGCGCGGGCGGCCGGCGGCTGGGAAATCACGGAGCTCGGAGCCGAGGCCGTGGGCGTTGCAGAGCGGATCGAAGCGGCGGTGGGCACGCTGGGACCGGAGGACCGTGCGCCGGACCCCATTGCCGGCGTCGTGCGCATGACCGCAACTGACGGTTTCAGCGCCTACATCGCGGCACCCGCTGTGGCGCGATTGCGCCGATCGCATCCCGGCCTCACCGTGGAGATCATCACCGTGACCCGCCGGGCGCTCCAGCAGCGTTCCGGCCTGGACGTGGAAGTGGTGGTGGGCGAACCGCAGGTGCACCGGGCCGAGGCTGTGCTGCTGGGTGAGTACATGCTGGGAATGTATGCCTCGCGCGAGTACTTGGCTTTTCACGGCGTACCCGGAACCGTGGAGGAGCTGACGCGGCATCAGCTGGTCTATTTCGTGGACTCCATGCTGCAAGTGGACGATCTCGATGCCCCTCGCCGGCTGGTCCCGTCCATGCGCGACGGCTTGAGCTCCACCAACGTCTTCGTCCACGTGGAGGCCACGCGTGCCGGGGCCGGCATCGGCTTCCTGCCGTGCTTCATGGCGGACCGGCACCCGGACCTGGTGCGGCTGCTGCCCGCGCATTTCGCCGAGCTGCTCCCCTACTGGATGGTTCTGCGGCCTGACTCGATGCGTCGCCCCGCCGTCGCCGCCGTCGTGCACGCCCTCCAAGAGGAGACGGCCGCCCACCGCGAGCTGCTTCTGGCGCGCCGCTAAAGTCCCTCCCCGGCCGACGCTCGCTCACATATAAGCCTTCCCCGGCGGACGCTCGCTCACATCTGAGCCCTTCGGTGAGTGACGGTCAGGCGGCTGGCCGCGGGTCGTGCCGGATCTGCGCGCCGACGGCGAATGCCCGGACTTTCGCGTCGTTCCAGATATGTGCGGGAACCGCCCCGCCGAGGAGCTTCCGGGCCAGTTGCGGATCGTCGCCGAAAGGCTCGTGGCTGCCGGCCATGATCATGTTCCCGTACCGCCGGCCCTTGAGCATCGCGGGATCGGCGATGATCATGGTGTGCGCGAAGGTGTCTGCGATGGTGGCGGCGTCCTCGCGGGCGTTTTTGAGGTCGGGCGCATCTCCGGAATTCACCACGTAGAGCCCGCCCGGCGCCAGCACCCTCGACGCGTGGTCGTTGAATTCGCGGGTGGTGAGCGCCCTCGGGGTGAGGGCACCGGCAAAGACGTCCCGGATGATGAGGTCCCGGGTGTCAGGCGTGAGGCTTTCCGTGACTTCCCTGGCTTCGCCCACCCGGATTCGAAGCAGCGGGGCCTTCGGGAGGTCGAACCAGCCGCGCACGTAGTCGGCCAGCTTGCCGTCGAGTTCCACCACCACTTGGCGCGCGTCCGGGTAGGCGGCGTGGAAGTACCGGGCGAGGGAACATGCTCCGCCGCCAAGATGCAAGGCCCGCAACTTCGGCTTGGATGCGGGCGGCCATTTGGATTCAACCAGCGCGGCTATCCAGCGCATGTACTCGAAGTCCAGGAACAGCGGCTCTGCAACATCGATATGCGAGCTCATGACACCGTTGATCTTCAGGAGCCAGCCGTTGGAGTTGTCCGGGTCGGCAACCAGTTCGCAGTCGCCGGTGTCGATGTAGTAGACGCCCTCCACGGGACCGTTCGGCTTGGTGCCCGCGGGCACCTCGATGACCCCGGCAGCTTGCCCGGCTCCCCTGCCCTTGCCACGCTTCGCCACTACTGCCGCCCTCTTCCGGTCATGCTTCAACCCTAGTTGACGCCGCAGCCTTGCGGTCAGCCCTCGACGGCGGTGCGCCGCAGCCTTGCGGTCAGCCCCCGACGGCGGCACGCACCATCCGGATCTCCGGCAGTTCGTGCCATTCGGGCGGCAAGAGCTGGCGTGTTCCGTCAGGCCGGAAGCCGTTCTTGCGGTAGAAAGCCTGGGCCCGCGGGTTGTCTTCGAGCACCCAAAGAAAGGCGGCAGAATTGCCGATCACGGCGTCGACCAATGCTTGCCCCACGCCCAAACCGTGCACGCGACGCAGGGTGTAGATCACCTGCAGTTGCAGCTCGCACGGCCGGTCCTCCTCCGGGGCCTCGCGGGCGAAGGCGATGCCCACCAAGGCGCCGCCGGCGTCGTGGGCGAGCATCGGTTTGTATGAGCCCTCCAAGGCTTCCCGCTGCCTCTCGATCCGCGTGTTGATGGTGGCCTCACGGAAGGCGAAGAACTCCTCGGGCAAGAGGTGCCCGTAGCTTTCCCGCCAGGCAGCCACATGCATGCGGGTCAGGGGCTCGGCGTCGTCCACGGTTGCCGGGCGGAGGGTAAATTCCATTCGCTCAGCCTAGCGTCACACCACGCGGGCTATCGCGAAGCCGTCCCATCCCTTGGATCCAACCGTTTGGATGGCCGTTGCGTCGAGGCGCGGATCCTTGCCCATCATCTCCAAAGCCCCCACGATGCCCGGAGCGTTCACCTCGTCCATGGAAGGATCCAGGATGGCACCCTCCCAGATGACGTTGTCCATCACGATCACCGTCCCCGGCCGCCCGAGCCGGATGGCCCAGTCCAGGTAGTTGGAATCGTTCTCCTTGTCGGCATCGATGAAGACAAAGTCGAATGGACCGTCCCGCGTGGGATCTTCGGCCAGCGCCGCAAGGGTCTCCAGAGCCGGGCCGATCCGGATGTCTACTTTGTGGCCGATCCCTGCCATGTCAACGTTCGCCCGGGCGATTTCGGCGTGTTTCGGGAGGTATTCGCACGTGACCAGGCGGCCGTCGTCGGGCAGCCCCTGGGCCATCCAGATCGCGCTGAAGCCAGCCAAGGTGCCGATTTCCAGCACGCGCCGCGCCCCGGACAACTGCACCAGCATCTTGAGCAGCTTGCCGGCGTTGGGCGCCACCTCGATAGGCGGCATCCCGGCGTCGAGGGCGGACTGCACCGCATGCTTGAGCGCGGCGTTCGGGCGAACGACGGCGTTGGACAAGTATTCCTCCACGGCCACCCAGCCGGGCTGGGCCTTGTGTTCAAACATGGCCCCAGTCTGGCACCGGGCACGGGCCGGAGGGAAGGACCGGCAGCGGAGACCCTCTCAGCCTTCCGTCTGGCGTTCAATGAAGCCAGCCATTCCCGGGACCGTGAACTGAATCGATCCGTATTCGGGCGCATAGACCACGCCCTTTGTAATGAGTCGCTGCCGAATGACCGCGAGCTTGTTCGTAGATTTCCCCAGCCTCGCGGCAATTTCGCCCGTGGACGAAGGCTGTTCACCGTCAAGAGCCATCGCCCTCAGGTATACCCGTTCAGCAGGAGTGGCACGCTGCCATCGAGCCTCAAAAAAACCATGGTCAAGATCGCTTGTTCCGTACCGGACCGCCACCTGGGCGTCCTCGGCGGTAATGACCTTGTCCGGCGCCTCGTCCCACGCGGAACGCCCATAAATTTGGAGGAAGTAGGGGTATCCGTTGGCCGCGGACAACAATATCGACAATGCTTCGGGTGCCGTCGATGCGCCTAGCCTGCTGATCGGCAGGGTGAGGGCTTCTGCGGCCGCTTCTTCGGTGAGCTGGCCGATGGTCTTGTAGAGAAACAATCTCTCTCCGTAAGTCCTGGCCTCTGATATCTTGCCTGGAAGGTTGGGGAGACCTGCACCGACGATGTAGAAGGGCCATCCCCTCTGCCCGGCGAGATGCTGAACCGACAGAAGGACTGTCAGTAGTTCCTCGTCCAGATCCTGCATTTCATCAATGAATAGGCCGAATCCAGCCCGGGCCTTGCGCATGGCCAGGGATACATCTTCGACCAGCTCTTCAATATCGATGTCGAGATTCCCCGAATCGGCCCTGCCCTGATTCGTGGTCACGGAGGCCGAAACGCCTGTAGCGCCGAGGCTGGCGGAGATGTTGCCAATACTAGCCATCGACTCTTTTAGATAGGCCCAAGCGGGCTTGCCCCGAAGCCGCCGAGCACCAACTTCAAGTTCGCGTGCTAGCTTCGCGCGCGTCGCACCCTTACCGGCTTCCCCTGGCTGGGCTTCGAGCTGGATTACGAGCCAGTCGTTCTGCCGGGCGTGCTCAGCGAAGACATTCAACAGGACCGTCTTACCCACCCCTCGCAGGCCCGAGAGGACCATTCCGCGATCCCCAGTTGTGTTGGACCGCGTCCGAGCGATCAGCAGATCGAATGCCCTAATCTCACTGTCGCGTCCAACGAGTTCCGGGGGTCGCACGCCAGAGCCTGGCGCGAATGGGTTCAATGAAGGATCCATGGAGTGAGTATACGAACTTATGCGAACTTATAACAATACTTGTTATCGCGCATCGCATTTTGTTAGCTTAAGCTCCCGACTCAAGGGCGTTTCAATAGTCATCGGAGGCGATTGCCATCAACAACAAGCAGGCATCAGAGACTCCCGGCTGAGTCCGAGTGTGGAACCTGCGCGCCGCCGAAGGGCCTATTCCCCGCCGGCGATCGCCTTCTCGAGCCGCTCGACCTTGCCCGTAATCTCCCCCGCATATCCCGGCCGGATATCCGCCTTGATCACCAGGGACACCCGGCTCCCGTACTTGCTCACCGCCTCGGTGGCGCGCTTGACGACGTCGAACACTTCATCCCACTCACCCTCGATGGTGGTGAACATCGAGTCCGTCTGGTTGGGAAGCCCGGATTCGCGGACGATCTTCACGGCCTCGGCAACGGCATCGTGCACCGAGCCATCAACGGATGCGGCGCCAGCAGCGGGCTGGCCGGACGGGGCGACTGAAAAGGCAAGCAACATGAATCCAGTCTTTCACGGGCAAGAATGTCACAAAAGTGATTGGAGCCCCTCCGTTGCTACTGTGAGCAGCATGGACCGGCCCTTGGAACGCAAGCCACTTAGAGCTGATGCTGCGCGCAATGTAGACAAGATCATCACGGCGGCGCGCCAGTGCTTCCGCGAGCTGGGCCCGGAGGTTCCACTCCAGACGATCGCCACCACCGCAGGTGTTGGCCCGGCTACACTGTTCCGCAACTTCGCTGACAAGGAACAACTCGTCCTGGCCGCCCTGTCGCGGCAACTCAGGCTTCATGTCGACCCGGTCGTGGAAGAGTCCCTCGCGGGCATGGATGCCGCCGTCGGGCTCATCAACGTGATCGACGCCGTAGTGCAGGTTGCCAGCGAAGACGCCAACCTGCTGGGCGCCGTCGCCGGCCGCCGTGGACTCCTGGTGGGCATCACGGGCGGCTTGATCGATTCCATGGCTGAACTTCTTAGCCGCGGCCAGGGCCAGGGTTCTTTGCGCCGGGACATTTCCATCGAGGACATGGTGCGCCTTGTTGCCATGCTGATCGGCGCCGTGGACACCATGGAGCCGGGGTCCCGCGCTTGGGAACGGCCTGTTGCCCTCCTTGAGGACGCCATCCGCACCGAGCGCCCGTCGCGTCCGCTGCCGCAGCAGACCCCCATCCCCGGGATGAATTTCCAGTAACCAGCGCACGACGACGTTGCGCGCCGCGGCATGGTTGGAACCGCGCGTCGCGGTTCAGCGCCAGCCGAGCAGCCGGAGCCCAGCGGCCGCTGCCGACCCGACGATGACCACTACCAGGAACGGGGCACGGAGCCACAGTGCGACGGCACCCGCAGCCAGCGCGCCGAACCGGGCGTCGAAGGCCAGGGACTGCCCGGACGCCACCGCGTTGACCACGGTCAGGGATGCCAGCAGTCCGATGGTCATGGTGCCGGCCACACGCATCATCCGGGGACTCTGCAGCAGTTTCGCCGGCACGAAATAGCCCGAAAGTTTCGTCAGGTACGCCAGTCCGCAGGCAATGAGGATCCAAACCCAGAGGTTCATTCGGCGTTCCTTTCGCGGCTGGAAGCGTCAGCACTGGAATGGCCGCGCGGGTAGGGATCGACGTCGGGCTCCATCCCTTCGTCGCTGCGTCCGTGGCTGAACCAGCCGATGGCTCCGGCCACCACGGCGGCCACGAGGATGGGCACCCCAGCCGGAACGAACGGGACCGCAATGATGGTCGCCAGGGCAGCAGCAGCGGCGATCGCCCACGGCTCACGGCCCTTGAGCCGCGGCCAAAGAAGGCCGAGGAACGCTGCCACGGCGGCGCCGTCGAGACCCCACTGCTTGGGGTCGCCCAAGGCATCGCCGGCCAGTGCGCCCACAGCCGTGAAGATGTTCCACAGCACGAAAATGCCGAGTCCGGCTGTCCAGAAGCCGCGGCGTTGTTCGTCGGAATCGCTTTGTCCCGAGGCAGTGGCCGTGGATTCATCGATGGTGATGTGGGCTTGCGGGTACTTGAGCCAACCGCTGGGACGCAGCAGCGCGTTCATCTGCATCCCGTAGATGCCGTTGCGCAACCCCAGCAGCGCGGCCGCTGTCATGGCCGCAATGCCGGAACCTCCGCCAGCCACGACGCCGATGAAGGCGAACTGCGAGCCGCCGCTGAACATGAGCAGGCTGAACGCCATGGTCTGCCAGAAACTGAACCCCGAGGCCGAGGCCAATGCCCCGAACGAGATGCCGTAGAGACCCGTTGCAATGCTGATGGAGAGGCCCACCTTCACCGCCGGGGATTCGAGGAGTTTCATGCGCCCCGTTTCGCTCCGGCCAAGCTCCATGCCCACAGGATCAGAGGGATCTGCAAGGGCAGCCGCAGTGTGTGGATCCGCCGAGCGGACACCGAACCTGTAGGCGAGTAGGCGCGGCGGAGCGCGTCCACGTGGCCGGCCAGGAACGCCGTGAACATCAGCGTAGTGCCGCGGGCTGCAGCCCTACGCGTGGCAGGAATGAGGAGTCCGACGGCGGCAACCGCCTCAAGCAGTCCACTCACCGCGATCCATTCCTCCCTGGACATGACCGCCAAGGCGCCGTTGTGCGGTGCGGTTGGTTTGGTCTTGTCCTGGCCGGCTTCAGCGTGCCCGACTGCGTAGTCCTCGCGGCAGAGATAGTCCGGGACCACGGGAGCGAAGAATTTCGGCTGCCGGAAGTGCTTCCTGGCACTGACGAGTAACAGTGCACTCATGGCCGCCGCGGAGATTGTCTGTGTTGTCCGGGCGGACCATGAAAAAGGCATGTATTCATGCAACCACAGCCCTGCCCAGCGCGGTAACCGGAAGGGTTCGGACTGAGTTATGTGTTCAGAGTATTGGACTCAGTTCAGTATGATGTATGTTTCTTTCTAGGCCGTGCCTGACACAGTCCACCGCCACAGTCCACCGCCACAAGAAATTCAACGAGGAGTTCCATGCGCATCGCCCGACTGAAGACCCCTTCCGGCCCCCAGCACGCTGTCCTGCGCGATGGACGCTGGGACCACATCGAGGATCCCTTTGCCGAGGTCCTATCCTTCACCGGAGAATCCAGTTCCGCGGACGACGCCGAGCTCCTCGCCCCGGTCCGGCCTTCCGTGGTGCTCGGAATCGGGCACAACCTGGGCAACAACAACCACGTACTGCCCATCCAGGCCTGGCACAAGTCCGTCCACAGCATCGCCGGACCCGGTGACGGCATCGTGGCCGTGCGCAACGCGGGCACGGTGAACGTGGAAGGCGAGTTGGCCGCCGTCATCGGAAAGCGGGCGGAAAAGCTCACTGCCGAGAACGCCTTGAGCCACGTCCTGGGCTACACCGTGGTCAACGACGTCACCAACGTGGATCAAAACCACGTCGACGAAAAGCTCTTCCAGGGCAAGTCCGGCACCAACTACACGCCGCTCGGACCGTGGATCGAAACCGGGATCGAGGACCCGGACAACGTCAGCACCGAGGTAGTAGTCAACGGCGAGGTCAAGGCCCGGTCCGGGTCCTTCAACCTGCCATCCTCCATCACGGATTGCCTCGTCTATGTCACCGAATGGCTGACCTTGGAGCCCGGCGACATCATCATGACGGGAGCTCCGAACACCTTCGTGGCTGTCCAGCCCGGCGACCGGGTGGACATCACACTGGGCGGCATCGGAACCCTCAGCAACACGGTCATCTGACTCGCAGTTGTTGTCGTTTTGGAGCCCCTAAACGACAACAATTGCGAGCTAGTTGGGTGCGCGTGGTGCCTAAAGCTGGGCCAGGACCTGCGCCGGCTTGTTCGTGGTGATCTCGTGGATGCCCAGGCCTTGGCAGAGGGCAACATCGTTCTCCGAGTCAACGGTCCACACCCGGAAACGGCGGCCCGATTCCAGCCAGCGCTGGACGGTGCGGGCGTGCTTGCGGACGTAGTCGATGCCCGGCCCGGCCAGTCCAACCTCGCAGTCGTCCAGGATCCGTTCGCCTTCCTGCTGGGCCGCCTTCATCACGTTGGCCACCGCTCCTCCGGTGATGACTCCCAGGCCCAGTTCATCGCGGACTTCCTCCACCGTGACGTCGTCCACGAGCTGGCAGATGTGCTCCGCGGGAACGAACTGGAGCAGGTGCTTGACCGAATCCGGGCTGAAACTCATGAAGGAAACCTGGATGTTGTCCAGCATGGAGGTCTCCGCGTTCCACCCTTCCCGGCCGAGAAGCTCCAGCACGCGGTCTTCAAGCTTGAGCTGGTACGGGCTGGGGTGCTTGAGTTCAATGGCCAGGCCGATGGTCCTGCCGGCACCACGCAGGATCTCCAGCAACTCCGGGAGCGTCAGGAGCTGGTCCGATTTTGCGCCGTACTGGTCCGGGATCCGGGCGCCCTTCCAGGAAGAGAAATCCAGCTGCCGCAGTTCTTGGAGCGTCTTCTCGGCCACGGGACCGGTGCCGTCCGAGGTGCGGTCCAGGTTTGCGTCGTGGAGCAGGACAACGTGCTGGTCCCGGGTCAGGTGGACGTCGCACTCGACGCCGTCGGCGCCGTCGGCGATTGCCTTCAGGTAGGCGGCACGCGTGTGCTCGGCAAATGCTGCACTGGCTCCGCGGTGGGCGTAGACCATGGGCCGCGTATTTTGCTCCGTGCTTTGGTCTGGGCGACCGGGCTCGTCATTCGTCATGGGGACACGGTAGCCCACGTCCATGACAGCGACGGGGCTACGCTGGGCACATGCAGGTGAACTCTGAACAAATCCCGGTGACGGACAGCGATAGCGACCTGACGGCGGAGGCCACCCGGAACGCAGGTGCCGGGAACAGCTCCACGGTTGGGTCCGGCGTCGGGCAACGGAATGGCGACGCCGAAAAGGCGGCTGCCCTGCGTCGGATGAAGTCGGTGGCGCTGGCGCTCCTGATTGTGATGGCGGTGGTTTTCACGGCCGCTTTCGCCCTGCAGAGGCAGTATCCGTGGCTGGAATACGTGCGGGCCGCTGCCGAGGGCGGCATGGTGGGAGCGCTGGCCGACTGGTTCGCCGTCACTGCGCTGTTCAAATACCCCATGGGCCTGAAAATCCCGCACACCGCCATCATTCCGCGGCGCAAGGACCAGATCGGCGCTTCGCTCGGGGAATTCGTGGAGACCAACTTCCTGTCCGAGCAGGTGGTCCAGGAGAAGCTCGCGAGCATCGACATCGCCCGGAAAGCCGGCACGTGGCTCGCATCCCCGGGTGGCCCGGAGCGCATCGCCAAGGAAGGTTCGGCACTGATCCGCGGGGCGTTCACCGTGCTGAACGACGACGACGTCCAAGCAGTGATCGAGGGCATGGTCCGCAAGCACCTGCTCACCCCGCCGTGGGGACCGCCCGTAGGCCGGATGGCCGAACGGATCTTTGCCGACGGCCACCACCACAAACTCGTCGATCTGCTGGTTGACCGGGCGGCTGATTGGGTGGAAGCGAACCACTCCACGGTGAACCGGCTCGTGTCCGACCGTTCGCCCCTCTGGGTTCCTTCCTTCGTGGACGACATCGTGGGAGACAGGGTCTACAACGAAATCTCCAAGTTCGTCCGGGCGGTGCAGCAGGATCCCGACCATCAAGTGCGCCAATCGATCGATACATACCTCGGTGATCTTGCCCAGGATCTCCAGCACGATCCCGCAATGATCGCCCGCGCGGAGGCAATCAAGACCCAGGTCCTCGGCGATCCCGAGGTCCGCGAACTTGCCTCCCGCACGTGGGGCACTATCAAGGACGCGCTGCTCACCGCCGTCGACGATCCCGACAGCGAATTGGCACAGCGCTTCAAGAGCGCCGTCCGGGACTTCGGTTCGCGGCTTGTCAACGACGACGAGCTGGCGGGCAAGGTCAATGCCTGGATCGGTGATGCTGCCGGGTACCTCGTCAAAACGTACCGTTCCGATATCGCTGGGGTCATCACGGACACCGTGGCGCGCTGGGATGCCGAGGAAACCTCGCAAAAGATCGAGCTCCAGGTAGGTAAGGACCTGCAATACATCCGCATCAACGGCACCGTAGTGGGGTCGCTGGCCGGGCTCGCGATCTTCACGGTAGCGCACTTGGTGTTCGGCTGACGCAGTCCGGTGGAGGGGACCTTCAGCCGAGGAAACGGATCCGCTGGCCGGGGCGGGCTTGGCCCAATAAGTCCAGGTCCGTGCGACGCACCACGGCAATCACAGGGTAGCCACCCGTCACGGGATGATCTGCCAGGAATACCGTGGGAAGGCCCGACGGCGGCACTTGCAGTGCGCCGAGCACCATGCCTTCGCTGGGCAGTTCCTCGAGCCGGGCCTGGGTGAGCGGGCGGCCCACCAGCCGGGCACCGATCCTGTTGGAATCGGGCGACAGGGTCCATTCCTGGCTGACCAAGCGGCGCCAGGAGTCGGGGTCGAACCAGTCCGCCCGGGGGCCGCGATCCACGCGGGCTGTGATGGCGCGCCCCGGATCAGGAGCGCGGCGGATGGCAGGGAGGACATGCGCATTGTTAACGGTCCCCGAACCCGTACCCGAAACCAGGCCATTGCCCGCGGAAACATGCCCGATTCCTAGCTGCTCACCCGATTTCAACGGCGCTGGGCCTTCACCGGAGAGCATGTCCGTGCTGCTTGAACCGAGGAGCTTTGGCGCGTCGATGCCGCCCTGTACCGCCAGGTAATATCGCAGTCCGAACAGAGGGGCACCGAAGTCCAGCACGGCGCCCGGGGCAACCCGGACGGCTTGGTTCAGCGGAATCTCGGCCCCGTTGAGTCTCACGATTCCCTCGGCACCCGCCACCGCGACCGTCGACGCCGTGACGAACCGCAGGCGAAGCCCACCCAGCAATATCTCCAGCCCTGCCGCCTCCGCGGGATTCCCCACCAGCAGGTTGGCAAGGCGAAGCGATTGCCGGTCCAGCGCGCCGGAAGGGCTCAGCCCCAAGGAAGCCCAGCCCTGCCTGCCAAGGTCTTCCACCAAGGTGAGGGGGCCGGGGTTCACCACCACTATCCCCATCAGGCCTCCACGAATCGGACCAGGTCACCCGGCCGGATCAGCGCGGGCTCGGCCTTGGACGCGTCCCACAGTGCCGCCGTCGTGGTTCCAATCAGCTGCCACCCGCCCGGAGAGGATCGCGGGTAGACGCCGCTGAACTCGCCCGCGAGGCCAACAGAGCCAGCCGGCACGGCGGTGCGTGGGGTGTTCCGGCGCGGAACGCGGAGCCGCTCATGCGTGGTGACCAGGTATACGAAGCCGGGCGCAAAGCCGGAAAATGCGGCAGTCCACTCCGAGCTCGTGTGAAGCTTGACCACTTCGGCTTCGCTCATGCCGAGGAATTGTGCCGTTTCGGCAAGGTCCGGGCCACGGTAGGAGACCTCGATGGTCACTTCGCGGCCCGAGCTGGCGACGTCGTATGCCGGTTCTGCGGACTCCAGCCAGTCGCGGACGTCGGAAGGACGGATCGTTTCGGGATCGAAGGTGACCAGGACAGTGCGGGCGGCCGGCACGACGTCGATGATCCCCTCCGGCATTGAACTGCCAAACGAAGCGCCGGCCCCGGTCAGCCCGCGGTAGTATGCGACGACGGCGGTCAGCTCGGGCAGTTCCACCAAGAAAGCGCTGTCACCGCAGGGCAAAAGCTCCCGCTCAAGCGAAGGATTCAATCTCCACTCCAGCTTCCTCGAGGCCGGCGCGCACCGCCGCCGCCAGTTCGACAGCATCCAGGGTATCGCCATGGATGCACAACGAATCGGGCTGAACCCGCACCACTGTGCCGTCCACGGCCAGCACCTCGCCCCGCACCGCAAAGCGCACAGCCCGCTCGACTACCGCGCCGGCGTCGTGCACCACCGCGCCTTCCTGCGAGCGCGGCACCAACGTTCCGTCCGGCATGTAGCCGCGGTCCACGAACGCCTCGCGGAACACCGGGTGGCCGGATTCCTCGGCGAGGCGCAGCAGCGCCGAGCCCGGCAGGCCAAGGACGGGTAGCCCGGGATCGTAGGCGTGAATCGCAGCCACTACTGCTTCGGCCTGCTCGACGTCGTTGACGATCCTGTTGTACAGGGCACCGTGGGGTTTGACGTAGTCCACGGAGGCGCCCACCGCGTGGGCCATGCCGTCGAGGGCACCGAGCTGGTAGAGGACGTCGCCGAAGAGCTCATCGAAGGACATGTCCATCGATCGGCGCCCGAAGCCGTGCAGGTCCCGGTAGCCCACGTGGGCGCCCACCCGGACGTCGAGCTCGAAGGCGGCACGGCAGCTGTCCAGCATGGTCACCGGGTCCCCGGCGTGGAAGCCGCAGGCGACGTTGGCGCTGCTGACGATCCGGAACATTGATGCGTCGTTCCCCATGGTCCAGGAGCCGAACGACTCCCCCGAATCAGCGTTGAGATCCACTATTCCCGCCTTCCAGCGCGTTCTGGCGGGCGGCTGGGAGCAGCTCGCCCGGAATGAAGTCCGGCATGGGACCGAATGCTTCCCTCGCCGAGGCCGCTACGGCACGCCCCATGACGCGGTTTCCGACTCCGCCCACCACGGCCCCCACGCCGAAAGGCAGGGCCCGGCCGAGGAAGGCCGCGCCTTGGCGCTTAACGAGCCGCTTGAGGAAGGCGCGCTGGATGGCATCGCGAATGACCCCGAATCCTCCGCCGGGCAGCTTCTTGGTGAGGGTCATGCCCCAGGCCTGGGTGATTCCTTTGCCTCTGCCGAGCGATTGTCCGCTCAGGGCACCCAGCAGGGCCGTGCCTTCCTCGCCGAGCATGATGGCCATGACCATGGTTCGCGCACGGTCCGGATCGGTGAGGCGGATTCCGTGGAGTTCGGCCAAGGAAGCGGCGTACAGAGCGGTTCCTTCCAGGAACCCGATGGTGGCAAGCGCGGAAAGGCCCAGCGAGGCCGCGGTGCCGATGCCGGGCACGACGGCGGTTGCCCCGACGGCGGCTCCCCCGCCGGTGACTGCGGCGAGGTAGTCGCGCTCCAGTTTGGCGGCCAGCTGCGCCGCTGTGGCCTGCGGGTGTTTGCGTTGCAGGCGGCGCAGGTTGGCCAGGACAAGGGGACGTTGGACCTCGACGGCCCGGAGCAGCACGTTGTGGACACCGGGTTTGGCATTGCCGCTGGCGTCGAACATGGCGTTGTGGGCCGTTTCCTGCGCAATCTTTACTGCCTGGTTGGGTCGCTTTGCCATTCTTCACCTCTGCATTCAGCCGTTGAATTCGTTCGGTAGTTCCTTGCCTAGCCTAGGCCACACGCCCCCTCCCCGGCGTAGACTTTAAGGCGTTCGCGGGAACAGTCC
Source organism: Arthrobacter sp. 01T428 (assembly GCF_056398685.1). NCBI lineage: Bacteria > Bacillati > Actinomycetota > Actinomycetes > Micrococcales > Micrococcaceae > Arthrobacter > Arthrobacter sp. 01T428. Next base: position 20,462 of record NZ_JBFTPW010000032.1, on the reverse strand, counting down.
AACGAAGGACAGGAAGCATCCGGAATGAACAAGGCACCAGATCCGAACGAAGTCCGCCATCACAGCGACGCCCCTGCCGAAGGGGAAACGGAGGGTTGGGTGTCGCACGATACCGGCCTTCACAGCCAGGAACCTGCCGAAGGGCCGGATACCGACGACGCCCCCGCATAGTAGCGTTGAGGCTGCGAAATCGGGGGGCCGAAAGTGGCTTCGCACGGGGTGCTCGTCTCTCCGGGGGATACTCAACCGGGGCAATTGTTGGCGCGCGTCCTTGAGGAATTGCGCGCTTTGGAGAAGCACGACGCCGCGAGCTTCCGCGCCGTCCGCCGCAGGGTTTCCGCGGAAATCGCCACGATGGACGCGGCCGTCGTCTTCAATCTCGCCGAAGGGCTCGTCCAAGCGGGCTTTGACTGGGAGGGCTGGGAGTTCATCAACGCCCACCAGGCGGCTTTCGCTGAGCTGACGCGGGCCCGGCTTGAACACTTGGGAGAAGGCATCACTACGTGGGGGCAGGCTGATGCTTTTGCGACCGTTTTGGTGGGACCCGCGTGGCGCGAAGGGCTCATCTCGGACGCCGACGTCGACGGCTGGGCGCGGAGCCCGGATCATTGGTGGCGGCGCATAGCGCTTGTCTCCACAACGGTGCTCAACACGAGGTCACGCTGGGGAACGGGAGATACGCAGCGGACGCTCGGCGTCGTCGGCATCTTGATCAACGATCGCGACGACACCGTGGTCAAGGCAGTCAGCTGGGCGTTGCGGTCCTTGGTGCCGTGGGATCCCCGCGCAGTCCGAACCTTCCTGGAAATGCATGAGACTGAGCTTGCCGCCCGGGTGAAGCGCGAGGTGCGGACCAAGTTGGAGACCGGGCTGAAATCGCGGCGGCGCAGCGTTCACAGCACCGACCTTTCCCAATGAAGGATCCCCTGTTCTCGGGAGTAGCGTGATGCACGTAGCCTTCATATGTCTGCCTGCGGCGGGCCATGTGAACCCGACCTTGCCGGTGGTCGCCGAGCTGGTTCGCCGGGGCCACCGTGTCACCTATGCGACGTCGGCGAAGTACGCGAAAGCGGTCGAAGCCGCCGGTGCCGTGTTCTTTCCCAGCGGAGAGGACCTGGCGGCCTTCCTCCCGCCACGCGAGCGTTTGGCGGAGGGCGGCGCAGCGCCTGGAGAGGGCGGCGCAGCGCCCGCTAGTGGAGGTCCGTCACCGATGCCGGGGATGTTCGCGGGAATGCCGTCCGGAATGATGTCTGGACTGCTCGATCGGATTCTCAAGGGCGCAAGGGAGGAATTCCCGGCGCTGCTGGCCCGGCTCGCAGAGGACCCGCCGGACGGGGTGGCCTACGACGCCATGACGCTCTCCGGGAAGATGGCTGCCGCGAAGCTGGCGTTGCCCGATATTGCGTTGCTACCGAGCTACGCCACCAACGAACATTTCTCGATGCGGGACCTCATGCCGGGCCCGCCGCCGCCGGGCATGGTCGAGGCCTGGAAACAGGTTGGCCAACGGATCCATGATTTCGCCGCGGAGCAGGGCGTGGGCCATTTGCAGTTCATGGGCGGACCTCCTGCGTCGTTGAACATCTCCTTCATCCCGAGGGAATTCCAGCCCTCGGGAGAGACTTTCGACGGCAGGTTCCACTTCGTGGGCCCATGCCTTGGCCTGCGTGGCAACGAGGAAGCCTGGCGGCCCCGGGCCAAGGACAGGCCGCTGTTGTTCATCTCGCTGGGGACCACCCCGTTGAATGACCGGCCGGATTTCTTCAGGATGTGCCTGGAAGGACTTGCGGGCACAGTCTGGGAAGTCGCCATGGCAATCGGAGAGCGCGTCGAGGAGTCCGAGCTGGGGGATATCCCGGACAACATTGAGGTACGGCCGTTCTTTCCGCAGCTCGAAGTCCTAGCCCGCGCCGATGCGTTCCTTTCCCACACCGGGATGAACTCGACCATGGAGGCGCTCTATTTCGGGGTACCTTTGGTTGCCTTCCCGCTGCAGCCCGAACAGGGCGCGAATGCACGCCGGGTGGAGGATCTGGGACTCGGGCGACGGCTCCCCCTGGAGGGGCTTTCCCCCGAACTGATCCGGGAAACTGTCCTTGACGTCAGCGGCGACCCTGTAGTGCGCGGCAAGCTCGAGGCGATGAGTGCCCGCGTCCGCGGGTCCGGCGGAGCCCCCGCGGCCGCCGACGCCATTGAGGGGTTCCTCGGTTCATCGACTGCTGCGTAAGTGTAGGCGGGCGAGCTTGCTCCTGGATCGATCAGGTGCGCAGTAGCTTTAGCCATTGGCCGACTCCACGGCGGCCACCAGCTCTCTTAGCGCAAGAGTGTCAAAATTCCGGTTCTTTGCAACGGCCCATGCGTCCACCGCGTCAAGTGCTGCCCACAGATAGCCGACTAGGACGGGGCGCGCGTCGTTCGGCGCCTCCGGCGGCAGGGCAACTTGAACCTTTATGAGGGAGTCCGCCTTCCGGAAATATCCGGTGCGCACTCCTTCATAGTCGGGTGCTATCAGGTTGCCTGGGATATGGAATTCGACAGTGACTTTGATATTGGAGGTAACTCCATCTCGAGCACTGCTGATTTGGCGCATCAACTGGTTAATTCCATCGACCCAGCCACGATTTGTCGGAGTTCTACCGCCGAGGATGCTTCCTAGAGAAAGGACCTTGGCAGATTCATTGACGGAGTTCACGGTACATCCGTTCGAAAAGCTGCAGCGCAAGGTTCCCGGTCAAGGGGGCCCGGGTCACGCTCGACAATGAAAGGCCCAAGGACCAGGTAGACGCCGTAGAAAACGACGAAGACCGGGTTGTAGGTGGGCAGCGTCCAGCTCAGCAGATGGATTGGTGCTGCGTGCGGTAACTCCCGCCGGTTTCCTCTTGTAATGGTCTTTCCTATCGCGCAGCCCCTGATATGACGGTTTCCTTGACGCGGGACAGGTAACGTCGCGCGTCTTTTCGCCACATCTTCTCGTACCGTCTGGAGAACCCGGGGATCGCCGGGATCGTAGCCGTCATCCCCATCGTGAGAGTGCACCCGCTCTCCGATGGCTCAATCTGGTAGGTCTGGACCATGCCATCTTTGGTTGGAGCGACGGTTATCGTCTTTGCCCAGTACGGTGCTGCTTCCTCAACAACCTCAACAGTTGCGGCTGACCCATCCGCTCGGACGAAGGTCTGTTGTTCCCCGACCCCCGTCGGCGTTCCAGGAACCGTGAAAGCACGTGCCGCATTCGACAACAGAACAGCGCTCTCCGCAGGGCGGATCAGCGACCACACCGTATCTGCATCGCACGGGTAGCTCTCCGATTCTTCAGCACGGAGCGTGCGGCCTGGAGCGCTCACACCCAATGCCACGGCTTGGTGGTACCGCGTAAGGGCGCGCCGGCTTCTTGATTTGAGGAACCAGCCCATGCCCGTCAGGACGACCATCAGAATCACCAACCCGGCGATCATCCCGAGTCCGAGTCCGGGATTACCTGCAGCGTCAGCCATGGCACCAAGAACGAGGATTCCAGCGAAGCCGACAATGACAAGAAGACCGGCGAGGAATCTGAAGAAAGCCATCACTCGAGCATTATCCAGTCTCGTGCGGTCTGGCGCCCTTCCGGCTCGCCTGTGACGAGGGTATGGATGTCGATGCGGGAGCATCGGTTATGCGGTGGTTCGGGAGGAGACGTTTTCACGAGACGGAATGGGCGGAATCCGGCGGCTACGGTTATGGCCACGTCGCGGCTCGTGCCATCCTTGGGTCATGGCACGAACCTGGTTATCGGTGACGGTGGAACTGCTCGGCGGTCGCGGGGAGGAGCTGTGGCCGTGGCCCGGGCGCGTCTTCGCGGTCGGACCGTCGCATACCTTCATGGACCTCGCCAATGCCATCAATGATGCCTTCGCCCGGTGGGACCGCTCGCACCTGTCACTGTTTACCCTGGCCGATGGCCGGGTTATTACTGATGAAGAGACGGGAGCTGAGATGGCCGGATCGACCGGCGGCCCGATCATCGCGCCGATGGACATTGCTGCTCTCAAGGTCGTCCGGACGCTGGAGCCGGGGGCTGAGTTTCAGTTTACGTTTGACCTCGGTGACGCTTGGATACACCGGTGCGTGGTCGGGGAGGTGAAGGTGGACCCGTTGGATGTGTTGGGTATTCGCCCTGGCGTCCCCTTGCCGTACTGGGGTTGGGGCAGTATCCCGGACCAGTACGGGCGCCGGTGGGCAGATGACGACGGGGAAGGCCGGGCGCCGCGGAAGCCGAGCCAGTCGCACCCTATGCAGCTGCATGCCTGGCCCGAACAGGTGCAGGTGCCCAGGATTGACCTGTCCGAACTGCGGGGAGCCATCGCTGCGGCAAATGCGGCTCGTTTCCTCGCAGCGGTGATGGGACACGATATCGATGACGTTCTGCAGCAGGTGGGGGCCGGGATACCAATGGCCCTGGAGCAGCGCCGTGGGGAGGCCGAGCCGGTGGCACTGTCGGTCATCAACCGGCTGAGGTGGCGCGGCGGCGCCGGTGATCAGCTGCTGGCCGAGGACCTGCTGGCGTGTCTGCGCGGTGTGCCGCCGACAGGCAGGGCGGTGCCTGTCGACCTCGACATGCTCAGTGTCGTGTTGGAAGGGGATCCCGGACTGTCATCCGGCGGTTACCTCGACCTGTATACCGGGCAGGTGTACGACGACGCCGCCACCGACCCGATGATTGTCGGGGAGGACGCCGCCGTCGATGTTGAGGAAGAACCGGAGCGTTGGCTTCGAATCGACCGCACCGATTCCCGGGACGGCTGGCAGGACATGGCGGCCTTCGCGGAACGGCAGCACGATAAAGGCCTCCGGGAGCGTCTTGAGCACGCGATCGAGGGCAAAGGTGCCTTCGCCCGGTTCCGCGACATCGTCCACGGCGAGAACCTCAGCGAAGAATGGTATGCCTTCTCCACCGACCGCCAGATGGGCCGCTCCCGCGAGTTCCTCGCTGATAATGACATCCGCGTGGGCTGACAATCCGGGCCCGGTCAGTGCCGGCGCGAGTGTGTCGCCCTTCCGGCGGACAGGCCGCCCAGTAAGCGGGGAAGAGCCCGCGATCGCCTGTGGAACGTTGCCCTGGACATGCCGAGACCGCGGGCGACCTGCGCGGCAGGCTCGCCGCCTTCAACCGGGCGGATAGCGTTTTGAATCTGGCTGTCGGTGATTCGGCGGGGCCGGTCGCCGACAAAGGTGAGCATGTGCTGGGTGAAGCGCCCGAGCCGGTCCAAGGTGGTGACGACGGGAGTATCTCCTTCGATCACTGCATCGAGTCCGCGGTCGAACTGGGGTCGTGATACCCAGGCCCGGGATACGCCGTGGTCCGTGTCGAGGTCGTCGCGTCGGATGCCCGCGGCCAACAGGTCCGCCTGATGCCTGTCAGTGGACTGAGCCCGGGTTGAAACTCGCATACCCGATGCGCTGCCTGTCATGTTTCCGGTCCTCGCAAAGATTCGTCAGATTGAAATCCAAGACGTCGGAGGACGGGCGTCAATAAAAAGAAAACAGATCCTAATCTGACACGCAGGACACTCTGTCTGACGTCATTTTGGGGTATACCCCAGACTGACGCCAAAGGCTTAGCGTGCAATTTCACGTCGTTACTATTTGAGTCTCTTAATCCGGGTTCAGGTGTCGGACTCAAAGTTCCTGTCCCCGTGGATGACCACATCCACGGCGCCTTCTCCCGGGCGAGTCCACGGGAGGCGAGCAAACTCATCCATGCGGTCGTTCGCGTCCTGCAGCGACGACTGGAGTTCCTCGCCTTTCCCGTCAATGGCGACAACGAACGGGATTGCCCCCCCAGTGCGCCAGCGATCGGTGATGTTCGGAAGGATTGAAACGAATGAGTCCCCGACGGCCGATGGATTGGTCAGCCCGCGGGCAATCACGAGATACCCGTTGGTGTTTCCGAACCATTCAAGATCAGAGATGAGAGACACTGCCGCGTCAAGTCCCGCTGTCTTGAAGGGATACATGAACTCCTGGGCGAGATAGTCCGCTAGCGCTGAGTCATCTGTAAGGTCTGTCAGGTCAAGTCGAAAGATCATCATTCCACGCAAGAGGGCGTCATCCTCGAAACGCTCGAACAGGGGCTCGTCAACGCCGAGATGAATGGTGAACGGCTGCGAGAGGTCTATCGTGCTCATGGTCCGATCCGAACAGGTGCGTTGACGTGATCCCAGTAGTATATGGCGTTGGGATTAGCGGCATCGCCCTCGATGATGATCCGGTCAGGGCCGCGTTTGGCGTCCGGCTTTGCGACCGTCCACTCTTGGTATCTGCCGGGTGGAAGCAGGCCATTGCGGTTCTCGTATTCCTTGCCGTCGTGTTTATCGAAGCGGGTTTTACCGGAGGCGGCCCGTTGGATCGTGTCCTCGACGTCTGCTCTAAGAGTTGGCGAAAGGGAATCGAGCGCCATACGCTGTTGCATCTGTTCGGGGAGCTTGGGTGTAAAGGTCTCCGCGCCGCGGACCCCGATTCCCTCGGCACCCATCTCTTCGCCTGCGCCGGCCATCCCTTCGCCGGCCATCCCTTCGCTTCCGGCGATCATAGCTATATCCGCGAAGGGGCGGAGATTCTCGTCCAACTCCTTGTTGTATCTGGGATCCGTGCCTCCGGATGCCACTATCCCTGCGATGACGTCCAATGGACTGTCCATGCTCTTTGAGGCGCCTGTGGACTCTGGCGCGGGGGCTGGGCTGGATCGCGTCCATGAGGGGGCGATGTAGAACTGCCAGGAGCCCGGTACTGGTGATGTGTAGCCGGGAGCGTACGGCCCAGACGGGCCGCTTGGTACAGCGACGTCCGGTACGGCATCTGGCGCATGCCATCCCCCGTTGATTGGACCGTCCGTGACGGCCCAACTCAGGATCATGAGTCCGGAGGGGTCGGCGTTGTTGATGGCGTCGGCTTCTCCGTAAACGTACGGGGAGAAGTTCTTGGCTTCGTCGCGTTTCAGGACCGGGTCGGGGCTTGTGAATGTGCCGGTGGCGGGGTCGAGGTCGCGGGCGCCGAGGTGGGTGAGGGTGCTGATGGTGTCAGCGAGCCCGCCGATGTACCCGTTCACGGCGCCGTATCCTGCCGGATTCGCGGCGTTTGACCCGACACCCAGAACCCCTGAACCTGCGGTGGAGTACGCGCCGTTTCCGGTTGCGGTCTGGGTGGGGCCGCGGGCGAGGCCGATCGGGTCGGTGTAGCGGGTCTGGGCGATGACCGGCGTGGTGCCGACGGCCCCTTGCACGATGGTCTGGGCCGTGCCGACGCTGTCGCTGACGATCAAGGCGAGCTTCACGGAACCGCCGGCGGCGGTGCGTTGGGCCACGGCCTTCCCCGCGAAACTGTAGGTTTTGGTCGCGGTCTTCACCCCTGCAGGGGTCACGTGGGCGGTGATGGAGCCGATGGTGACGGTGGTGCCGGTTCCGTCGGTGATGCCGACGAGGTTCCCTCCGGCGTCGTAGTACCGGGTCCCGGTGCTGCCTGCGGTCCCCGACACGGGTGCCGGCGGGGTGCCCGCGCCGGCGGAGGGGTTCGGGTTGGCGGGCAGGGTGCTGCTGCCCGCGGTGGTGAGGAGTTTCCCGTCCGGAGTGTAGGCCAGGGTTTCCCCTGCCCGGCCGGTCATCCGCCCTGCTCCGTCCCAGGTGAAGGTGCTGGTGGCGGGTGACCCGGTGGCGGGAGTGGAGGTCATGGACTGGAGCTGGTGCGGCCCGGGCAGGCCGCCGGTCACGGGGCCGTTGAAGTAGCCCATGGTGTCGGCGATGAGCTGTACCGTGCCGGGGGAATCGTTCGTGAAGGAAATCGTCCCGTCCGCCCCGACCGCGGTGATCGCGAAGTTGGGGATGATCTGCCCGGCCGTGTAGTTCAGGTTCGACGTGCCCGGTTTCGGGGTCCCGCCGGCGTAGGCGGTGATGACCCCGGAGGAGGTGGAGTTCGCGACGGTGATGTTCATCGCGACCGCGGAAACCCCGGTGGCCGGCAGGCCCCCGCGGCCGGTGACCTTGACGCTGATCGTCTGCCCCGGCCCGACGGGGCCGTTGACCCCTCCGGTGCCGTTGCGGGTGTCGAGCTGCCGGAACGGGGTCTGGGCCGAAAACGCACCCGGGACCGTCGCAGTGCCGCCCAGGAAATACCCGGACGTGTCCGCGATGATCTGCACCGTGCCGGAGGAATTGTTCGTAAACGCGATCGTGCCGTCGGACGCTACCGGGGTGATAGCGAAGTTGGAGACGATCTGCCCGGTCGCGTAGTTCAGATTCGAGGTGTTCGGTTGTGGAGTCCCGCCCGCGAAGGCGGTGATGGCCCCGAACGAGGAGGAGTTGGCGACGGTGATGTTCATCGCGACCGCCGACACACCGGACGCCGGGAGACCCCCGCGGCCGGTGACCTTGACCCTGATGGTCTGGCCCGGGCCCACAGGGCCCGTGACCCCGCCGGTCCCGTCGCGGGTATCCATCGTCCGGAACGGGGTCTGGGCCGAGAACGCGCCCGGTGTGGTGGTTGCGCCGCCGAGGTAGTAGCCGGAAGTGTCCGCGAGGATATCGACCGTGCCCGAGGAACTGTTCGTGAAGGCGATCGTTCCGTCGGCGCCGACCGGGGTGACCGCGAAAGCCGCAACCGTCTGCCCCGGGCCGTAGTTCAGGTTCGAGGTGCCGGGGCGGGTGGAGTCTCCCGCGTAGGCGGTAATGAACCCGTTCGAGCTGGGGTTCGTGACGGTGATGTTCATCGCCACAGCGGACACACCGGTGGCGGGGATGCCTCCCTGGCCGGTGACTTTGACTTTGATGGTCTGTCCGGGGCCGACGGGTCCGTGGATCCCGCCGGTGCCGTTGCGGGTGTCGAGCTGCCGGAACGGTGCCTGGGCGGAAAACGCGCCCGGCGCGGTGACGGCGGCGCCGGGGTAGGCGTAGTTTTCCGTGGCAGCGAGGTTCCCGGCGTTGTCGAAGCGTTTGACCTGGGACCGGTCCCCGGCCGGGGTGTAGGCGTAGGTCTGGGCGTACGGCGCCGGACCGCCGAGGCCGGGCACCGAGGTCGAGGCCGGGGTCGGGGCGGTGGTGCAGTTCTTGGCTGCTGCGGTCCAGGCTGCGGAGAGCCTGGACGCGTAGTCGTAGCTGTAGCACTGGTAGTCATCAGGCGTCCCGGGCCGGCCTTGGTAGAAGACATCCCGGGCCGTGAGTTTCCCCGAAGTGTCGTAGCTGTAGCTGGTGGCGCCCAGGTCAGCGGTGACGCCCTTGGAGCGGTTGCTGGCGGACTGTGTGGCCAGGCGCCCGGTGGTCGCGTCCCAGCCGAGGACGACCTGGTTCAGGCCCATGGTGTCGGCCGTGGGGCTGGCGCTGTTCGGGTCGAGTTGCTGGTAGGTGGCGAGCTGGTTCTTGTCGTTGTACTGGGCGGCGACGAGGACGGCGTTGCTCGGATCTTTGAATGAGCCGAGGTTGTCAAGATCGTCGTAGTCGTTGGAGATGGTTTCGGCGCTGAGACCGCCGATGGCCGGGGTTGTCTCCGTGGCGACGTTGCCGGTGGTGGTGTACGCGCGGGTTGTCGTGTAGTCCCCGGCGTACCCGCTCAGCCCGCCGGGCAGGGTGGTGGTCGTCGTGGCGGGTTTGTAGGCGGCGTTGTACCCGGACACCGCCGTCTTGACCGGCTGGTCGTAATTAGGTCCGTTGAACCTGATCGCGGAACTGAGCTGGCCCTTCTTCTCCCCGTCGTAGGTGTTCGTGGTAAGGGTGTGGGCTGTGCCGCCTTGGGGGGTGACGCTGGTGCTGACGGTCCTGTCCAGAGCGTCGTAGCTGTAGCTGGTGAGGTTCCCGGCTCCGTCCGTGGTGCTCGCGATACGACCGGACGAGTCAAAGGTGGTGGTGGTGGTGCCGGTGTCCGGGTCGTTGGCTGATATCGGCCGGCCTGCGGCATCGAAGGCCCAGGTCCACTGGTTCCCCGCGGTGTCCAGCATGGAAGTCATCCGACCGAGTGCGTCGTAGCCGTAGGCGGTGGTGTCCGGGGTGCCCGTCGGGGTGGGGCCGTGGAAGAGCAGCCGGGACACGGTCTTGCCGGCCGCGTTCACGATCGTGGTGGCCGCGGACTCGTTCCCGGCAGTCGTGCCGGGCACGGTCGTGGTCGTGATGGTATCCACGCCGGTATAGCTGGTGTTACGAGTCCAGAGAATGGTGTTCTGATAGCTCCGGGCGGCATCGGAGATGAGGCGGCCGGCACCGTCATAGGTGTAGGCGTCCGAGGACGGCACGGCCGTGCCGTCGGGAATCATGAGGGTCGTGCTGGGGGCCGCAGCGAAGTTGTAGTCGTTGTCGACGATCAGTTTCGCGCCGAAAGAGTTGTAGGTGGTGTCGGTGGCGATCGTGCTGCCCCCATTCGGGGAACTCTTCTGGGTTTGGCGGATCCGTCCCAGACCGTCGTAGATCTCATAACTGGTGACCGGGTTGCCGAGGCTGTTGATGCTGCTCCGGGCGACCGACGACGGTGCGGTCTGGGAGATGGTGTAGGCGGTGGCTTGGGTGGGGGTCGGGTTGGTGGCTTGCGGGCGCATCGGGTCCCACACGCCGGTGACCCGGCCAGACGCGTCGTACTGGTAGCTGGTGACGTTGCCGTTCTCGTCAGTACTCGAGGTCTTGCTGCCCCGGACGGCCTCCAACGCGGTGGTCGTGGTCCAGCCCAGCGGGTTGGTAGTGGTCACCGAGGCGGGCAGCCCGGTCGCGGGCGTGTATGCGATCTGGGTGGTGCGGGCGCTGCCGGTGGTGTTGTCCGTGGAGGACACGACCCGGCCCAGGGAATCGTAGGCCAGGGTGGGGCCGGACTTCCAGATGGCGACGGCGCTGCCGTTGACCGCTGTGGCGGTGTCGGTGCGTGACGGGTTGCCCAGGGTCGGGGCCTGGTAACCGGGCGCCCCGGGTGTGGCGGCCATCGAGGAGTCATACAGGGTGGCGGTGGCGGCGATGATGTTTCCGGCCGGTGCGCCGGTCCCGGTGCAGGGCCCGGCGTAAGTGGTCGCGGTCGCCGGCAGGGCCAGCAGGTTCAGACCGCTGTTGTTCGCGCCGGTGCTGTCCGCGTATGCGGTCACTGTGCAGCTCCCCGGTAAGCCGCCGGGCTCCCCGGAATCGGACACGGAAGTGACCCGTCCGGTGCCGTCGTCGAGGGTGTTGGTGATGGTGGTGGTGCGGGTGCCGGCACCGGTGCCGCTGGCAATGATCTTTTTCACGGACGCGACGCCGATGTGCCTGGCCTTGGCCGGGTCCGTCCCGGCCGAACCGGTCGCGGTCACGGAGGAGGACCACGGGGTGGTGATGGTGGTGCTGAGCCGAGCGCCGGCCTCGCCGAGGAATTTCTGGGTTTCGACCGGCGCCCCGGCGAGCCAGGGGGAATCGGTGATGGTGGTTCCGTCGGTGGCGGTGACCGTCGCGGAGATCTTTCCTCCGCTGCTGTTCGCAGGTGTCTGGTCCAGGCCGCGCAGGTAGGTGGTGATGCTGGAGGGGTTCTGTCCGCCGGTAACGGTGCCGGTGATGGTTTTGACTTTGGACCAGCCCGCGTTCACGGACCAGGTCAGCTGGGATCCGCCGGTCCCGGCCACGAAGGCCGGTGCGGCGTACTTCCAGGCCGGGGTGCCCTGGTATTCGTAGCGGGTGACCATGGACACGGAGCCGTTGGCGCCGGGACCGGCGTCGGTGGTGACCGATGCGACCGGGTAGATGTGGAAGTAGTCCATCCGGGGACCTTCCGCGGAACCGGTGGGCGTCCACCATTGCGGGAAGCAACGCTTCGTGTTGGTTTCCGGGGATGCAGGGAGGTTCGTCTGGGAGCATTCGGCCTGCATGTAGCCGATGGTGATCGTGCCGCCGGTGACGGTGGTGATCCCGGAAATCCGGTTCCGGTCCAAGGGTGCGATCCCGGCTGCGTATTGCCAGACCCGGTTCTGCATTGGCTGCGGAGTGAAGGTCACCGCAGGGTCCGAAATAGTTCCGCCGGTGCCGGTTGAGGTATTGGCGCCCTGGTGGGCCACGGAATTCAGCCAAAGGGCCGGTTTGGTTCCATCGCCCGGTGGCGGCATGGTGTGTCCGAGGTTCCAGGCGTCCACGTCCTGGTACGCGGCACCGCCCGTGTTGGTGCGGGTCGCGAGCCTTTGCAGGCGCTGGTCGCTGTAGAAGGTGGGGGAATAGACGGAGCATGTCCCGGTTGAAGCGCAGGCGAGACCGGTCGGAATGTCATCGCCTGAGGTGCACGTGACGCCGGTGCAGCGGCCGGTGTAGGTCATTTCGACGCGCAGCGGGGACGAGGCGGACAGTTCGGTGTTGGCGCGCATGCCGTAGTCCACCCTGGTCAGGCGGCTGGAGCGAACATAGCTCTTCAGCGGACCCGTCCCGGCCTGGGTGGTGTAGTTGTTGACGTCCTGGGTGTAGTAGAAGGCCTCGGAGTTGTTGTTGACGTCCACGACGTAGTCCAGGTTCCAGGCGTAGGCCTGCTGGCACAGCGTCTGGGCGAAGGTCGCGGCGGCGCAGGGCTGGGTCGGGGTTGCTGCCCCGACCGGGACCGTGTCGGCCGAGTTCGTCGTTGCGTTCCCGCCGACCCAGCCCGGGAGGTGGTTGCGGCCGAAGAAATACTGGGTCCCGGAGGTGTCGGTCAGTTTCCAGTACCCGCCGTCGAAGGTGCCGTTCGAGTTGGTGTTGTCGGTCAGGTATTCGACACGGGTGTTGTCATCGTTCTGCAGCCTGTATTTACCGGTGGCAGCGTCTTTGATGACCTGCCCGGAACGGCCGCCGAAGGAAATGCTGAACTGCTGGCCCTCGGCGGCGCCGCACAGATCGTAGGTGGAGCCGGCCGGCAGGCCCTGGTCCATGCACGAGGCGAATTTCTGCCGGATCGTCCCGGCCCCGGCGAGGGACCAGCCGTCGCCGATGACGGAAGCCTGGTTGTTCGTCGAACTCGTCAGCCCGTCGATAGTGGAGGAATCGTAGGCCAGGGCCAGTGCCGGGGTCGGGCCGGCGGGGGCCTTCCGGGCGCTGAAGGGGTAGTTCCAGGTAAAGCCGCCCGTTTGGCCTGTGGTGCCCCATGCGCCGGAGGCGACCCCGGGGAGGGCGGCGAAGTTCCCGGCACCGTTGTCGTTGGCGATCGGTCCCGGTGTCCCCAGCGGCACCATCCGGGTCAGACTGGCAGGACTCACCGTCAGTTCCGCGCCTGCCCCGGCCTGCGCGGATGATGGTCCGGTCCCGCCGGCGGGCCGTGGCCCGCTGAGCAGGTTCTGGAGGGCCGGGGTCCACGGGGTGACCGGCACCGCCGCGACTGGATCGGGACGCTGGGGTGTCCACCCGGTGGATTGGTCGACCGTGATCGCGAACAATCCGGCACCGGCGGTGACTACCGCGGCGGCAACCGCGAGAACCCCGGCCTTGGGGATTCTGAAGACGTTTCGGTTTTTGCTCATCTCAGGACTCCGGTGTCGGTGCTTTGATAGATGTTCTGCGCGTTGATGAACTGATCCGCGGTGAGGACACCCTGGACCATCATGGGTTTGAAGATCCGGCCGATGAATCCGCCGCCCAGCTTCACGGGCTGCACCCCGGTGGAGGCAAGATGGTTCGTTGTCGTGGTCGCCGTGGTCCAGGTGCCGGTGGTTCCGTTCTGGGTCTTCGTGATCCGCAGCTGCTGGTTGTTCTTGTCGTAGACCGCCGAAAGGAAATACCAGCTGGTTCCCAGGGAGCCCGTCAGTTTCACCTGCTCCGAGGTGGTGCTAGTGATCCAGGTATCGAGTTCTGGATTGTTGAAGCCGTCCAGCTGCAGGGCAGCGCCGGGCGAGTTGGTGCCCGCCATTTGGGTGATCAGCGCCTGAAGACTGATGCCAGGCGGTGCGCTCGAGGACACCGGGCAGAACCAGCCGGAGACGCTGAAGCTCTGGGCAGTGTCGACCGCCGATGTTGCGGTCTCCGCGTGCTTGGTGGCATCGGTGATCTCCAGCGCCTTGGCGGTGCCGTTGCCGATGTTCGGGTCAGGTGCCCCCTGGCAGGAGCCGGCCGGGCCGTTAAGGGTCCTGATGTCGGTCCAGGTTGCCCCGGTCGTATTCGGCACCGCCAGTACGCCCGTGGGAAGGGCTGCCGGGTGGCCGACCGTGTACTGGTAGGTGGCCGCTGTGTGGCTGGCGGTCTGGTTGTTGACGTTGCCGGCATAGTCGAAGGACCACACTGTCAGATTGGAGGTGTAGTCGATGGCCGCGACTGTTACTGTCGCGTGCCGTCCGTCGGCGGGGCAGACAACGACGAAACTCAGCGTCCGTGTGCCGCAGCTGAGGTTGGTGGGCGGGCTCGTAGGCGCCGCACTGTTGGTGGCCGCGTACACGAAGCCCTGGACCGGGTACGTGCCCGGTTCGTCGATGTTGAAGTTATAGGTCGTGGACCCGACGGTGCCCTTCGGGTCGTTGTGGGTGGCGTCGAAAGGGGAAAGCGCCGGATCGTAGGCCGGGGCCGGGCCGACCGGGGTGATGGTCGGGGGGTCCGGCTGCGTCGTCCTCACCTCGAAGAAGAACTGCATCACACCGGAGTTCACGCCGTTCGAGTCCTGTGCCTGGGCCTGGAGCTGGTACACGCCGTCGGCGAGCGGGGGGCCTTGCCACGACGGGTACCCCCCGGATCCGGGCTCGGGAATCGGGCCTGTGCCGCCGAGGTAATGGGTTGGGTTTTGGGTGTCGAAGAGGGCAAACCAGATGTTGATGTTTCCGCCCGGGGCGCCGTCCGGGTCCCCGACGGTCAGGGTGTAGATGGGTTGGTTCGACCGTGTGACGTAGGTGGAGGCGAACGGGGCGCCGGTCCAGCGGGCGTTGTTGATATTCCACAACCCCGGGGTGTAGGGCGGAGTGTCGTAGGTGACGATGATCGAGGCATCGTTGTTGAACCGCTTCCAGCCCAGCGGGTCGCCCTCGTTGCCGGCCCACAGAGACACCGTCCACTGGCTGACAGTCTGCAGGGTCGACTTGATCGAGGACAAGTCAAAGCCCACGGTCCCGGCCGGGCAACCTGATGAATACCCCTTCGCGACCGTCCTGGAATCCGTCTTGGCGACCAGCCCGGGCTGGGCGTTCCACGTCGTGCCCGGGCTGATCCCGCCGGTAACCCACGCATCCACCGGCGTTGCCGTGCAGGAGGAGGACCAGGTCTCGGTCGCGTTCATCACGGCCGCGAGGATGACCTTGCCGGACATCGGCGTGGTGTCGAACTGGTAGTACCCGCGCGTGGTGTGCGAGACACCGTCCGGCGCCCAGTACGACGGGAGATAACCCACGTGCACGGTGGAGTCCGTGTACTGGCCGTTCCAATAAGGGGTAGTCGGGTACGCGCTGTCCACGTACAGGTAGGAGGCCCTCACCGTGGACCAGTCCGGATCCACGAACAACGGGTAGTGCAGGTTCGGCAGGTTCAGGATCTCGCTCATCCCCAGGACCTGGGTCTGCTTGCCGTTCTCGGACCCCAGTCCCAGGGAAAACGGCCGGGTGATCCCGGGCCCGCCCGGATCCGAAGCGGATGCACCGGACTGGGAGGAATCCCACCACTGGCCCATCGCCGTGCGCAGCTCCGCTTTCCCCGTGTCCGTGCCCGTGGCAGAGAGACCCCCGCCGGGCTCGGCCTGGACGGTGGCGTTCTGTGCGTCCAGGAAAATGCGCATCTGCACCACCCGCGGATCCTTCGCAGCCTCCGCGGTCGCGATCTTCAGCACCTGGGACACCCCGGTCTTGTGGCTGACCTGGATCAGATCCACCCCCGGCAACACCGACGCGTACGTGGCCGTGTTGCCCGCAACCACCGGTTCGGGCAGCGGATCGAAGGGCCAGGACTGCTTCACGACGTGGCCGCGCTTGTCATCGACGCTCGCCATCTGGGTGCTGCCGCCACGGGCCAGGGTGACATCGACCGGCGTCATCCTGGGTTTGAGGACCGCCTGCCCGTTCACGGTGGCCTGGACCAGGTCCGTGGAAATATCCTGCCACCCTGTCGCGGTCTGCATCCGGGCCGGTTCCGCGTTCACGGTCCGGGTGAACGTCCCGTCAGGGTGTGCCACGGTCTGTTCGGTCGGGGTGGTCAGGGCGTCGACCACGACATCGGTCCTGTTTTGGGCGGCCTGGGTCTTGGCCACGCTCTCCGTCACCGGCCCGGCAATGCCGGCGCCGACGCTCCCGGGCAGAGGTCCTGCCCAGGCCGGGCCGGGCGCCGCCAACAACCCCGCTACTACCGACAACCCGTAAACAGCACGCAACAGCAACGAAGGACGAGATCCCACGGGACTACTTTCACGAGAAGGAAGTGCGCGGGATCCCCAAAAAATAAAACCGTTCCCCCAAAGCACGGAATGCTGAGAGAAAGCTACATGTTGTCCACGCGTTTCCGCAATAGACATAGGACACTATCGCTTTGTTACAAAATCAGACCCACAAGTGCGGTCACACCCCGACGGTCATCAGGCGCCCGAGGGCGCCGGCACCCGGCCCGGAAGCCCGGGTCGGACCGTCCTAACGGTCAATCCGATGGACGGCTACCACCCGCCCTTCGCCCCGCAGACATTCGGCCCGGCCCTGTGTAGCGTGTAGCCAGCACCCGCGCGACGCCTGCAGCGACGCCCGCCAGGAAGGACACCGTCACATGGCCGCTGGATCCAAGGAAGACCCCTGGAAGCTCACCACCCCGCCGGGCTCCTCCGACTACACAATGTATCGGGACGAATCAGCTGACCCGCCCGCGATCGTTTGCCAGGTGGGTTCCACGACCCTCAAATACCATTTGAGCGCCATCGAGGACCTCCACGCCTGGCTACTTCGGCAAGGCCATTGGGTGCCGCTCGGCGCCGCCGACGAGAACAAGCCTGCCGCCGAAGGCACCGTTGAGGCCTGGGGCCGCGACGATAGCAATCCGGTGGGCGGTTGGTACGGCCTGCGCAAGGGATACCGCGGCCGCTTCGGCATGTACATGCCGCCCCTCCTGGAAGCCCTTGGCCTGTCCTGGAAGCCCTTGGCCTGGCCGAACTCACCCACGAGAAGCGGAACAACAGCATGCGGGGCATCGCGCCGAAGTAGGGAGCACCTTAGGAGGGGTTCGACGACGGCGCGCGGCCGCCGTCGTCGTGCGCTTTCCCGCCGGGCTCAGGCACCCAGCCGGCCCGCCGCGTCCTGCTGGATGCGCGCCGCCTTGGAGGAATAGTCCGCGATGACGCGGAGTTCCTCGTCGCTGTAGCCTTCCAGCAGGGCCGCCAGCCCGCCCATGAAATCGACGAAATGGGGCATCGCGGCAGTCACCTGGTCCCCCACGAGCTCGATCAGGACCTTTCGTTTGTCCCCTTCGTGCCGGACCCTGCGCGCCACGCCTTTGCTCTCGAGCCGTTGCATCAATCCCGTGACCGAGGCCGGCGCCAGCCCGGAACGTTCGCCGAATTCCCCCGCCGTTATGGGTCCGAAGCGCAACAGGATGTCGATCGCCTTGCCCTCCGTCGCAGACAGCCCGCGCAGCTCGGACAGCTTGGTGTGGAACATAACGGCCGCCGTCGAAAGCTCCCGTCCCGAGGCAAAGACCGCCTCAAGCAAGTCTTGGCGCCGCCCACTGACTCCCGGTTGGTTCTCCATCCTCCGAGGCTAGCAAATTATTTCGTCCCACCGAAAGGATTGACGACCCTCAGTCCGAGTCATATATTTCTTTCATCCGAACGAAATAAATCGCAAAGGACTCTGCCATGTTGAACTGCCTCGTCATCGGATCCGGGATCGCCGGACTGGCCACAGCCATCTCGCTACAGAAAGCCGGCCATCACGCCACCGTTTTCGAGGCCTACGGCGGACCCTCGGACGGCATCGGCGGCTTCCTGACCGTGGCCGTCAATGGCTTCGATGCCCTGGAAACCCTCGAGCTCAAGGATGCAGCTGCCAATCTGGGCTTCAGCACCCCAAAGATGTCCATGTACCTGGGCAGCACCGGAAAACACCTCATCGACTTTGACTACGGCGGGTCCCTCCCGGACGGCACCACCGCCCGCACCATGACGCGTTCGGAGTTGTACCGCATGTTCCGCGAGGCGGCAGGTGCCCGCGGGATCCGCATCGAGTACGGAAAGCGGCTCGCAACGGTGAAGGAAGCGCCCGACGGCGTCACGGCCGTTTTCGCGGACGGCACCTCCGCGCACGGAGACCTGGTGGTGGGCGCCGACGGGCTCCACTCGGCCGTGCGGCCGTTGATCGACCCTTCGTCGCCGGCACCCCGCAATATCCCCCTGCTCAACACCGGCGGGATCGTCGAGTCCGGTGTGATTCCGGCCGGGCTGTTGGACGTCGAACCGGGACGCATGAAGATGGTTTTCGGCAAGCGGTGCTTCTATTGCTACATGCAGGATCCGGAGGGCAGGATCTGGTGGTTCGCCAACCCACTGCAACGGTCATCGGAGGATCCGGCCGCGCTGGATCACTGTGCCCGCAAGTCCTGGCTGACGCAGCTCGTGGCCGGGGACCGCACGCCCATGGCCGAGATCATCACCGCCACTGACGGCATCATCCGGCCGTACACGACCTCCGATTTTCCGAGCATCCCCAGTTGGCACCGCGGCAGGCTGGTGCTGGTGGGAGACGCAGCCCACGCTGCATCGCCGTCGTCCGGGCAAGGCGCCTCCATGGCCGTCGAAGACGCCATCGCGCTGGGCCGATCGCTCCGGCGCACCTCGCCCGGCAACATCCCCGGCGCCCTCGCCCGCTACGAGGCCGAACGCCGGAGCCGGGCGGAATCGGTGGTCAAATGGGGCCGCCGGAATGCCGCCCCGAAGATCCGCGGCCAATTCAAGCGCGTCTTTGAAGACCTTGTGCTGAAGGCCGTCTTCCGCTCGCTCGCCCGGAAGACGGCCGACAACTTCGACTGGGTCTATCGCCACCACATCGACTGGGATGCGCCGGCGACGGTGCCTGCCGTCCTTAATGAATCCTCTGCTGAGTAACCGGCGCTATGGGGTTCCTCATCTGAGAATCCCTTGAGTGCTGGGGCCGAATTGTGTTTGAACCCAGCTGAACTGGTCCGTGGTGAGGATGCCCTGGGTCAGGACGGGGTTGAGGATCTGTCCTTTGAAGCCCTCACCAAGGCGCACCGGCTGGGTGGTGGCGGGCAGATGGCTCTGGGTGGCGGTGGCCACGGTCCAGGTACCGGTATACGCCGCGTTGGTGGCGGTGATGCGCAATTGTTGGTTGAGCTGGTCATAGACCGCCGATACGAAGAACCATGAGTTTGACGGCAGTGCCGGGAGGAGCTGGGCCTGTTCGAGGGCGCCGCTCGTGTTCCAGGTACCCAGTTCCGGGGAACCAGTCGGATCCAACCGTAGCGCTCCGCCAGGGGTTCCGGTGTCGGCAATCTGCGCTATCAACGACTGGATACTGCTTCCCCCGGCTGCCGGATTGCTCGGGCAGAACCACCCCGAGACGCTGAAGCTCTTGGAGGTGTCCACGGCTGGCGACGACGTCACACCGAACTGACCAGGAAGACCGTTGAGTTGAAGGGCATTCATCGTGGGGCTGCCGGGGTATCCCGAGCTCGCATCGCCCTGGCAGGAGCCGGTCTGATAGGGCGTCTTGCCATAAACGGCAACAGGAACCCAGCTCCCCCCGCTCGGTGCGGTGATCGGCAGCGACGTCAACGAGGAATACACCGGGGGCGCCACATTGAACTGGTAGGAGGCCGGGGTCCCGGACGGGGTCTGTGGACTGATGTTGCCGGCGTAGTCGAAGGCCCAAACGCTCAGAGCGGAGAAGGTATCTACCGGCGTCACCGTTGCTGTTGCATGCCGCCCGTCTGCCGGACATACCACCACGTATTCCGCGGCCCTCGTACCGCAGGTGGCGAGATTGACAGGCGGAGATGTGGGCCCGGGTGCGCCGGTGATCGAGTAAATAAAACCCTTCACTGGATACGTCCCCGGCTCACTGATCGCGAACTGGTACTGACCCACCCCAACGGTCCCTCCACCATTGACGGTGCCGGTGTTGGTTCCTGGGATGGTCGTAATGCTCGCGGGCGGTGTGATGACCGGCGTTGCCGGGGACATCAACTGTCCCATGAAGTAACCCGCAACGTCCGCAATCAGGTCGGTAGTACCGGATGAACGGTTGAACAGCGTCACCTTCCCGTCAGCACCCACCGGCACCGTCACCGAATTCGCCACCGTCTGCCCAACGCCGAAATTCACATTCGACGCATTCGGACGCTCAGTCCCGGAAGCAAACGCACTCACAAACCCGAACGACTTGGGCCCCGTCACCGTCAGATTGAACACCACAGCCGAAACATTCGCCGGAATCCCCGACACACCACCCACCTGGAACGACACAGGCGAATCACCACCCACAGCCGAACCAGCTCGGGTATCCAGCATCCGCGAAGGAGCCAACGGCGCAAACGCACCCGGAACCACCGGAGCCCCGGACAGGTAATAGCCCGAGACATCGG
>NZ_JBFTPW010000031.1:0-54803 GCF_056398685.1 Arthrobacter sp. 01T428 | reverse complement strand
ACGGAGGGGCTAGACGGGGTGGAGCGGACACGTACAATCCGAAGGACAGCAGCCAAAAAACGTCGTAGACACCAAGGTTCAGGGGGTCCGGAGCTCTGCGACGGCGCGCGCCCTGGACCCCACAGCCGGCCGCGAAGCGGACGCCCGATTACCTGGTTGCAGCGAAGCGGAAACCAGGACATGCCCGAGGACGCGGATGGATCCACCCGCGCCGGCCACTCCCCCAGGGCAGGCCGCCGGCATCAGCCACCACGCGCGGCCCTGATGCGGACGGCGGTCCGTCGCCGGTGACCACAACGGCAGCCGGCCACGACGACGGACCGCCCAAGCGCGGCGGAAAGTGCGGCTCCAGCGGCAACGAAAGGATCCGGGGGTGGGGTTCCCCGCTCTGGGCGGAGCGGGGAACCTGTCGCCGGTGGTTAGGCGGCGGTGAAGACGGTGCACGGCTGCCGGTACCGGCTGGGCAGCTCGGCTGCCGCCGTGGGCAGGTCTTCCGGTCCTTGGGCCTGTCCGTTCTTCCAGTGGAAGAACGCCTGTTCGCTGATCGCATCCCAGAACCGGGCTTTGGTCCTGTAGAAGGTCGTCCGAACGTCGCCCTCGCAGTACGTGGCCATGCCGAACAGGTTGCCGATCTCATCGGCGGTGCGGATCCCGGCGACCATGACATAGGGCCACTGGCCCAGGTCCCAGCCGTCGCACCCCCAGCTGGGGATCACGGCCCAGCCGTGCTCGCCGATGAGTGCCATCCAGTCGTAGCCGTCGTTCATGTGGTAATCGCCAAGCACGGTGGAAGGAGCGCCGGAGGGACATTCCCGTGCCGCAGGCCCCGGAGGAACGGAGGGGCTAGACGGGGTGGAGCGGACACGTACAATCCGAAGGACAGCAGCCAAAAAACGTCGTAGACACCAAGGTTCAGGGGGTCCGGAGCTCTGCGACGGTGCGCCCTGGACCCCACAGCCGGCCGCGAAGCGGACGCCCGATTACCTGGTTGCAGCGAAGCGGAAACCTACCGCCTTGAAACGAGCCCTCCGGCCGGGGCCACGCATTCCGCGCGGTGTTCGTCCCGGGACGACGGGGCTTGGAAGGGAGGGGAAGAATGTTTGATCTGCGAGGCCTTTTCCGCAGGCGCCGGACGGCGCCCGACTCGGAGG
This sequence comes from Arthrobacter sp. 01T428, assembly GCF_056398685.1. NCBI lineage: Bacteria > Bacillati > Actinomycetota > Actinomycetes > Micrococcales > Micrococcaceae > Arthrobacter > Arthrobacter sp. 01T428. The sequence goes on along the minus strand of NZ_JBFTPW010000031.1, from coordinate 53,652 downwards.
AATCCACGCCTGCAGCGGGCGCGCCAACGGGGCCGGACTTGCTGACTCCGGACCAGGCAGCGGATGTGGAACAGGCCTGGGTTGAACTACGGCAGGCCGCGGAAGAGGCCGGTGCGACGACGTTCCGCGCCTGTACGCGTGGCGGGAGCCGGTGGGAAGAAGACCCGGCCGCTGTGCGCGCCTTGGCCGCCGCCCTCCGAAGCTTCAAGGAAGCCGACACAGCCACCGGCAGCGACCCCGCCCGCTAGGCGGCTGCCGTTGTCGGCAAGGCCCCTAGCCCGGGCCACCACGCATCAGGTCGAAACCTGCCCTCCGTCAAAGCCTCCCGGAACAGCGCGGGGGAACTTAGAATCCAGGCATGGTAGTCATCCTGACCGTCGAAGGCCCTGACGGCTCACAATCGACCGTCAGGGCCGCAGCCGGCAGCTACGAGGAAGCCAAGACGTCGGCCGAGGCTTTGGTCCCGGAAGGGCACAGGATCATCGTGATCCGCACGGACCACTACTGACACGGCAGCGGGAGGGGCCACAAACGGTGTCCCGGGTGCCAGTAGCGGTACCAGTAGCCGGCTTCCGCGTCGGTGAGGATTTCGTCGATCCGCTCGGCGGTGAACTTCCCGAAATAAGGACGGTCCCCGGCCTCCAGCTCACCTAGGGACTCGAGGGCACCGGTCAGCAGTGCGTCATCCTTCAGGGATTCGTCGACCCGTTCCCTCACGCCGTCGGCGGTGAGGTCTTCCCAGGTGTGGGGCGAGGTTGCCACGGCTTCGCGGGTAGCGCGGAGACGCTCCCGGGGGTTTGTGCCGCGGGACTTCACATAGAGAAGAACCTGGTATTCGTCGGAGGTCACCTGCAGGATCGAGGGCCGGCCGGTTACTGCGGACGGGCCGGTGGGAGTGAGCCGGTAGCGGCTCGGAGCGTGATGGTGCCGCTGGTGGAGGTCCTGGCGGATTTCCCTGATGCGGTGCCCGGGCCGGGGTGTGGTGGCCGCCGGGGTGGTGCGGCTGCTTTGGTTGCTGTCCTGAATGTTGTTGCGTGGCGGCATGGTGCGTCCCGTGCGGTGGGCCAATATGCGCCCCCAGTCCCCTCATGGTATTCCCGGCGCCCGGGGTGTTGAAGAGGAGCATTTGCCACGCCCTCGTTCCTGGCGCCCTACGTCGCGGTCCGCCACGTGTTCCAGCCAGGGACGAGGGTATCGAGTTGTTCCCGGTGCGCTCCGCTCAGCCGGCCTTGGCTGGCGGCTTGGCGCTGCCCGTGCAGCCAGGTGCCGAGCTGCCGCTCGTCCTCGCCTGACGGGTTCTTCCATGCCGGCCACCGGCCGCTGGCGGCGCATCCGGTTGCGGTTGCCGGGGCAAAAAGGACAATCGGCGGGCAGCGGGTGTCCCGGTCGGGGTGCGTTTCCGCCACGGCCGGGAGGGTTGTGCCCATTGTGGACAGGTGGAGTCCTCCGCGCAGCTCAAAGCTGTCCCCACTGGGTTCAACCCGGACATTCCCCCGACCCGGCCATGCTCCGGCAGCCCCGTCGTTAATGTGCCTGAGCGGTCCGGGTTCCAGAGCGTCGCCCGGACCGGGGCGGAGTTCCGGCTAAAGTCTACGTACCGGGCAACAGCCCGGGGGCGGCGTTTAACGAACAAAGGACCCGAATTTGGCCTCGGATCCTTGTTCAGAGCGTTGCCGCTCTTTGGTGCGATTTCAAGGGTCTACTCCTTGAGCCGTCACACCTCAAGAGTAGGCCCTCCGGTCTGTCCGGTCTAGGACGTAAGTCACGGAACAGCGGACCGGGTCGCACCTCCGCCCACAGGGAGGAGGTGCCGGCATGAGCTCCAAACGGAAACGTGAGGAACCATGGGGCGCCTGGAACCTTGCGATCAACGTCATCCGCCTCGCGGTTGAATTGATCCGCTGGTTCTGGCACGTAGCCCCCTAAGCGGGGTTGGCGGCGGGTACCGGCTTTCGGGCCGGTACCCGCCGTCCGCCACCGGACAGACGCGGGACGCCGGCCTGGCCTTCTGCCGGCGCATCCGAAAGGTGCCATGCCTTGACCCGTCAGCCGTCCTTGGTACAGTGGCCGTGTCCCGCCTGGCCCCCATCAGGCGGGACCTTACTTGTCCCCGGGAGACTTGGTCCGCCCCGCGCGGCAAGCCTCCGGGACTGTGCGTGGAAGGGAGCCAGCTATCTGCGGGCGTTACGCATTCACCAAGGACATGAACCAGCTCGGGATCGAGTTCGGCGCGCAGCTGCGCGCCGGGGTCAGGGAACCGGCACCGAACCTGGACGTGCGCCCGACCACCCAGGTGCCGTTCCTGCAGGGCCGGCTCAGCGAGGACGTCACGGTGGCCCGGGAACTGTCCGTGGGCAGATGGGGACTCATCCCCACCTTCGCGAAAACGTTCGAGTCGAAGTTCGCAACCTTCAACGCTGTCTCCGAAACCGCGCTGGAGAAGGCGACGTTCCGGAACTCGGTCCCCCGCTGGCGCGCGGCCGTTCCAGTGTCCTCGTACTACGAGTGGAAGAAGTCCGGGCCAAAACGCACGGACCCGAAACAACGCTACGAGATCACCCCCGCCAGCGGGAACGATAGCATCGCCTTCGCCGGTTTGTTCGCTCCCTGGCACAACCCGGCCATCGAAGACGAAACCCACCCGGAAGCGTGGCTGCTCTCCTGCACGGTCCTGACCATGGCCTCTCCCCCAGCCAACCCAGACCGCCCCGCCCTGGCACAACTGGCCGGGCTGCACGACCGCCTCCCGGTCCCCCTGTCCCCTGCCACCATCGATGCATGGCTGGACCCCCGGGACAAGGACGGCGCCGGACTGCTGGATCTGGTCCGCGGTGAAGCGTACGACGTTGCCGCCAACTGGACCCTCCGTCCCGTCGAACTCGTCAAAGACGAGGACGGCCGTCAGCGCCTGGAAACCGTCGACAACCCCGTCGCCTGACCCAGCGAAAGGCTCCGGCAAGCGGGGGTTTAGGCGGCCTTGACGAGGGGCAGTTCGTCCCAGTGGGTGGTGTAGCGGGGTGAGAGCATGTCTCGTTTCATGGTCCAGTCCGGGCCGCCCTTGATGCCGGCGTGGCCGAGCCCGATGGAGCCCCTGCCGTATTTGCCGGCCACTTGTTCCAGCAGCGGGCCGATTCCGCGTTCCTCGTGAACGTTTTCGAACAGCTCCAAGGGCCTTTGGTTCCCGCTGGGCCGCAGGTCGGTGACCATGATCCCGGCGCGGACGTATTTCACGCCGTCGTTGATCCTGGCAATGAGGGCGTGGGCCGCTTTGGTGAGGATCACCGGGTCGGCGGTGGGCATCGGCAGCGCGACGCACACGGACGGGTAGGACGTGTCGCCGGGACTGTAGTAGGACGTGCCGGCGAACGCGGTCAGCACTTTGGCCTGCAGCTCATGTTTGGCCAGGCGGGCGCTGGCCTGCTGCGCATACACGCTCATGACCTGGCGCATGTCCGCCGCCGTCGTGATCGGTTTGGAGAAGGACCGGGAGAAGATCAGCTGGTCCCGGCCTATCCGCTCTTCCTCCATGGGGATGCAAGGGGTTCCCTGCAGCTCGAGGACGGTGCGCATCATCACCACCGAGAACTTGTCCCGGATCGCCACGGGATTTGCCTTGGACAGGTCAAGAATCGAGTAGATCCCCATCCCCGCCAGGCGTTTCGTGAGCCTGGTGGCCACGCCCCAGATCTCACTCACAGACAGGCGGGACATGAGCGCTTCGCGCTCGGCCGCCGGCACGGATTCCCACCGGCACACCCCATCGAAGACGGGGTTGTGCTTGGCCCACTTATTGCTGAGCTTTGCCAGGGTTTTCGTGGGGGCTATGCCCACGCAGACGGGCACGCCAACGTGGGTCCGGCAGGCGTCTTTCATGGCCCGTCCCAGGGCCAGCAGATCCTCTCCGGAGCCCTTGACTCCCAGGAAGCATTCATCGATGCTGTAGACCTCTTGCCAGGCCGAGTACCGGGCCAGGAGCTCCATGACCCTGGCGCTGATCGATCCGTAGAGCTCGTAGTTGCTGGACCTCGCCACGAGGCCCCATTCCTTGGCCCGTGGTGCGAGTTTGAACCACGGCTCTCCCAGAACGATCCCGAGCCTCTTGGCCTCATCTGAGCGCGTTACGGCGCAGCCGTCGTTGTTCGAGAGCACTATGAGGGGTTTGCCTTCGAGGGAAGGATCGAAGATCCTTTCGGCGGAGGCGTAGAAGCAGTTGACGTCGATGTGGGCGATTTCCTGCATGCGGCGCATCACCGCCGGCCTAGACATAGTGAAGGCATCTGATCGCAACAGCCCAGATCCGCAGATCCGAGAGTTCCTGGACGCGGATCGGCGGGTATTTGGGGTTGTCTGCCTGCAGTATCACGCCGGCTCTGGTGATCCGCAGCCGTTTGATGGTCAGTTCGCCGTCGAGGATCGCCACCACCACGGACCCGTCCTTGGGCTCCAATGCCTTGTTTACGATGAGTTCGTCGCCGTCGCTGATGCCGCCCGGCTCCATGGAGTCCCCGCACACCCGAACGATGAAGGTGCTGGTCTTGTCCTTGATCAGGTGTTCGTTCAGGTCGAGTTCCGAGGAAAAATAGTCCTGGCTCGGAGACGGGTAGCCCGCCGGGACGGCCACCGGTGCCACCGGAACGTGCCCCGGAGGCGCCCCCGCGTCTATCATGCGAGGGTCCAAAGCAAGACTCATGACACACCTTTATTCGAAAATATGTTCGAATAAAGTCTAGTCGACCCCACTGACATTTCACCGCCCATGCGACAGTCAAAGATGTCGGGGGTCGGGTCAGGGACGTATCAACCGGTCTCGGTGCGTAGCCGACGGGATCCGCGCGTGGCTTCAATGTCGCGAAGACCGAGCCGGAGACCGGAGTGGTCTTGGTCGATGGCTACGCATATGCTCGTGGACCCCGATTTCGGAGACGTCTCAGGGGCCATATGCGGATGGTGAAGGTGTGTCCGACGAATTGTGCGAGAGTGGGGCAATTCGAGTTATCCGCGGCTGGAACGTGGGATCCGTTGAGGGTAGCTCCCGCTGGGCGCGGGCATCGACCCCAGGGGGCCAGCGGCGTCTGGGGGTAGTGGAGAATCCATGCCAGGAACCGAGATTCTCTCCCGCCGCTGGTCCCGTCTGTCAGCCAGACACCGAAGTCCGGCCGGTGCGTAAACCAAGCCTCTTGTTATGAGTCAACCTTTTTCAGGTGCTCTATACACGAGTGGTGAGTACTTAAATTTTCCGGAAGCCCGGACTGGCCGGCCCGCTGACATTGCTGGTGGGCTCTCCGAAGAGGGCAGGCACTGACACTACAGAACGCGGGCGAAGTTCTGGCGGCCCGGCGTATCTACTGGCCTCGATCAAAATGGGGACATTTAGAACCGCGGTTCGGAGTCCGGGTTATCCCACCCGCCGGCATTGCTGCCGGGATGCGTGGCCCACGGGTTTCCGGTGAGGCAGGCTGGCTCGTGCCGCCAGGGTGGGTGGCGGCGCCCTGGACGCCGATATCGTTGCCTCGACGGTAACTCAGGAACCGCACCCGCTGTGACAAGGTCAGGGTTGGCTTCATTGGACCACTCCCCTCAGCAGCCTTTGCCTCACTCATCAAATTGCAGAGAGGTCCAGGCTTAGCCGTGAGGCTGCTGAGCTTGGCGAGTTCTGATGACGCGTTCTGGCATCTGGATGGCGACAGCCTCCTCGCGCGGCCTTACGCTTCTCGAGGGGTCGGCGACGAACCTTTCGTCCGTGCGGGATCGCGTTCGGCGAGCGTACCAATGACGTCGTCGATCTGCTTCATGACCTCTGCCTCAAGCTTCACGCCAACCGCCGCGACGTTGTCCGCGATCTGTTCGGGCCGGGAGGCACCCACGATTGCCGAAGCAACGTTCGGATTCTGCAACACCCAGGCGACCGCAAGCTGGGGCATTGTCAGCCCGGCTTCCTCAGCGATCGGCTTGAGGTCCTGTACACCGGTGAGCACGTGATCGCGCATCCACCGCTGGATCATTTTTCCGCCGCCTTTCGTATCCGTGGCGCGGCTGCCTTCAGGGGCCGGCTGGCCGGGCAGGTACTTCCCGCTTAGGACACCCTGTGCCATGGGGGACCAGACGATTTGGGACACGCCTAGCTCTTGCGACGCCGGAACCACTTCCGCCTCGATGACCCGCCACAGCATGTTGTACTGCGGCTGGTTCGAAATCAACTGGAAGCCAAGTTCCTTGGAAAGAGCATGGGCCTCGCGCAGCTGCTCGGCAGTCCATTCGCTCACACCGATGTATAGCGCTTTGCCCTGCCGCACGATGTCCGCGAAGGCCTGCATGGTCTCTTCCAAGGGCGTTTCGAAGTCGTAGCGGTGGGCCTGGTAAAGGTCCACATAGTCTGTCTGCAATCTGGAGAGCGATCCGTTGATCGATTCCATGATGTGTTTGCGGGACAGTCCGACATCATTTTTGCCTTTGGGGCCGGTGGGGCCGAATACCTTGGTGAAGATCTCCAAGGATTCACGGCGTTCCTCTTTCAGTGTCTCGCCCAGAACGGTCTCCGCGGCGGTGTCGGCATAGACGTCGGCCGTGTCAAAGGTGCTGATGCCGGCATCGAGCGCCGCGCGTACGCACTGGGCGGCGATGTCGTTCTCCACCTGCGAACCGTGGGTCAGCCAGTTGCCGAATGTTATTTCCGAGACTTTGAAGCCGCTGTTACCCAAGTATCTGAATTCCATTTTGTTCGGAACTTCCTTTAGTTGCTCGATGTTTCCCGACAATCCGTCGGGCGTCCTACACGTGGTGACTGTCTTTGGTCCGATATGGAGAACCACAAGGGCCCGTCACCGGAATTACCGGCCGCCGTCGATCTTCCGGCTCCGTTGCTTTCTGGGCCATCGGACCGGACGGGTAGGCGTCGTCCGGGGCTGGTGGCCTGAGTGGACCGCGGGGGCCTCCTCGCGGCTGAGTCCCAAGTCCCCCGCGACAAGGTTGTCCCGCCAACTGCTCAGTCGTGGGGGCTCGGAGGATCACGGACGTCACGGCAGGCCGGTCCGCCAACCGTGCCAGCGCCATCTAGGATGCACTGACTCCATAGTCGGGCGGCGATCTTTCCACATGGACAGATGGCGTCCCCAGCGCGGGGGTCCTCGATCAGGCAACCAACGTCTGCGCTGGTGCGAACTGCCTAACCGTTTACAGCCATCACGGATCCCGCGGCATCGTCCCATTGACCATCCTCCAGTCCTGGTCACAGGGCGTGGAAGCCTGGGGCCGGGAAGGCCTGCACTCCGCCTCCAACATCAAGGTCTAGGGCGCAGGTCGTTCTTGCCGGTGGCGTATAGCCGTGGATCTTTTGATTACGCGGACGGACTGACATTCGCGAAAATGGAAAGATCTCCTCTGGTTGAGATCGTCCCTTATCCAGATTACGAGCCCGTCGCTGGTCCTGGATTCGACTGTTCCGGTCCAGTCGCGGGTCCCGAGCCCTCGAATCGACACGGCGTCGCCGGGGCTGAGACTTGTCCAAATCACCAGGGGGTGCTTCTGTGCCTCCTCGCAATGCTGTTCTTCCAGATGCGGGTCCCCTTGATGCTGCTCTGTCACGTGCTGTCCCTTCGGCAGGTCCGGGGCCTCCGGTGCGAGTGATTGGGCGGGATGACCGGGACACGCAGCCGGCTCCGAGTCAGAGCAAATCGAGTTCGCGGGTGAGGCCGAACGGAACGTCGGGGCTCAGGGCGACCTCGAAGGTGGTGTGGTCGAACCTGGTTACGACAATGCCGCGATCTGTTGCTTCCTTGCGAAGCAGAGCGCACGTCTGTTCAAGTTGCCGGTCCCTTGATTCAGGGTCCTCAACTTTGACAGTGATCCTTGAGGTTGTTGGTGGCATGCTGCCTCTCCTTTCTTGTTTTCAATTCGGGGCTCTGGAGCGGTTCCAGCGCGCATGCCGCGGCCGTGCGTCATCACCTTTGTGAATCGAAGGCTGAGACCGGAATTTGGGCGGACGCGGGGTGAGATCCGCAACCAGGCTGCAATCGGCACTGGGACCCTGTCAGCGTCGAGCGCTGGGAGGTCCAAGCCAAGCTGCCAAGTGCAAATGCTGAACTGCCGACGTTCACGATGTGCCGGGAGCCGTTGGATACCCAGTGGCAGGTGGATCCGTCCGCATCGGTCATTCGGCATCCGACCTTAGGAGGGTTCCGACTTGTGTGAAGGTTGGGATTGCGGATTGCGCGCCGGGTCGGCTAACGGCGATCGCCGCTGCCGCCCCGGCTGCCTTCATTGCGTCGCCGATCGGCTCGCCGAGTGCCAAACGTGCTGCGATGACACCGCAGAATGTATCTCCGGCGGCTGTCGAGTCGATGGCGTCGACGGCATAGGCAGGAACCCTGATATGTTCACCGTTCGTGTCGTAGTAGGCACAGCCCTCGCCGCCCAAGGTGATGACCACCCGGGGCACCTTGGTCAGTAGGCGTTGGACGATGGCGTCAATGTCACCAGAAGTGCCTGCGTAGTCAGCAGCCTCGTGTTCATTCACGATCAACATATCCACGAGGTCCCACAGTGTTTCCTCGATGGGTATGGCTGGTGCCGCATTGAGGATGAGCAATGATTGCACTGGACGCGCTCTCGCCACGTCGAAAAGCAGTTCGGGGGGCGTTTCGAGCTGGCACAGAATTACACTCGCTTGCCCGACGGCTTCAGCGGCTTGGGGAGTCAACGCCCGGAACCGCGAATTCGCGCCGGGAATGACGACTATCGAGTTCTCCCCGTTTTCCGAGACACTGACGAATGCCTGTCCTGTCGCCTCACCTTCGGCTACTTCTAGGAGCGTGTGGATGCCCTCGGCGCGAAACGCGCGCTCCAGCTCTTCCCCGATCCGGTCGTCACCGATTGCGCCAATGAGCGTTGTTGGAGCGGCTCCGGCCCGGGCTGCCGCAACTGCTTGATTGGCTCCTTTTCCTCCACCGGATTGGGTGGAGCTTATCGCGAGCGTGGTCTCTCCTGGGCGAGGGAGTTGTAGCACCCGGATCGCAGTGTCCCGGTTGATGCTTCCAACGACAACCACGCGCGCCGTCGAGTGTTGGTTCATGCGCTGACCGTGACGCCATTCGTGACGTGCTGTCCTCGGTATTGCGGGATCGCGATGCCGCTGAGCTTGATGGAGTCGAGGGTGAGGTCAGCCGGAATCCAGTCGGTGCCGAACATGACCGCTGCTGCTGCGCCGGCCAGTGCAGGCAGGGTGGCTCCATTTCGGGGTTGGCTGAGGGCGCCGAGCATGAGGTCGTCTGCGTTTCGTGCTGAAGCGACGTGCGCGAGCAGGAAACCGAGGGTTTCCGGGGCGGCAGTCGGGTAACTGTAGATCCAGTCTCCAACCTCGATGCTCAACCGTCGGGCGCGTTCGATCGGGCCGTTGCTTGCTGCGGCCACTTCGAGGGATGTCTCGGCGATTCGGCGACTCCAGGTGTCATTGGGGAGCAATTCAATCGCCGAGAGGACTGCTTCGCGTGGTGCGTCGCCGTTCGCTAGTCGTGAGAAGAGTTGTGCGGTCGCTCGAGCGCACCAGAGACCGTCGGAAGCCGTGGTGAATTCTGCGTCTGCCGTCGCTGCAGCGAGTGCGGCCTGGGAATCCTGTGGGAACGTGGCGACTGCTGCCAGCACTCGAACCATCGCGAGGTCATCGAAATAGTGCGGGTTGTCATTTCCCGACTGCGCGGGAGTGAGGCCCCTCTTGAGGTTCAGGAGAGCAGCACGTGTGCCGATGCGCGTCCGAATGGGCGGGTCAAGTTCGGCGAGCTCAAGCCACCCCGCAAGGCGGGTGTTTTCATCCAGTGAGCTCTGCTGCTGTCGGAGCGAGAACGAGAACCACTCAACTGCCTCGCCCGGCGCGGGGTGAAGCAATGCGGGTGGGTTGGCATGCGCGAACGGTCGGGGGACGTTGGTTTGTCGGGAGTCATCAGCGAGTTTGCTCAGGATGCGTAGCCGGTTCACCCTTTTCGGGGGAAGCGAGTAGATGTGGAAGTCCGCGTTCATCGAAGAACTGGTATCTCCGGCGGTCAGTCCACGGACGATGGTCTCAGTAAGGGTCGTCATTTGGTATTTCCTTCAATCAGGCGCAGCAGGTCGTCCGCCGCGTCCAGTGGGTGGATCCCCGCCAGGGATCGGATGCACGAACCTTCGACCGGATACAGGCCCGCAAGCCATTCCGGCGGGAAGGAATCGGCCCCGGAGATCGCTCCGGCGATGCAACCGGCGATTGCAGCGTTCGTGTCGGCGTCGCGCCCCATGTTCACGGCGAACAGCATGCTGGGGGCAAAGTGACCGTCGCCAACCAGCAGGCTCGACATCGCGAGTCCAACGGCTTCGGGGGCAACGTCAGACCAGAAATAGTCGGGGACGGCGAGCCTGTCGTGAAGTGCCAGGGCGAGTTCATCGTGACCGAGCCCGGAATCGACGAGGTCGCGTCCGTCGCGAAGGTTGCGGGCGGTCCACGAGTCTGCGGGGATCGCGTCGAGACCAGCTTGGAAGCATTCGCGGGCGTTAGCGCCGGTCATGGCTGCGGTCACGGCGACGGCAACGACGACCCCGGAATGCACGCCTTCACCGCTGTGGCTCACTACGCCGTCTTCTATGGCGAGGTGGGCGGCGAGTTCGCGGTCTCCGTTTGCAACAATTCCCAGGGGTGCTACCCGCATCGCGAGTCCATCACTCCATGCATGGTTATGGTCGCCGGTCAAAGGTGGTTGTAGACCTCGCCTGAGGTTGTCGATTGCTGCCATTTCACTGAACCCGCCGCCTTTGAAGTTGTCGGTTTGAGGCAGCACGTCTTCGCGCCAGGTTTGTGCGAAATCGAAGCGGGTCGCTCCGAGCCCCACTCTGTGGATGGTCTTGGCGGTGAGAAGGGCGTATTCGGTGTCGTCACTCCCGGCCGGCTTGTCTTCGACGAATCCTGTAATCCGCCCATATCGTGCTTGGATCTCTTGGGCGGAGAGTGCTTCGACGGGACGGCCGATGGCGTCGCCGAGGGCAAGGCCGGCCATCGAGCCGCGTGCTCGGTCGCGGGTTGTTATGTGTTTTGTCAGGGTCATGTCAAGTCCTTGGGCTCAGAGGAGGATGGATGCGCTCGGGCGGAGGCTTTGCAGGACTTCGATGCGGTGGTTCGCTTCGTTCAGGTCATCGCCGATGATCTGTTCTGCGACTTCGGCGATGAGGTCCGCGTAATGTCCAAAGTCGGCTTTGCTGGCTTTCTCAATGGCCTCGTACCAATCAGTTGCGATTGCCTCGGTGCCTCCCAATCCGCCCGCGATCGAACCGACCATGCTGGCGATGGAGTCGGAGTCACGGCCGTAGTTGACCGCTCCGAGAATGCACTTCCGGAAGTCGCCGTTGTAGGCCACGAGCAGTCCCAGGGCCACCGGCAGCTCTTCGATGGCTTTGGTACGGGAGGGTGTCCGGGCGTCCATGTTCGGTTCCCGGTACTTTTCTCCGACCGTGTCGAAGGGTCGGATCGCATCGCGCAGTGCAGCGCCGATCTCGTCGTCGGTTGCGGTTTCGGACAGTTCCCGGACGGCAGCAACGGTGGCGGCGATGGCCTCTCGTGTCCCATCATGAGCCAAGGAAAGCGCCCATTCAATGACACTCTCCACTGTCGCGCCGGGGGCTGCCGAGGCAGCTACGGAAGCCGCGAAGACTCCGGCGGCCTCTCGGCCATAGCTCGCCTGGTGGGCGCCGGCCATGTCGATTGCTTCGTCGTATGCCCGGGCGGGGCTACCGATATTTACGATGCCGACGGGGGCCATGTACATGGCAGCACCGCAGTTAATCGCGTTGCCAACACCGGCCTCGCGGGGGTCCACGTGGCCATACTGAAGGCGCAGTACGAGATACTTCTCGGCCAGGAAGATCCGCTGCAACAAAATGGATTCCCGCTCGAACTCCGGTACCCACCAAAATTCAGTCTGCAGCAGCGGCACGAGGTCATGTGCGATGGCGAAGGCATCAAGATGGGTGCGCTTCTTGTCATACACCTTGATCAGCGCTTGGGTCATCAAAGTGTCATCCGTGATGTGGCCATCGCCCTTGTGATACGGGCTGACGGGGCGCTGTGTCTTCCAGTTCTCGTAGAACGGGGGCACAATTCCACCGACCCTGGAGCCATATCGCTCCTGTATCTGCTCGGGGCTGAACCCTTCTGTGGCGCCTCCAAGAGCATCGCCGATGGCGGAGCCCGCGAGAATCGCTGTCGCGCGTTCCCGAATCCAGTTCATGTCAAGCCTTCCTGTAACGGATGTTGTTCCTGGCCCAGGCGACAAAGCATCGCCTGGGCCAGGGTTGTCTACTTTTTGTTTGCTTGGGTCCAGCCATCGACGAGCTTGTTTTTCAGAGCTTCCGAGTCGATGGAGCCAGAGAGGAATTGCTGGTATGCCGGTGTAGCGACGGTTGACTTCCACGCCGGGTAGCTGGTCGCGGCCGATGCTGGCGGGGCAACAAGATTGCTGCCTGATTCAAGGACTGTCGCCCAACCGTTCTTGTCCGCAGTCGCTGTCGCCAAGGCGGCACGGGCGTCTTTGGTCGGTGGAATCAATGCCTCGGCAAGGTTCAGATCGGACAGGTTCTTTGCCGACATATAGAACTCGAGGAATTTCGCGGCTTGCTGAGGGTTCTTTGAATTCGCCGTCACCGAAAGTGTCGTAGGAATCGCCGCCTGCTGGGTGCCGGTTGCACCCTTGAGGGGCGGAAGCACGACCCACTTCAAACCAGCAGGAGCATTCTTGGCGACATCGGCAATGTGGTACGACTGCAGCATGACCATGGACGCTTTGCCGCTATAGAACGTGGGGAGAACATCGCCGCTTGCCTGCGAGACGCCTACGCGGTCCATAGTGCCGTCGGTGATCATTGTTTTGACGCGTTGAGGGATCTCTAGCTCTGCCGATCCGATACTCGCCTGGGCGTTCTTGTCGCTTCCTGTGAAGTATTTGGCCCCGAATCCGAGGCCGAGGCTGACGAAAGCGGCCGTCGGGCTTTTCAGACCCCAGGTAATTCCACTGACGCCGTTCTTGGTAGTTGCCTTAGCGATCGACTGCAATTCATCCCACGTCATCGATTCTCCGGTGGGAATCTTGACGCCGGCGGCGTCCAACAGGTCTTTGTTGGCCAGAACAACGTAGGTTTGCATCTCGGTCGGAACGCCGGCGATGGTGTTTTTGATTTTGACGGTGTCCAGCACACCCGGATCGATGCTGTTCACCGTGTCCTTGGACAAGAACGGAGTGAGGTCGGCGATGTCGCCGTCATTCACGTATTGGCGAATGTCCTGCGAGTCGTCCATCAGGATGTCTGGTGCAGTGCCGCCGGCCATCTGGGTACTGATCTTCTCGTAGATGCTGTCGATGGGCGTCATGACGAGGTTTACGGTGGTTCCGGGGTTGGCCTTGTTCCAGGCGTCAACGATGTTCTTGTTCGCAGTCTGCCCGTCCGGGGTGTTCGCGAACGCCTGGAAGGTGAGCGTCACCGGGCCGGAGGCGGCCGGGCTGTTGCCCCCGCATCCGGACAACAGCCCGGTTGTTAAGGTAGCCGCGGCAAGTACGACCGCGCATTTCTGAAGTTTCATTTCTCGTCTCCGTGGTTGGGGTGGATTTTCGTTTGGTTTGAGGGCATGAATTGAAGTCCTGTCATCCTTTGACAGCTCCGGACAGCAGGCCGCTGCCGAGTCGACGCTGGAGGATGGCGAAAAAGACGATGCTCGGGATGCTCGCGAGCACGGCGGCTGCCGCGAGGGGCCCTACATCCAATCGCCCGTCCGAACCTACGAACGCGGCCAGCGCAACGGGAAGGGTGTAGGTGTTGGGGCTCTGCAGCAATACCAGGGCGAAGAAGAACTCGTTGAAAGCGATGACGAAAGTGAACATTGCCGTTGCAATGAGACCCGGGCGCAGAAGCGGGAAGATCAGGCGGAAGAGCACGGTGAATTTATTGGCACCATCGATGGCGCCGGCTTCTTCAATTTCAAGGGGGATTGAAGCAATGAACCCTTGAAGCATCCATAAGGAGAAGGGCAGGGTGAAGACGACATAAACGACGGTGAGCCCGATGAGTGAGTCGATCAAATGGAGGTTCTTCAGAATCAGGAAAAGCGGGATGATGATGAGGACCACGGGCATGATTTGGCTGATAAGAATCCATCCTGTGCCTACTTTGCGGGCGAGACCTCGGGCTCGTGCCAGGACATAGGCACCTGGAACGGAGATGACCATAACGATGAACGTAGCGACGAGAGCGACGCCGATGCTGTTGACTGCCGCCAGAACGAGTCCTCGACCGTTGAATGCCTCAACGTAATTCTCGAAGGTCACCGGTGACGGAATGAGGTTCACGGCAAGCGTGTTGAGTTCGGGGGATGTTTTCAGCGACACCGAAATAAGCCACAACAGCGGGAACCCAAGGAAGACGAGGAAGAGGAACAGCGCGATGTACTGCCCGCCTCTGGCCAGGGATGTGGTGAGTCTCATGATTTGCGTTCCCCTCGGAATTGAAGCCACAGATACACGGCCAGGATGGCGATGATGAAGATGGCGATAATGTCGCCCATCGCCGAGGCCATACCGATGTTGCGAGCCTTGAACGCCTCGGTATAGGTGAAGAGCATCGGCAGCATGGTTGAGGTGCCGGGGCCGCCTTGGGTCAGGACGTAGACCAGCCCGAAGGAATTGACGTTCCAGATGAAGCTCAACGCTGTGATCGACACAGTGATCGGGCGCAGCGAGGGAAGTGTCACGTGGAATAACCGGCGCCACGCTCCGGCGCCGTCGACTTCGGCGGCTTCCAACAACTCGCGAGGAATCTGCTGCAGGCCAGCCAGCAGGGTGATGGTGTTCTGAGGCATACCGGCCCAGATGCCGACGAGAATCACGGCGGGCAGCGCCCATGTGAAGTCGCCGAGCCAATTAATGTCTGATGGCAGACCGACCGTCCTGAGCAACCAGTTCATCGGCCCCTTGGTTGGTGAATAGATCATCTGCCAGATGATGGCCACGACGACGGGTGGCATCGCCCATGGCAGGAGGGCGAGAAGCCGGGCGGCACCGCGGAACCTGATGTTGGTGTTCAGCAACAGCGCCAGTGCAAGCCCCAACACGAACTGCCCCGCCGTCACCGTCAATCCCCAGATAAGGCCGACACTGAAGGAATTCCAGAAAGCCGAGTCGGAACCCAGATTGACGAAGTTGTCCAGGCCAACGAAATTCGGGACACGGTTTTGGGCGAAGCTCGCGTCGGTAAATGCGAGGTACACCCCCCAGAGAAGCGGCCCCACACTCAGCACCAATATCGGGATGAGCGCAGGCAGGACGAGTCCGGCCGTTTCCAGTCGCGTCGACCGGTTGGGTGAGCGCTTCTTGCGGTTCCCGCTCAACTTCGGGGAAGTCGTGCTGGCCGCACGTGGTTTGAGATCCAGCGGCATCAGAGTGCCCCTTCCAGTTCTAGTGAGGCCGAGGACGCACGGATCATGAGAACCGGGTCGACGGTTAGCAACTCCGGATCCCGGAAGGGGTCCTCAAACCGCTTCAACAGCAGCTGGGCGGCCAGGCTCCCACGCTCTTCAGCTTGAAGTGACACGCTCGTCAGCGGCGGGTTGAACACAGCGGCAATTTCAGTGTCGTCGATGCCGGTCACGGCGATATCGTCGGGGACTCGGAAGCCGGAGCTCACGCAAGCGCTGATCGCGCCAACGCCAATGAGGTCATTTGCCGCCACGATGGCATCGATCGGTTTCCCTGCGCCCTTGTCGTTTTCCAGGAGCTTCTTTGCCGCCGCGAGGCCGGCTGAGGCCGTAAAGTCGTCAGCGCACACCATCGGTCCGGCTGAGTGCAACCCGTGTCTGGCAGCTGCCGACTCAAAACCGCGCTGACGAGCCGCACCTGGGTTGGTGTCCAGCGGGCCGTTGATAAATGCGATGTTCCGGCGCCCCGTCTCAACGAGGTGATCCACTGCCATTTCCACAGCCATGGCGGAGTCCACACGGACGCGGTCAATGTCGGTCTCTTTGTCTAGTGATCCAATGACAACGACCGGGACGACGCATTCGGCAAGAGCCCGTCGCAGTTCAGGGGTCACCCTGATGGGCGAGATGATGAGGCCATCGGCTACGCCGACACTCAGGCTGCGCACAAGATCGAGCGTCTGCTTCGGGTCCCGTCCCGTCGCCGAGACGCTTAGACGGATTCCCCGGCTGCCGAGCGATCGTTCCACGGCCCTGAGCATTGCTACGTAGTTCGGGTTGCCGATGTCGTCAACGGCAAAGACAACCTGGCGCGTACCACCCAGGCGGAGCGTGCGTGCCGTGGCATCCGGAACATAGCCCAGCTTTTTGGCTGCCGCCCGCACTTTTTTCACCGTTTCAGCACTTGCGGATTGCCCCGTGAGCGCCCTTGAAGCCGAGGCAATTGAAACGCCTGCCAATTGCGCGACATGGTGAAGGTTTGGTTTCTCTTGCATTACTTCTCTCCATTGAGATGGAAATGTCATCTAGCTCGGGCCTTGTAAACGTTTCCAACATTCTGTATTGGAAACGTTTACAAGGGTTTTGGATGCTTCAATGCTAGGGGTTCGAGGAGCGTCTGTCTACAGCCCTAGCGAAACAATCTTGGTAGCGACAGCGATCGTCCAAGTGAGTACACGTGCCGGAAGCCCCTCCGCGGGCGGATGAGGTCGCTTTCAGAGTCGTCTGCACTCAATGTGTCTTACGGGAGTCTTCCTCGAGCCGGGCGTCCAGTTTGGACTTGCTGGCGGCCGGGGAGAGAAGGCTCGCGAAAACGGCCACGACGATGGTGCCGATGATGACCGCGAGGGAGACATAGGTCGGGATTTCCGGTGCCCATTCGACATGGTGGCCGCCGTTGATGAAGGGCAGTTCGTTGACGTGTATGGCGTGCAGGACCAGCTTGACGCCGATGAACGCGAGGATGACCGACAATGCGTGCTTGAGGTAGACCAGTCGGTTCATGAGGCCGCCGAGCAGGAAGTACAGCTGGCGCAGGCCCATGAGGGCGAAGATGTTGGCGGTGAAGACGATGAAGGCGCTCTGGGTCAGTCCGAAGATGGCCGGAATGGAGTCCACGGCGAACAAGAGGTCCGTCATACCGATGGTCACGAAGACGATCAGCATGGGCGTGAACAGTTTCTTGCCGTTGACCGTGGTGCGGAGCTTGCCGCCGTCGAACTTCTCCGACACCGGGACGATCTTGCGGATGCGGGCAATGAAGGGATTCTCGGAACTCTCTTCTTCGTCTTCGCCGTTGTCCGTGGCCTGCTTCCAGGCGGTCCACAGCAGGAACGCGCCGAAGATGTAGAAGACCCAGCTGAATTGCTCAATCACCACGGCGCCGAGGGCAATGAAGATTCCGCGCAGGACCAGGGCAATGATGATGCCCACCATGAGCACTTCCTGCTGGTACTTACGGGGCACCGAGAACCGCGCCATGATGATGATGAAGACAAAGAGGTTGTCGATACTCAGGCTGTACTCGGTCACCCAACCGGCGATGAACTGGCTGCCATGCTCCGGGCCGGCGAAGGCGAACATCGCTCCGGCGAACACCAGGGCGAGGGTGACGTAGAAGGCGACCCAGAGGCCTGCTTCCTTCATGGAGGGTTCACGCGGACGCTTGACCACCAGGAGAAGGTCGACAAGGAGAATGATTCCGAGAACGACGAAGGAGCCGATCTCAAACCAGGCGGGAAGTTGCATCTAAAATGCCTTTCGTAGGTACGCCAAAACGGCGTAAGTCTCTCCGACCTGCCTGCGTCTGTGTGCCTGAAGGCAGCGACGCTCAAACGGCGATCCGCTAGGCCCGGCAAGGCGTCTGTGCCTTGCGTGTTGACGGACCTAGCGCTTGGGATACTCCCCTACGTAAGCTCGACTTTACCCTAGGCGTGCCCGGCGGAACGCATCAGGCGGAGTTCGCGCTTGTAGTCGGAGGAGACCCGCTGTCTCGTCTAGGACAACTCGGTATTGCCCTCCAGATCCGTCTATGGAGTGCCGAGACACCCGGAACGAGGTAGTTTAAGTTGGTGGCTTTTGCCACTCCGGAACGGTGCCTTTTCTGTGGGGAGCAATGTCGCCGTGACCCCACTCTGCGAAGAGAGCTTGCCGTGCTCATCTGGTTGTGCGTACTGCTCCTCGCGCTTATCAATTCCTCTCGGTCTTCTCCGCTGCGGGCGGGTTCATCAGCCCACAGGCACGCCGGATCGGGCCATATTCGAAAGTAGCGCCGACACCGCTCGGTCAGCGAAAACGGGGTCGTTGATGTCGGTATCGAGTTCGACTAGGTCGATGCGGTCCGGATCAACCTCCGCGCGGATGGCGGCGAAGAGCGCCTCGTCCGCAACGCGATCGGCGAACGGAGCGCCATCCACTGACAACGACGAGACACCCCTAAGCGGGAGCAGGAGGGTACTGGGACCATTCGAAGCATTGAGCCGCATCGCAAGCCTTCGTCCGAGTTCCTCAGTCTCCTCGGGAGTGGTTCGCATCAGCGTGACCGACGGGTTGTGCTGGTAGAGGCGCCGAGTCGAGAACTCGCTGGGGACACTGTCGCGGGGACCAAAGTTGACCATGTCGAGCGCACCGACAGAGACCACCTGGGGAAGGCCGCGGAGCGCAGCAGCAGAAAGCCGCTCCGGACCGGCGCTGAATACACCACCGACGAGTTCGTCAGCGAGTTCAGTCGTTGTAATGTCGAGGGCAGCATCGATCCATCCTTCACGGATGAGGCGCTCCATCATGCGGCCGCCTGTACCGGTCATGTGGAAGACGACGACTTCTGCCCCTCGCCGATCGAGCTCTCCTCGAGCGCGATCCACACAGGGCGTGGTGACACCGAACATGCTTGCGGCAACAGTCGAGGCGCTCTTAGCTGGCCGGCTCCCGCCGGACCCTTGTGCGACGATGCTCGCCGCAGCCTTCTCGATCACACTTCTGAGGATGCTGTTCAGTCCGGCGACATCTGTGATGGAGGGAACGAGGATGAGGTCGCTCTCCCCGATATAGGGGGCGGTGTTTCCGGAGGCCGCGGTCGATACGATCATCTTCGGAAGGCCCAGGGGAAGTTGGCGGAACGCCGCACTTGCGACAGCTGTACCGCCGGTACCGCCCAGGCTGATGGCGGCGTCAATTGCGCCGTCCCGTCCGAGCCTGCGAAAAACCGCTGCCGCACCATTGGCCATTGCCTGCATCGCTTCGCCGCGATCCCGCGACCGGATCAGCTCTCGGATGTCCGCGCCGCCCAGATCGGCAACGGTCGAACTCGGCATGTCCGCCCACGCCGGCGATCCGTCGTGCACCCCGAAGTCCACGGCGAGAACCTTCGCGCCCCGCTGCAGGAGCTCGTTCCTGAGGAATTCGAACTCGGACGCCTTCGTATCGAACGCTCCGAGCATAGCTATTGTTGTCATAACGACTCCTTCGTCCGTGTCCATTGTGATGTGTCAATAGGACTGGCAGTAGGTCCATTTGGTCAGAAGTGGTCAGGATCCCAGTTGTAGGTACGATGCGCTTGACGCCCCACTGTGAGAGAAGTGCTCTGCGGGTGCGACCCCGTAACCCACTTCTTATTCGAGCCGTTGGTTCTAATGAACGCAGTGGCCACGGCCGGCGGTCGGGCAACCACCAGTGTCAAATTGGCCCTGTCATCGGGCATTAAATGCCTTGACAATGGTGGGTGAGGAAGACCGTCAATGACAGGAGAACATAGTGGGACTTGGTGGACTGACCCCTTGCTGTGAGGCCGTGGTGGAGCCGCAGAACTGGGGCAAGCTGGAATGGATGGTATCGGGAGCTATCGGAAACTCAGACACGATGACAGTTGGACGCTGCACCATCGCTCCGGGTCAGCAGAATCCCCCGCATTACCACCCCAATTGCGACGAAGTGCTGCACGTCATCAGTGGAATGATCGACCACCGGTTGGGAGACAAGCAACTGCTGATGTCCGAGGGTGACACGATCTCAATCCCTCTGGGAACTGTCCACAACGCCCGCAATATCGGCTCCGGGCCGGCGGTTCTCATGATCACCTTCTCTACGGCCTACCGAGAAGTAATCGGCGAGTAGGCGGCTAGCGTCCACTTAGCGGCCTCAAAAAGGGGCTGTTCAAAACGAGACGACTATGTGCCAGTTATCTCAAGGACGTGAACAAGCATCGAACCAATAAGGAAAATTAGCGTCGGCCAACGTGCCCGATCGCGGCCAAGCTTGGCTTTCTCCGTTCCCCATTCAATTTTGACGGGAGCCATCAAGCAGTAGGGGTTTTCGAATCGACCCCAGAAGCCATTGCTCAGCCCTCTCAGCCTGAAATCAGCTAGAACGGATTTTGTAAATGACCTATCAGCGTGAATATGAACAGACCTTGCGGGTTGGACTTGTCGGAGTGGGTAGCCATGTCTATCGGAACATCCTTCCTGCTCTGCACTTTCTCCCGGTCACCCTTGTGGGAGTCTGTGACATCAACAAAGAACTGGTCGAGCGAACGGCCCAGGAGTATGGTGTTCGGTCTTTCACCGACGCCGCGGACATGTTTGCAAACGCAGATTTGGACGCTGTCCTGATCTGCGTCGGACCGAGGCAACATCCGCAGCTCGTTATTCAGGCCTTCGAAGCAGGTCTTCACGTCTGGGTTGAGAAACCGCCGGGGGTTCGCGCTACGGACGTCGAGGCGATGATGTCAGCCGTTGGTGACCGCACGTGCGTGGTGGGTTATAAGAAGGCTTATCGTCCGGCGGTCCGCAAGGCCAAGGAACTGGCCGCTGCACCAGATTTCGGAGAGCTTCGTTCGCTGCTTGCGGTCTATCCGATGACGATTCCGCGCGATGGTGCCGGGGTGCTCGACAGGGGTGACACACCGAACTGGCTCCGCAACGGTTGCCATCCGCTGTCGGCCATGGTGGCACTTGGTGGCGAGGTCGAGTCGGTGCAAACCGTGCGTGGCCCTGGTGAGTTGGCCCATGGCGCCGTTCATCTCCAGTTCACGAGCGGCGCTATCGGAACACTCTTCTTAGCCGGGAGCTCTCTCCCAGGGGCCCGCATGGAGCGGTATGAACTCCGCTCCGACGGCCGTCGAATCGTCATCGAGGACAGCGCCAAAGTTGTCTATGATCGTGGCATCCCTTTCGAGTACAGCCGCCAGCGAAACTTCACCCATCCGGGGCTCGACAGCGGCAGCGTCGTATGGGAAGTCGAACACAACTTGGCGACGTTGGAAAACATGTCGTTCTTTGTCCAGGGCATTGTCGACGAGCTGCTCGACTTCTGTACATCAGCACTCGACGGCGGCTCGAAGCCACAGTGCGATCTGTCGTTCGCACTGCACGTTACGCGGATCTA
Organism: Arthrobacter sp. 01T428; assembly: GCF_056398685.1. NCBI lineage: Bacteria > Bacillati > Actinomycetota > Actinomycetes > Micrococcales > Micrococcaceae > Arthrobacter > Arthrobacter sp. 01T428. The sequence goes on along the minus strand of NZ_JBFTPW010000031.1, from coordinate 32,297 downwards.
TGAGGCTGCCCTGCTAAGTTCGGGTGCCCCCGTGCCTGTCGATTCCGCCAAGCCGGGGACGAACAACCAGGGAACCGATCTGTGAGGAGCACAGTAGTGTTTGCGCACGAGGCGAAGCATCGACTACGGGTGGCATTTCTCGGCACATCCGGCCACGCACTACGGAACTACCTCCCCTCCCTCGCATGCGTCCCCGTCGAACTCGTAGCACTATGGGACCCCGACGCCACGCGCGCCCAGGCCTTCGCGCGGACATTCGGAGCACCAGCCTGGTATACCGATCTTGATCGGCTCCTTCAGGACACGGCGCCGGACGCGGTGCTAATCGCCGCCGATGGCTGGGAACAGGACGAGCCCCTCGCGGCATCGCTAGTGGCCCGCTGTCTGGAAGCAGGTTGCCATGTCTGGACAGACAAGCCCATCGCTGCGACCGTACGTACGGTTCGGGATCTAATTGCGCGTCGGGACCGGGTTGGAAGGGTCGCAGCGGTCGGTGCGAAGACGATGTTCTACCCTGCCTTCAGAAAGGTCCGGGAGATTGTGAGTCGACCCGAGTTCGGAGCGCCGACTTCGTTCATGTGTAAGTATCCGCTGCGAATACCACCCGTGCCCGGGCTACCGCTGACCGATCCTTCCGTCCGTAAAGCCGTGACCCACATCTGGCATCCTGCCGGTGCCGCGCTGCTGACGATGGGGCCCCTTGAAGAAGTCTGTCACTATCCAGCGCCCAGTGGAGGCGGCGGTGTAGCGGTTGGAACCTTCCGTACTGGAGCTGTCGGCATATTCCACTTCACGGCCGGGCAGGCGAAGACGAGCCCGCTCGAGCGGCTGGAGGTCGTTGGTGATGGAACGAATGTCGTCGTCGAGAATGCAGTGCATCTGACATGGTACCGGCGGGGTGCGATCGGCGAGTATGGCCGGACGCCGACGTACTTTACGGATGATGGCCAGGCTCCGCTCACGTGGCAACCAGAGATGAGCCTCGGCCAGTTGTACAACCAGAACAACTTCTTCCAGGGTTACGCCCCGAGCTTGATCGAGTTCGTCGAAGCTGCGCTGACCGGGGAGCCGCTTCGACACGGCACTCTTGAGGATGCCGTTCAGATCCTTGCCTTCTTCGAGGCGCTGCACATGGGCGAGCCGGGCCAACCGACTCGCATCGAGGTTGGGTCGGACGTGACGTCCAGCTAAGTCGGCCACCAAATCAGCCCGTAGGCAATTCCCTTCAGCATCGGGAGTTGCGCCTGCTGGGAGATTGAGGAGGGGCGTATGTTTCGGTTCCGAACACACGCCCCTCCTTCTGTTCGAGAGCACTGAGCTCAGCATGCCGGCAACAGTTGATCGATCAGCTCGCTTGATCTTCCCGACCCACCCGAGGACACCCGCTGTGGAATCACGCATCGTCGTCCGCGACGGCACGCTCCTCAGTTCCATACGCGGTGTTCCACACCACAACTCCTGCCAGTAGTGCAGGCTTGGCTAGCTTTCTCCCGCTCATGCCTCTGAGGTATGTGCCTCCCAAGCCCCGGCAAGACGTGCGACACCTTCGGCAATAATGCCGGGATCGTAGGCGAAGCTGATCCGAATGTATTCGTCAAGGTGGTCGATGCTGCTGAACATTGGTCCAGGGAGGACCGAGACCCCCAGTCTGACTGCGCGTTGGGCGAGAGCTGTGGCATTGCCCGACGGGAGGTGCGCCCAGAGGGATGCGCCTCCGGTCGGGATGGTGTAGGTCCACTCAGGCAGATATACCTCGAGGGCTGACGTGAGCGTTTCGCGCTGACTCCGCAGATGAGCCCGTCGAAGGCTCCTTGCCTCATCGATCCGCGGCAACAGCGCTGCCGTGGCGAGCTGGCCGATGAGCGATGTTCCGAGATCTTCCGAGCTCTTGACCGACGCCAGTTGGGCGGCAAGCGCCGGAGTTGTGCGGACCCAGCCCACACGGAGACCCCCCCAGAAACTCTTGCTCGCCGATCCGAGGACGATAGTGGAGGGCGAATACTTCGCAATGGGCGGCGGGGGGGCTTCGTCGATACAGGCATCCACCACGGCAGCGTCCTCGATGATCGTCACGCCGTACCGGTCTGAAATCCGGGCGATCTCACGACGCCGATGCCTGCTCATGGTTGAACCTCGGGGATTGCTCGCGGTCGCCTGCACAAAGGCGATTTTCGCGCGGGAGGCGACAATAGCCCGTTCAAATGCAGCCGGCACCAGGCCTTCTTCATCGGTGGTGACCGGACTGAGCCGAGCCCCCTCGCTTCGCAACGTCTCGATCGCCCCCCTGAAGGATGGCTCCTCGATCAGCACCGGGGTCCCGGCCTCAAGCAGCGCGCGGACCAGAACTCGGAGTCCCTGTTGGGCTCCTGACGTAATGAGGATCTGCTCCGCTGTGGTCGGCAGATCCATGTTCGTATAGTACTCGGCGACCTTTTCCCGCAGATCTGGGAGGCCTTCGGGCAGGTAGCCGTGGCCCCTTACGAGCGTTCGCAGCTCTGCTTCCAGGTTTCCAACAACGTCGGCGACCATCGGGAGTCCATGCAAAGCGGCACTCCGCAGGTCGATGTGATCGAGGTCTGACATGGAGCCGACAAACGTGTCCAGTCGGTGATCACCGCGCACCCGCCCTTGAACTCCCGCACGCGTCACTCTCGTGCCTGAGCCTTGGCGGCTGTCGATGAGACCTTCAGCACGAAGCTGATCGAGGGCCGCAGTGACGGTCGATCTGCTCATCCCCAGAGTCGACGCGAGAGCCCTCTCCGAGGGCAGTTTGGCCCCCGCTGGAAGCTGTCCGGCTTGGATATCGGCTCTGAGCTTGTCGGCAAGGCGTCGGAACATGGCGTCCGTCGGCGTCTCCGACCAGTTACCAAGCATCCGAAGGACTGTGTATTGGCTGGGTTTTCCGTCCACTTTGACTCCAATGGCACTGTGCGGGAGCACCGCATGGGTTGAATCATTGAGTATGCCTACGAGCCAAGAACCAAGCGTGCCGAGGCAAGTTCAGACTCCGGCAGGAGCAGCCCTTATGTCAAGCGGCGTCGTAAATCGGGAAGGTAAAAGTGGACCGAACATCAATCATTGACCAGCTGAAGGACCGGCGGGAGCGCGGGGAGCCCATCCTTGGTGGCGGAGCCGGGAACGGAGCATCCGCCAAAGCTCAGGAAGGCGGCGGCATCGACCTTCTGGTCATCTACAACTCCGGCCGTTTCCGGATGGCTGGACGTGGGTCGCTTGCGGGCCTCATGCCCTATGGCAATGCCAACGAAATCGTGCTGGAAATGGCACCGGAAGTCGTGACCGCTGCGATTCACACCCCGGTCCTCGGCGGCGTATGCGGCACAGACCCGTTCCTCCAGCACGAACGGCTGTTCGCGAGCATGGTAGCGGCGGGGCTGGTAGGCGTGCAGAATTTCCCGACAGTAGGACTCATTGACGGGAATTTCCGTGCCAATTTGGAAGAGACAGGCATGGGGTTCTATAAAGAGATCGAGCTGATACGCCGCGCCCACGAGTTCGGCTTCTTAACCACTCCCTACATCTTCTCTGAAGAGGACGCCACAGCGATGGCCAGCGCCGGGGCCGACATCGTGGTCTGCCACTTCGGACTGACGACCGGAGGCACCATCGGTGCCGAGACAGCGCACACCCTCGAGGACTGTACCGTCTTGGCAGAGCGGTGGGCCGCTGCTGCCCGCTCGGTCAACCCGGACATAATCGTGCTTGTCCACGGAGGCCCCATTGCCACCCCGGCCGATGCCGCACGCATGGCAACGGTGAAAGGCGTGGACGGATTTTATGGAGCCTCCTCCATGGAGCGACTGCCTCTCGAAGGGGCAATCGCCTCCAACGTGCGCGACTTCCGGGCCGCACTCACCTCTGCAGTCGTCTAGGTCATGCAAGCGGGCTCGCGCACCGGGCCAGATATGGCACGCAAAAAACCGAGCAACCAGCAAAAACAACTACTTCGAGAACAAAGGAATGAGGACTCAATGAAGCGAACCTCCCTTATTATCCGCACCGGCTTGGCCCTGACGGCCATCGCTGTGCCAGCAGTCTTGTCCGGATGCGGTGGAGGGGCATCCCCCTCGGCCAGCCAGACCGTTACGAGCATCTCCGTGATGGATTGGTTTACCACCACGGGGGACATAAATGTCGATTTGCTCAACAAGTGCGCGGCCAAGGTAGGGGTCACACTCAACCGCCAGGCGACCCCGTCCAGCGCCTACCTCCCCAAGGTCCTCCAGCAGGCATCCTCGAAGACGCTCCCGGACCTGCTCATGCTCAACGACCCCGACATCGCGCAAATTGCGTCGATCGGCGCGCTCGCTCCACTGACCGACTTCAACATCAACACTGATGGTTTCTCTCAGGCGGAGGTCCAGGCAGGGATGTACAACGGCAAGCTTTACGGTCTACTGCCAACGGACGACCCATATGTCCTGTTCTACAACAAGGATCTTTTCACGAAGGCTGGAGTCCAGCCACCCACAACCTGGGATGAGCTGAAGGCCGTGGCAGCGAAGCTCACTTCCGGTAGCCAGTACGGCTTAGCCTTCACTGCGAGAGCGTCGGCGGGACCCACTTCGTCATCGTTCCTGCCGTTTGCATGGGGCAACGGCGGTGACGAGACGAATATCGACAGCCCTCAGTTCGCCGAGGCGCTCCAGCTCTGGACAGACCTTGTGAAGTCAGGGTCAGCCTCGTCGAGCGTACTGAACTGGTCATCCCAGGATGCGGCGAACCAGTTCTCAGCGGGCAAGGCGGCAATGGTGATCAGCTCTGTCGGGGTCACCCCGACCATCGACAAGGCCGGCATCCGCTACGGGATCGTCAAGATCCCCGGAAAGACGACATCACAAAAGCCAGTCCCCGGCGTCGCCGATGCAGGCTGGACAATTCCCCAGACCGGTAACAAGGCCAAGCAGGCCAAGGCGACCGAGATGGTCTCCTGCCTAACGGACGACGAATCCCAGCTGACCATCGCCAACTCAAGAGACCACCTTCCAACTAGGACATCGGTCGCGGACAAGTTCAACGCCGCGCATCCACAGCTCGCCGTGGTCGCTGATCTTGTCAAGAGTGCCCGCAGCCGCAGTGCCAAGCTCGGACCGAACTGGCCCAAGGTCGAGACTGAGATCTACAATGCAATCCAAGCTGCCCTCAGCGGCAAATCCACGCCCTCGGACGCGCTCAAGCAAGCCAAGAACAATGGGTGAGACAGTGGGACTCCCACCTTCGTTAGCGTTTGCTCCGTCTCTTAGCCTCGTCCCTGGTTATGGTCCCCCTAAATTGCGACCTCCTAAACAAGTCCTAGGAGGCTCACGGGATGCCCGGCCGGTGGGGATCAGGGGAGGCCTCGAATGACGACCACCACCACACGAATGCCCACCCTACCTCCTGCATCGACTGAGGCAGCACGCCCGCGTAGTGCGGCTCGGCGTCTCGAGAGCTTCTACCGATGGCTTTTCCTGCTCCCTGCCGTGATTTACATGGTGTTGTTCTTCGGCTACCCGGTGTACCAGAACCTGATCATGAGCTTCCAGGACTACACGACGGCGACTTTCTATACCGGTGTAGCCCCTTGGGTTGGATTTGCGAACTACGCACAAGTCCTCTCGTCGTCGGTTTTTAGCACCGCGGCGATCAATACGCTGCTGTTCACAGCAGTATCGATCGGCGTAGGTTTCACGGTCGGGATGTCCCTCGCGGTGTTCTTCCGCAAGAAGTTCCCACTGAACGGGGTGCTGCGCTCTCTTCTTCTGCTGCCGTGGCTTCTGCCGCATATCGCTACGAGCGCCGTCTGGAGGTCGATCCTCGACAAGGACTCTGGAGTCCTGAATTCGGTTCTTGAGGCGCTGCACTTCACGCAGAACGGGGTTCCATGGCTGACGAGCACGCAATTCGCGCTTATCGCTGTGATCGCTGTCAGCATCTGGGGCGGCATCCCGTTCTACGTCTCGCTCCTCTACGGAGGGCTCCAGGACGTCCCAGACGAGCTGTACGAAGCGGCAGCTATCGACGGCGCCACCGGTTGGCGGGCGTTCTGGAGCGTCACATGGCCCATGTTGCGCCCAGTGACTGGCGTTGTCCTGCTGCTCGGCATTATCCATGGGCTCAGGGCCATGGACATCATCTTGGCCCTCACGGGTGGTGGCCCTGCAAATGCGACCCAGAGCATCGCAACTCAGTCGTACACGCTGTCGTTCCGGGAGTTCCTCTTCGGGCAAGGCTCGGCGCTGACGAACATCCTCGGGCTTGTTTCGCTCGTGTTCGCGCTCGTCTACCTCAGGGTCAGCCGCCGCGGAGTGGAAGATTGAAAGGAGTAAGCCCCAGTGACCGCAATATCTGAGCTAACCAAAAAGCCGGTTCGTCTGAACAAGACCAAGATCATCGGTCTGCCTTACACCGTCCTCGGGGTACTGTTCCTTGCCATCATGCTGTTCCCCGTCTACTGGATGGTGAACACATCGATTCAGCCCAACGGCACGACAGTGCTTCCATCCTGGTTCCCGATTAAGCCCGACTTTTCAGGCTACGTCATCGCCCTGGGTCAGCAGGGGCAGAACCTCCTCACCAGCCTCATCGTGGCGCTCGGGAGCGTCGTGCTGAGCTTGGTGATCGCCTCTCCCGCGGCGTATGCGCTGAGCCATTTCAAGGTCCCGGGAACTAATCTGGTGCTCTTTGGCATCCTCATCACCCAGATGATTCCCGGAATTGTTGTGGCAAACGCGCTCTACACCGCCTACAACAACCTCGGTCTCCTGAACACTATTGGCGGCCTGATCCTTGCTGATTCAGCTCACGCCGTCCCGTTTGCAATCATCGTCCTACGTGCTTTCCTGCGGTCTCTCTCGCCCTCGGTCATCGACGCCGGAAGGGTGGATGGGGCCGGGCACGTACGAGTTTTCTGGTCTATCGTGCTCCCGCTTTCACGCAACGCGCTGATCACGGCCGGGCTCTTCACCTTCCTAAGCGCGTGGAGCGATTTCCTCTTCGCCCTCACCCTCACCACCACCGACGCCGTCCGACCGATCACCCTCGGCCTCTATCAATACATTGGCGAAAGTGTGACGAACTGGAGCTCGGTGATGGCCACCGGCGTCCTCGCTTCGCTACCTGCCCTCATTCTCCTAGTCATCGCCCAGAAATATATCGCCGCCGGAACCTCTGCGGGAGCGGTCAAATAGCCGACAAGGGTCCACGATATGTCTTGAAAGCTGAAGTGCCCGTAGCCCCTGCTGTGATGGATGTTCTTTACGCACTCATCACAGCAGGGCTACGACCTTGATCGAGCCTAATTCCCCGCCGGTACTGCCACGGTCATCCCACGAGTACCGCGTCATCGATGCCGAGGTCCTCGTGTTCGGACAAGTGGGTTTGCATCGAAACCACCTCCGAGGCTAGCTGCCCGTCGTGCGGCGTCATCAGCACCCTGGTGCATTGAAGCCGGCCTCAGCGACTGTCGCGACATCCCTATCGTCGGCCCGGTCGAAGCGACTTCGAATTTCCGCGGAATGGCTCGGGCGCTCCATGGCCAGCGATTCCGCAACTATGCCTCGAGACCTTTCTGTTTGAAGAGGTGCATGACCGCCAATTACGAGAGATCTGAGCAAGAAGCTCAAAGCGCCCATCTCTCGTCCTGACCAGCCTCTCAAACGCCGCCGACGGAACGTCAGCGATGATCTCCAAGGCGTACGCCGAGAAAGTCGGGGATCCCGGACTGGCCAAGACTCTCATCGGGACCGGGCCGCTGAAGTTCGACGAATGGGTCACCGGCGTCCATCTGAAGCTGGTCAAGAACGACTCTTACTGGGAAAAGGGAACGACAGCAATCCCCTGCCTTACCTTGACGGCGTCGTGGTCCAGGCAATCGGAGAGCTCCGTCGCCGGCATCGATCCAACTGGCGTAGCTGCGGTCCTTGACCTCGCTACCGAGAACAACCAGCCTCTTCCCCCGTGCTCGATCGGCTATAACAAGTGCCGAAGTTCGATCTGAACGCTGCAAAGCAGAAGCTCGCCTCGAGCGGATTCGACACAAGCAAACCGATCACCCTAGATGTCATCTCCCGGCCGGAGGACCTCAAAGTTGCCCAGGTGCTCCAAGGGATGTTCCGCGATCTTGGGCTCAATGTGACACTCCGCCCCTCCGAAAAGACCGCGTTCGCAAACCTGATGATCACCGGGAACTACAGTATCTCCCTCTTCACCACACGCGTCCGTGTTGACCCTGATCTCACCCTCGGAGTCGTCTTGTCCAAGGGCGGAACCCTGAACTACGCCGCCTGGAACGATCCCACAGTGCAGAACCTCCTCACCACCGGAAGGTCCACCGAGGATTCGAGCGAACGCCAGAAGGCTTGCGAATCCATCACCCAGATCTGCCTGGACGAGTTCTATTACAGTTTCCCCGCCCGGATGCAAAGCGCGGCCGCGATGTCCAAAAAGGTCCAGGGCTATTCACCTGCATGGTCAGGCTTCGCCCAGGACGGCAGCCGCCTCTAGCTCAAGGCCTGACCACACCAAGTCTTCCGCCGGATGCATGGAAGGTAGCCGGCGGCCCCCCACAACCAACAACCGAAAGGAAAACCACTAACGTGAGCACCATAGCCAGCACTCGCACAGTGATAAATGTCGACGCAAACGGCATCCGCGCCGTCGCCCGGGTGGGCGACGTCCTCTTCTCCTCGAGCATCACCGGTCTTACCGCACCTGACGGCACCCGGATCACCGACGTCGCGAAGCAGTGCGAGAAGCAGTGCGAGAAGCAGTGCGAGAACGTCTTCACCAAGCTGACCAGCCGAGAACCAAGCCGCAGCAACCGCGCCGGCTGCTTCTCCCCGGACAACACGCCCGCTTTGTCCCGCCGTACCTTCTTCTCGGCGCTGGGCGTGACGATCGGAACGACGGCCACAGGATGTGCTCTCCAGCCTGAGGCGGCACCGCTTGCCCCAACCGCGGCATCAACGCCGGCCCATGCTCCTGAACCGCCCCCGTACCTCACAATTCCGTCACCGAGTTCAACCGCCACGGCCCAACCCGGACAGGACCTCGCAACTCTCCCGGCTCTTCGCAAACGGTTCGCCGGACGCCTTCCCAGGGAATGGGGCTTGGACATCACCGGGGTCGTCACCCGCACCCGATCCCCATCAATCGCGCTCACCTTCGATGCGTGCGGCGGATCCGGCGGGTCCGGCTTCGACGCCCGGCTCATCGAAACACTACGCCGGCTGAATGTGCCGGCGACCCTCTTCCTTAACGCTAGGTGGATAGACGCAAACCCCGGACTCAGCAAAGAGCTCGCCGAAGACAGTCTCTTCGATATCGGGAACCACGGCATGGCCCATTTGCCGCTGTCAACCACCGGCCGAAGCGCCTATGGCATCCTTGGAACGAGTTCACTGGATGCAGCGCTCGACGAGGTCATCGGCGGCTCGAACCGAATCCTTGAGCTCAGGGGCGCGGCCACGGCTTGGTTCCGGCCAGGCACAGCATTCTACGACGATATAGCAGTGCAAGCCGTAGCCGCCCTGAGCCTCGCGCCAGTCAACTTCTCAGTGAACTCCGACGGCGGAGCGACCTTTCCGCCTGCAACCGTAGCCGCGCAGCTTGCGACCGTGAAACCGGGAGACATCGTCATCGGCCACATGAACCAGCCGATGTCCGGTACAGCGGCAGGCTACAAGATGGCGCTGCCAGCCCTGATCGACAGTGGCGTGAAGTTCACGACACTGTCGCGAAGCGGACTGTCAATCCCCCGCTCTTAGGTCACCTGAGCGTTCCAGTAGCCGATGACCGCAGGAGAAGCCGAGGAAAGCATCGCCTTCGCCGGGCTGTTCCCGCCCTGGCGCAACCCGGCCATAGAAGACGAGACCCACCCGGACGCGTGACTGCTCTCCTGCACGGTCCTGACCATGGATTCTCTCCGGCCGACCCCGGACCGGTCGGCCCTGGCGCGATTGGCCAGGCTGCATGACCGGCCTCCGGTCCCCTCCCTGCGAAAGGTGTACATCACCGGGTGACATTGGCATCTTCTGGAACGGTCGCGTCACGTCCGCAGTTCTGGAGGGCCTTGAAGTTCATGCCGCCCACAGGGTCGGTCTTCCAACAGGCGTGCAGGGTTCTGCCAAGGGGCGACGCCTCCCGCAGATCCCCCCGTGGGTGCCGGCCGCCGACGTTCTCGTAGATCCTCTCCACGGTGAACTTCCCCAGGTAGGGGCGTACATCGAGGCTCAGGTCTCCCACGGACTCAAGCGTGCGAGGGTTGATGCCTCTTCCCGGACGTACCCGGATTTGGCGTCAGGCCGGCCCTTAGGTGTTTCAGGTCCGGAATGTGGTTGTACAAGGTGCCCGGGCTGACCCCGAGCAGCTTCGCGATCGAGGTGATACTGGCCTCCGGGTTGGGCAGCATGTCCCTGGCTGCCCGGATAATCTCCGGTGTGGCGACACTGGGGCGCCCGCCGACACGTCCGCGGGCCCGTGCTGCGGCAAGGCCTTCACGGGTACCGGCAACGATCAGTTCCCGAATGAACTCGGCCAGGGCGGCGAAGACATGGAAAACCAGTCGGCCACCCGGGGTGGTGGTGTCGAGATTTTCGTGAAGCGAAGTGAAGCCCACGCCAAGGCTTCTGAGCCGGCCGACGGTGGTGATGAGGTCCTGGAGTGATCGGGAAAGCCTATCCAGGGACGGCACCACCAAGGTGTCCCCCGGGTCCAGGAAGGCCAGGCACGCAGCGAGCTCGGGCCGGTCGCCGTCCCGACCGGATTTCTTCTCGGCAAAAACACGTCGGCAATTCGCAGCCTTGAGAGCATCCATCTGACGTTCGAGGTTCTGCCCGCCGGTGGACACCCGTGCGTACCCGATCCTGATCTCGGTGAGCAGAACAGGCTCGGCAAGCAGCAACTCGGGCGTTGGTTGTCCGGACATGCTCCCCATCCTGTCAGAAAACGGTATTCATGAGGTTCTTGAACACGCCGGTTTTTGAAGGAGTTTTTGAAGGCTTCTGGAGCTCGATAGAGGCCTTGGCTGAGATCTTCAGAAAACGATCGTTTGTTGAAGAACCGATTCGTTGAAGCGAGTCCCAGCCTGTCGAACCTCAAGAAATGTTGACTGTCAGCAATGCCCGCTGATCACGCATCGGCTGGGCAGCGTGTCGAACCGACGAACGTCGGCTCAATGTGGTGGAGCGGCGCGCTGAGATGCGGAAACAGGGTACTTTCCCGCACAGAACAGGCCGATCCATTGCACGCCTGGGAACCCCGGTCAAGGGGTGTGCTCCGCGGTGTCACGCTGTGCGCGGGAGACTGCGATTGGTGGCTGAGATTGTCCATAAGAGTCCCCATGGCCAATCGCGAGCCAATGATGATGACGCCGGCAGCGATGGCTGCGAACACCAGTCCCAGGATCAGCTTTTTTACTCTTCTTAACATCGACAAAGTGTACGGACCCTCAGAGCTTCGCATTCTGGACACGCTCAACCAACGCGGGCCAGAGGATACAACTCGGAGTCCTCCACGACAGGTGGAGGGATCCGCACCATCTTGAAGAATGTGTCTGCCTGCGCCGCAGTCAGGTAAATGCTGCAGACCACCCCGTTGTTCCTGCCGCCTACGCTACTGACCCGCGCCTGCCGTTGCTCCTTGCCCGGCAAGGAGCAACGGAAAATGACTCCATCATGGTCTAACCTCGGGAAACGCACGCATGACCTGTACCCAGGTCTTGCCTAGGGCGCGGCCGATGTCAGTCCAATCCCGACCCTGGAACCGGGCCAGCCGCACTGCGGCGACCAGCTCATGGCGTGCTCTACCGGCTTCGTCGGACTTGTACTGAAGCAATCCCAAGGGATCGTCCAGATGAAGCCCAGACCCAACATCTCGTCGTCATATCAATCTTCAAAGGCACCCCCGAGATGCCGGTAGGCTCCGGCCAGAGCAGCTCCCTGGTCTGGCGTCAACCCATCGAAATCGCTGGTGTTGCTGGGGCCGGTGTAGTGATGCTGCCTGACGATCGTCATCCCTCGTTCTGGTGGTTCCGATAAGCAGTAAGGACCCCCACGAAGAACGCGTTCCTGTTATCAGCCGTCCAGGTACGGGCAAGGCTGATGATCACCTTCATGTGGTCTCGGCGGAAACGCAGCGGCCTGGTCTCCTGGTCGACTGATCCCCGGGCCGGTTTTAGGATCCCCGGCGCCCGGCCGAAGATGTCATTGGCCGGGATCGGACTGTCATCAGGAGCGAATATCTGGCTGAATTTACTCTCCCCGGCGGCCCAACTGATCGCATTCAAGACGATACCCGGATACGAGATGGCTGTGCCGTCGTGATACTCCCCCATCCACAAATTCAAATCCTTTGGGAGGTAGAGCGTGACGTGGCCTGAATGTTCCTCTTCAACCGGTTCGATCGTCGAAGCGGCCGTCGCGGCGACACCTTGTGCGGACTGATCCACGGACTCTACCGGTGAAACCGTTGCCGTATCCGGTTCGGGCTCCTCGGCTTTGTCTGGTTCCCCGGCAGGAGAGTCGGATATCTCAGGCGCAGGCTCCGATGCAGGAAAAGTCTTCGGCGCTTCAAGTACGGGTTCCGGCGTCGTTTCAGGACCCTGCTCAGCCGGAGTTACTTCGGCTGGAGCAGACGGCACCGATTGCAGCACGCGCCTCTTCAGGCCGCTGAGTGCGCTGAGGTCCATCTTTCCCGGGCTAGAGGGCATGCTCACTTGGCGGCCACCTCAAGGTTCTCGTCAAGCGCTTCCTCCTGGGTCTGGAGCTCGTGGACGATCTGCTCTGTCAACCGCATGTAATCCTCGGCCAGGTTTCCCGCCGACTGTGCGATACGGGGTTCATCCGAGCTGCTCTTGCCCTTGTTGCGGAGCCGCTCCCAGAACGGCGACTGGGTCGCTGCCCTGGCGGCCAGCTCATGGGCCGCGAGACCACGGAAGCTGGCGTCTGCGTCAGCTGCAACAACGTCGCGGATGCTTCCCTCGAACACGGGCGCGATGCCGTCCAGGGACTCCTGTAACAAAGTACGGGCCTGTTTGTCCACGTTGGTGGCGTTTGTGGGAATGCCAAAGAGAATTACACCGAGCAGCGAGACAGCTGGATTGTCGTTCTGAACACTGAGAATACGACGGGCAAGGGACTGAAGACCACGGATTGACTTCGGTTCAGGCTTCACCGGAGCCAGGATCCAACGAGAAGCCAGCATCGCTTCCTCGATGGCGGTCCAGCCAGCCTCTGAAGGAGGGGTATCGATCAGGACGATGTCGTAGTTCGGAGCAATCTTGGCCAAGGTTCGTGCCACTCCCCCGCGCATCTTGCCCTGACGGGAAGCGTCTCCCTGGAACGTGTCCATGAGTTGTGCTGTGTGATTGCCGCCGGCGAGGACATCCAGGCCCGGACGCACATCCTTGATGGGCACCGGGACCTTGTCGTACCGAACCGCAATATCCAATGCTTCGCCGCGGTCGTACCGGTCATCGTTGATGATGCCCAGGTTGGTAGAAGTGTCGCCCTGCGAGTCCAGGTCGACGACGAGCACCTTGTATCCGGCCTCAGCGAGGAGAGCAGCCAGATTGGTGGTCACGGTCGTCTTGCCGACGCCGCCTTTGCCGTTGGAGATGCAGATGGTGCGTCGCGACGCCAGTTGAACGGCGGGCGACAACGTGTGGGAAGAAGTTGCCGTATCCATAGTGCACATCCTAAATGCGGTCAATGCATAGCAGCCGCACATTCACTGTGGTGTCGCACTACAGCATTAGTGAATCTATCGTGCAATAGAAAAGCTATAGCTACGCAGTAGCCTGAGAAGTTATCGCACTGGGCCAAAAGAGTAGTTATGCATCACTAGTGCAGTAGAAATAAAGCTATCAAACAGTCAACTGTGCATCTGATGCATGCATGTGAAATACAGTAGTTTACAAGTTACAGCACAGTAATCAATAAAGCTTAAGGGTAGTAAACGATGAAGGTATGTGCAGTAACGATGCAGTAGAAAAAACTGGCGTAGAATGCCTCACTGCCGCGGTTCGCGGTCACGAGTCACCCCTTTGGCAATATGGTGGGCAATCCGGCGTTCCAGGGTGGCACGGTGCGTCTGCGCGTTCTTGACGAGCTTGGCCCAGTGGGTGACGGCACCCCCCAACTAGGACTGACGATAGTGTCCCCCCAGCACGCAGCAAATACTACGAGCCATTGAGTTTCGTGTCGTTCATCGCACAGCCAGACGGTGACCTACCAGCGCAATCTCCTAGCGTTGGATATTTCACTTTTTCACAAGCCGCCCCTTACTGCATTGCGCAGGCTATCGTGTGCGGCTCCGGGTGGCCTGGCCTGGCTTGATGTCCGGCCTGTTGTCTGCCGAGTCGGCACGCCGGCTCTTTGGGGCGGGTGTGAGGGCGTTGAGGATCTTGTCGAGGTCTTTGATGGCTTTCTGCTGGCCGTCACTGGTGGGGGAGGCTTTGACCTGGCGTTGGAGTTGCTCGACGTGTGCCTGTCCGCCCGCGCCGACGGCGCGGGCGAGGGCGTTGGAGAAGCTGGGCCGTTGTTGTGTCGCGGCGCGGCGGAGGGCGGCGAGCTCCTCGCTTTGCTGGCCTTGGTGGGTTAGGCTAGACCCTGAAACAACGAGGCGTTGGCTTTCTGAGCTCGCGCTAAGGGCCCCCGGATTCTGCTGCGGCATATGGGGGCTGTTTCTTTTTAACGACACATCCGCTCCGTGTACGTGCAGCTGCACGGCGACATCACGGATCTGGCTGAACCATTTGCTATCTCCAACGGCAAGTTCTCGCCGGTAGCTCCATCCGGGCGACGTCGGGAGCCCAGAGGAGCGGCTCCCGTCCTGGGCCTGAGTGTTGGATCTGGACGTTCTCATTGATGATTCCGGCGCTGCGGAGCCGGTGGATAGTGTCCTTGTCGGTCTTGTTGGCACCGGGGATGACCCGGTCCCGGGAATCCATAACCATGAGCCTGACAGCGTTCTCGCCTTGACCGCGGGTGAGTTCCGTTGCCAGGGTAGTGAGGCATTCGGCCCTGGCGTAGCTCATCAGATTGTCGTCGCCAATTTTGATCTCAGTCTGGACGGTGATGACGGTGAACATGTCGGATGCGGCAAGGTAGTCGAGCATTTCCCGGATGTATTGCTGGCCGACAGGGCCGCGGTTGAATTCGGTGGTGTGCCAGAACAGGGACCCGGGAATGTCAGTAAAGGCGGATCTGATCGTGGCGGCCTGCTCACGGTCAACAACGACGGCCGCGATGGTGTAGAACGGCCGTTCGTTGAGGTCGCCGCCGCGGTTGCCTGGTGCGCGGTAGGACTCGTCTAGGAAGGCCACGGGGCCGCTCGATCCGGCGTAGATTTCCCGGAGTCGATTGTCTCGAAGTCCAAACCCGTCCATAGTCATGGACGAAACTCTAGTTTGTGCCGCTGACAGCCTCGATTCACGAGGAGGTGGTGAATACGGCACCTATTGCCCCCCTGGGCGTCCGGTAGCTTGCAACGGCATCCTCGGGCACGATTCTTTGGGAATCCAAGGTCACGCGCTTCGGACTTCGGGGGACCGGGCGAGCAATGCTCGCCATCCGCCGTCCGGGGGACTGTGCTGGCCGCGTTCAGAACGTTCCCGCTCTCGGCGCTCCTGGGCGGCACGGCGTTCAGCCAATCGCTGGGTGTCTTCTACGGCGCGTTTCTGGCTGGGGGAGCGGTAGAAACCGCCGTCAGGGCGAACCCACTTGCCCAGCCGGTACTTGAGCCAAGCACCGGTGTTTTCAACGCCGTTTGCGCCGTCATGGTGGTATCCGGCGTCGGTGTTGGGCCGCCAGTCAATGGCATGTTTGAGGTCATTGACGGTCCACCCTGCTCGGAGGAATGGCCGGCAGACCGCGGCGACGTGGGCAGTCGAGATGCGTTGCAGCGGAAAGGACCTGAATTGAAGCTCCAGGGAGGCTAGACGCTCAGTCTCCCGGCGCGCACGCTTGGTCTCGGCGTTTGTCGTTGCGTTTGGATCCCAGAAGGGTTCTTTCCGACTGAGCAGTTGGTGATTGACTTCGCGCCGCTGTGTGGCGCGTTTGGGAGAAGTTAGCGGCGGAGCCGCTTCCAGTTGAGGTTTTGAATCCTCGCCCGCACGTGCGTGCGGGGGGTTATTAACAGCCCTAGTGGGCACCGGTGCGCTACTTTTTTCCACATCCCCGGATTCGCTGATCTCCAGGGGCTCCAGTAAGACATAGATTGCTGCCTCGTTGTCCGTCTTGCCGCTGGACTTGGGTGTGAACTCCGCTGTGCGTCCTGTGGCCACCACTGCAAGGGCGTTCCAGTCCCGGAGCCGGCGGAAGTAGTTGGAGATACTTTTCGGGGGGAACCCGAACCGTTCATGCAGACGCTGCCACAGCGGCATCATGGTCATGCTGGCGGGGTCGAATCCTGGGCATTGAGCCAGGGCGTTGACGAAGCGCCAGATGTTGGCTTTGAGGTCCTTGCGGGCCAGCTGGTACTCGGGAATGTCCTGGAAGCTCCGGAGCCACCGGATGATGTGCCTGGCGGGCTTGTATCCGGTGGGTACTACAGACCAGACCGCCCGGTTGCTGCGCTCGTTCGCCTTACGTACCCTTCGAGGGCGTAGCTTGCCCTTGCGGCCTTTACGGCTCTTCTTGCGCGGCATGGGGGTCTCTGGATCCGCGGGTGTCGGCAGATCGACGCAGAGAGCAACGACGTTCTCGGGAGTCAGTTGAAGACGTTGCGGGCCGTCCTCAGGCGTTACTTGGCGTCCAAGACTCGCACGGGCATGCGTTGACCCGGAATCAGATTCCGGTACCATAGGGAACAGTTCCTTCCTGTCGGAGGGTAAGGAAATGGGAGCCTCCTCGTAAGAGGGGCTTCGGAAAAGTTCAGATCGTTGTCCGCCAAGATTTGGATCTGAACGAGAAACTTATTGAAGGCCCGCCTTGTGCGGGCCTTCCTTCTTTAACTTGCCCGGTCTATAAGAGCCCCCTGGCCGTGATCATCGAGTTTGCTAGGAAGACCGTTATCACGGTCAATAAGAGCGCCAAGGTAATCGCTGACCGACAAACCGTGGCGGTTTGCTGCCTCGTGCGCCCGTTTGTGCTGAGCCGGGAAAATACGCCCACGCAGAGCAACACGATTGCCGTCAAGCTTCGGGGTTGCGTAAGGGATGTATGAACTCATACTCCACATACTTACTTAATGTCAGGGGCGGAACCGGTACCGGTTAGCGGCGTGTCGCTTGGCTTCTCGGCCAGGGCCACCAAAAACACCTAGTTACCGTCGAGGTACCTGTCGTAATCGGCAAGCGCCCGGCTTTTCGCTTCCCGGTCCAACCGGTACACAACACGCTGTCCCTGGCGTTGCTCGCCGGCGTCCGAGTTGACTATGCCCTGAACCTCCAGATCCTGGAGGTGTCGGAAAATCGTTTGGTAGTTGGCGCCGAGATCGCGCGCGACCTGACCAGATGTGGAACCTGCTGGATTCTGAGCCAAATACCTGATGATCGCGGACCGCACTTCGTTTGCTCCGAAGGCCTTCATCGCCGCCTCCGCCCGTTGGTTGGTGGGGGCAGGGGGTTTCGCGTATCGGGGCACCTGCTCATTTTGCCGTATCTGCTCACAAACGCATATTACACTAACATTTAATGTTAGACTCGCGATTAAAGAGAGTTCTGTCTCAAAGAGGTCATTTGACAAGACATACCGTTTGACCTGTTTTACGCTTTGCCGGGCGTCAGTCAATTCGGTGGATTTTGTCAGTGGCTGACTAAAGGCTTGGAACCGTCCAAAGCAAGGGGGAGTGATGGCAAGTTTGGTGCCGTTTGGAGTGAAGTGGCCGACCACGGCTGCGTTGAAGGATCGTTCTGCTCGTGAGCGTGCAGCTTTCTCCGAGTGGATCGATGGCCTTGACGTTCCGGAGGACCAGCGGAAGGTGTTGGCTGTCCTGTTGGAGATAGTCCATGACATTGAGCTTGTGGACGCACGCTGCGCCGGTGTGACGTCCGCCGCGGAAGTCTCCCGCCGGGCCGGCACCCTGAGCGATGTTGAGGCAGTCCTCGGCGGGTTGGTAGCGGCCGGGCTTCTGACGCTTCATCCAGCGGCAGCAGTGTTCCCGGATCCCCGACCCGGGCTGGTGTTCCGGATCCGTCACCCTGATGTTGTGCTGACGCGTGAATCGGCGGGCACGCTCTGGGGCATGGATGCCTGGACGGCGAAGTCGGCCATGGCTGTGGGCCTCTCCGAATACGCCCTGCCGTTGGGGAGAGGGTGCCGATGAAAGTTGTTTGCAGCGTAATCGGCGGTCTGCTGGCTCTGATGCTGTTCGTCGTAATGATGATGAGCGGCGGTCCTGGTCAGCAGGCCGCTACTACCGCGTGCCTGCCTGGTGGCAGTGCCCAGGGTGTGCCGAATGGCTGGGGTTCGGCGGTTGATGCGGCGGCGAAGACTGCCAGGCTGCCGGCGTCGGTTCTCGCGGCTCAACTGGATGCGGAGTCCGGGTGGAACCCGAAGGTCACCTCGCCCGTAGGCGCTGCGGGCCTGGCGCAGTTCATGCCGAGGACCTGGGCAGCCTGGGGCAACGGGGCAGACGTCTTGGACCCGGTGGCCGCGATTGCCGCGCAGGGGCGTTTCATGGGCGATCTCTATCGCCGGGCACAGATGATGGCGACGGGAACGAACCTTGACCCCACCGGCCTGGCTTTGGCCGGTTACAACGCCGGCTGGGGCGCGGTGGAGACCTGGCACGGTGTCCCCCCGTACGCGGAGACACAGAACTACGTCACCAAGATCCTCGACAGCGCGAAGAAGTACGCCGGTGCCGCGACGGTCCCGGCGTCCACGTGCTCCCAGGCCGGCGCGGCAGGGGACGGCGATGACCTGCCCTGGAAGTCCGCCGCCATCATGACCCCCAGCCCGCTGGGCATGTACAACCGCGAATGCGTTGATTTCTCGCTCTTCCGGGTCAACCAGGAGCTGGGCTGGACCGCCGGGCAGCCGTGGAAGGTCACGAACAGTTCGTTCCGCGGTGACGGGGTGCTTTTAGGTAGTGCGAACACTCCGGGAGGTCAGAACTGGCTGACCGGGTGGCAGGTCAAGGGCTGGCCCACCGGGCATGAGCCCAAGGCCGGCGCGGTCGTGTACTACGCCCCGGGCGTCGGAGGCTCCGATGCCTCTTACGGCCACGTCGCCATGGTGAAGTCCGTGAACCCGGACGGCACCTATGTCGAGGAGGGCTACAACGGAAACCCGGCCCCGAACGACCACACCTATTACACCCGGCCCGTCAAGAACACCACTCCGAGCGCGTTCCTGTACGTGCCTACACAGAAGGATTTCGGACTTGCTTCCTAGCCCAGCCAAAGCCGCAGCGGCCATCAGTGCCGCCGCGCTTGTCGTTGTCCTCGCCGCCGGCTGCGCGGGATCTCCAACCTCACAGACCTCGCCGGTGCCCACGATCACCGGCCCGTCCGATTCCCTGCCCCCAACGTGGGGGAGTGGACCACAGGCCCCGGAAGATCCGAACGCACCCAAGCCGGCCACGGTGACATGGTCGCCGGACTCCCGGGCGGCCGCAACGGGCGTCGCAGTGAAGTTCATGGCCGCGTACGCCCGCCCGGGGACTGCCCAGCCGGGATGGGCGGAGGCATTGGCCCCGTTCGCGTCGCTGGACCTCATGGCCAAGTTCCGCCAGGTCGATACGAAGTACCTGGCCACGTCACAGCCGGCTGCCACGGGATCGCTGCAGGGGGATGAGTCGGATCCGTACAACGCCACCGTGACGTTGGGGACCTCCGAGGGGGCGTGGCAGCTGGGCGTGCACCGGCAGCCGGACGGGTCCTGGCGCGTGGCCTCCATCCAGCCGCCGGTAAGGCAGGGCCACTGATGAGCAGCGTGGCTGTTCCGGCTTGGCCGATCATCACCCTCCGGTGGGAGGGCGAAGTCCTCATAGTCAGCGACTCCGACGCTTCCCTGGACATGCGCCGGGTCCTGCCCATTCCGGGTGAGGACCCGTTCGAGACCGCGCGCCGCGCCGCGGTGAAGGCCTGCAAGTCGCTGCACATGGACAGGGCACGTGTGGAAGGCGTCGACGGGGACCAGGTGCTGTCCCTGATCGTGGATGCCCGTCAGGAAACCTTGACCTCGTCACATGCCCCGTCGGGTCCTGCAACGGCCGCAAGCCGCGCACACACCGCCCTGGACGGTGCGCGGGCCCGGGCCGAGCGCAGCCGGTTCGCCCGGGTCCTGGTGCCCGTGGTCGGTGCGCTCGTGCAGCTGCGCGCCTGGGCCTCGAAATGGATGGTGTGGGCAAGAACCCGTGAGGGCAAGCGCGCCCTGACGGCCGTCCTCGTCGTGGCCTGTGTGGTCGCCACGGCCGGCGTCGTCGTCGCGCAGCGGGCGGGATGGTTCGCCACGAGCACGCAGAGCGTGCAGGCGGCAGCCCCGGCCCCCGCCGGCCAGTTGCCCGTCTACGCGCCGGCCGGGTGGCAGACCTTCGCCTCCTGGACGGTTCCGGCGTCGCGGACGAACGTGGCCCCGGTCCTGTCCCCGGACGGGAACCAGGTCATCACCGTCAACAGCGGCCACCTCGATGCGCTCGATGCCCGGACCGGGGCCCGTGTCTGGTCCACCGCCTTGGAAGGGTCGGTATCGGCGCTGCGCGTCATTGCCGTGGACGGGGAGCAGAAGATCGTGATTTCCGACAGCAGCAAGGTGCGGGTGTTCGGTCTGGACGGCACCCCTGGTGCGGTGTTCGAGGCCGGGGACGCCACCGCCCGGCCCGTCACGGACACCGGCCGTGAGGTGTTCTTCACCCTTCCCGATCAGCGGGCCATGGTCCTGACCCGCGGGAGTATGTCCCTGCGCCGCATTCCGGCCGGTGCCGTCGTCGTCGGTGTGGACCGCGGCACTCTGCTTGCGGTGGAGATCTCCACCGCGCGGCTGTGGCGCATCACCGATGACGGGGTGGCTTTCCCGGCCCCGATGACGATTCCCGCACCGAAGGACACGACGAAGCTCACCGCCGTCTACGCGGCAGGGAACGGCGCGCTCGTGACCGTGTGGGCGGGTCCCGTGAAGTTGGACAAGGCCGTGGTCGCGGTTCTGCCGGTCTTTCCCCAGCTGGCGGCCCCCACGGTTCTCGAGACGGTTCCGGCTTCCTCCGCGGCCACGTCCACACCCGTGGTGGACCGGTACTCGGGCACCGTCCTGGTAGGCAATGTCTTCATTGACACCGTGAAGAACACGGTATTCGAGGTTCCGGGGACCTCGGGCAAACTCGGTGCCGGCTTCTGGTGGGGATCCAAGGATCAGCAGCCCGTGAGGGTGAGCACAACCGGTGACCTGGTCCAGTCGCCAGCAGATGCCCCTGTGCCTTTGTTTGCACTCCCTGACCACCGTGTCCTGGTCGAAGCCGGGACAGACCAAAGCATCTACGCACTTGCACCTGAAGGAGAGAAGAAATGACACAGCCAAAGATCACTGCGTTCCTGGACTCCACCGGCCAGACGAACGTCACCGACCCCGACGGCAAGTCCCACGAGAGGGCTTTCGCGGATCTTCCCTCCGCCCGGCGTGCCGTGCGGGAAGCCGCGGCGAAGCACGCGGCCGAGCACGGGGTCCCGGTCGAGTTGGAGATCACCGATCCCTCGGGCCTGCATGCCCTCCTCGTCCACGCGGACGGAGACACCGAGCTGATCGGCGGAGACCTGCCTGTCCCGGCGCGTGACGCGGCTGCCAGCTCCCGATTCCAACCGACGCCTGCGAAAGCTCCTGCTGCCGTACCTGCCCATGTTGCGGAGCCGGTCCAACCCGCGCAGGAGGCCACGGCGGAGGAATCTGCTGCAGTGGCTGTGGAAAAGCCTCTGACACGCGCCCCGGCCCCAAAGATGCCTTCCGACGAGCGTGCCCGCCCCGGGCGCGGCAGCGATCTCCCGTCCCTCGATCTGCCTCACCTGGAGGAGCCCGCCCGGGTGGTGGCCCCTGTCGGTGCTGAGTCACCGGCACCGGCGTTGCCGTCCCGGAAATCGTTGCGGGACGCGGACGCGCAGTCCTTTGTGCGGGCCGACGTCGTAGTGGAGCCCGCCGTGCAGGGATGGCGGGGGATCCTGAACAACCTGGTACCGAGCCTTTCCCTGGCTCCGGGGGAGGCTGAGCGGCTGGAACGCGAGTGGGTGCGCCTGGTCGCCCGGCACTATGCGCTGACCCGCACGGTTGCCGTCATTAACCAGAAGGGCGGCCCGGGCAAGACCATGACGACTACCTGCCTCGCGGCCGTCTTCGGCCGTTCCGGCGGGTCCGTCCTGGCCTGGGACAACAACGAAACCTCCGGCTCGCTGGGTGACCGCACGGAAAGGGGCGATCACGGCGCCAGCGCCCTGGACGTCCTGACCCGCGCAGCGCACCTGCTCTCGGATGCGTCGCGCGCGGCCGACATCAACGCCTTCGTCCACCGGCAGATCACTGACCGGTACGACGTGCTGCGGTCGGACTCGGACCTGCTGGGAACCCACGAAGTCACCGCCGACGAGGTCGACACGCTGCACGCGGTCGCCTCGAAGTTCTTCAACGTTCTGCTGATGGATTCGGGTAACAACCATCGCGCGGGCAACTGGAACCGGATGATCGATCACGCGGACCAGCTCGTGGTCCCGGTGACGATCAACGATGACGACGTCCACAAGGGACTGCTGACCCTGAAAGGTCTGGCGCTGCGGGGGGACCGGACTGCAGAGCTGGCCAGCCAGGCCGTCGTGATCGTCTCCCAGAAGGCCCCCGGGCAGCACAAAGATGCGGAGAACACCGCGGCCCAGTTCGCGGAGTATGTGCGGGAAACGGTCATCATCCCGTATGACCCGGCCCTGGTCTCCGGTGTCATCCGCTTCGGGGCCCTTCAGCCCGCAACACGGTTGGCATGGCTGAAAGCCGCCGCCGCAGTCGCGAAGGGCCTGTGATGTCGCAGGATCTCGAACAGACCACCTCCTGGGGGTCCCGTTTTCTTCCTCCACCGGAGCCAGTGGAGGAAGAGACGGACGTGCGCGACCATGACCCCATCGTGGGAGACCGTGAATTCCTGCCCGGCGTGCAGGACTCCTCCGCGGCCCTTGCCGATCAGCTGCGCATCCCGGAAACGACACCCGAACCGTCCCCGGTGAAGATCAGCCAGAGCACGCTGTGGCTGGTCCCGGCCTGCGGCGGTGCCGGTGTCAGCACCCTGGCCGCTCTCCTCGGGGAGGACGCCCTGGACGCCACAGTGCACCCTCCGGTGTGGTCTGGGCAGGCCGTCGTCGTCGCCCCGACCCACCCGGCCGGGCACGCCGGGGCCGAGCGCCTGGCCCTGGCCAAAGCCCGGGGCGAGCTGATTTACGACGTCGTCGGCATCGTCTGGGTTCAGGACCGTCCCAAGATCTCCGACGCCACCAGCCGGGAGTGCCGGCGCATCGGTGCGATGTTCCCCAAGCTCTGGTCCATGCCGTACGAAGCGGCGTGGCGGGAACCCGGCGCCGAGCCGGTCCCGCACCGGCACAACACCAAGAACCTCATCCGAACGCTCAGCAAGTTCACGTTCCGCAAGGAGAACAAATCATGATCACCACCCTCACCCTCACCGCCACGAAGTTCTACGTGGGCATGGACGGCAACCCCATCGATTCCAAGCCGGCCATGCCGCCGGGAATGGGGTCCCTGGCCACGCTCATGAGCTGGGTTCTCTGGATCGCCGGGACCGCCCTGTTCGCGTTGTTCGTCGTGGGCATCGTCAAGGCCGCCCGGGCGCGCAGCCAGCAGGGCCAGGTAGACGCCGAGGCGCCGATGTGGCCGCTGATTTGGGCCGTCGTGCTCGGTGCCGCGGGCACGATCTGGCGCGTCATTGTCCCCGCGTGATGCACCGTGAAGCCTCGTCAGGCAGTCGGGTGCATCTGGCTGATCGTCGTGATTTCCATGGCGCTGTTCATCGGCCAGTTCACCTTCCTGAAGCACTGAAGCACTGCATTACTGCACTACGGATAGAGAGGAATTGAACGCATGGGTTTGAAGAGCTTTACCCGAAGCCAGTACGACGCCGTCACTCATCCCGAGAAGATGAACCCCGGCCAGCTGTCGCGGACCCGCTGGGCCCTGGCGATTTTCATCATCGTCCTGCTGGCCGGGGCGGTCATCCTCGGCGTGCTCAACAACCAGAACCAGGGACAATCAGGCGCGGGACCGGCCCCGGTGCCCACCATCAGCTACACTCCAGGTCCCGGAGATTCCGCAGGGGGCTGCCTGGACAACACCTCCAAGGACATCAGCACCACCGCCCCCACGGTTGAACAATGGGTCGTCAAAGGCTGGGCCCCCGTCCCTGTGATCAAAGGAGCTGGCCCCTGTGGAAAGCCCGTCGGCGGCGTGGACACGGGCTTCGCCAAGACCCCTGCGGGGGCTCTCGCTGCAAGCATCACTTGGGGATCCGAGGTACAGGAAGGCCGGCCAAACGCCGGCACCGCAGACGCGATTAAGGCCGTTGTGGTCCCCGGATCGGACCGGGACTCCATCTTGGCCCGCGTGAACCGGATTCGGTCTGGTGCCGAAACCCCTGCACAAGACCCAACGAGCATCGTGCGGATCCAGGGCTACAAAGTAAACATCGATGGTGACACAGCACGTGTTGACTTTCAGCTCAGCATCCAGGCGAGCGGCGGCGTGAAGGACGCCCTTATTCCCACCCGTCTTCAATGGATGAATGGGGACTGGAAGATGGTCCCGACGTCCGGAAACGACATTGCGCGCGCGGTGCCGCTGAACGGGGCTACCGGCTTCGTTCCGTTCTCCCCTGGTGGTCCATCATGAGGCCCCTGTGGGACCCGGTCGGGGACGCTGTTGCGAACGCCGTTCAGGATGCTTGGGTGGGTTTGGCCGGGAAGATGTACGAAGGTGTGGTCACGGCGTTGCAGTGGCTTTCGTCGTGGTGGCTGAATATCCCGGCCCCGTCGTTGATGAATGCGGCCGGGGATTCCCCGGCGCAGAAGGTGATGCTCTACACGCGGGTTTTGATCGGCGTGGTCGGCATGCTGTCCACGGCCTTCGTGGTCGTGCAGTACGCGATGCGCAAGAACAACAACAACGGGGAGCAGTTGGCCTGGGCCATTGGGCGCACTGTCGTGTTCTCCGGGCTGACGCTGTCCGTGGTGGGGCTCTTGCTGGCCTTCGGTGACTTGTCGGCCCCGTGGTTCGTGACAATGATCGGCGGGGAATCGGACTTCAACAAGTCGATGTTCACGCTCTCCGGGGACCAGAAGGCGGTCATGGGCATGTTGACCAGCAACAACGGCGCCGGCCAGAGCGTGGTGATCATCCTGATCATCGTGTTCCTGATCGCACTGGTGGGGTCCTTGATGAACTTCTTCTTCATGATCTTCTCGTACGGGATGCTCCCGATCGTGGCCGGCATGATCCCGGTCCTCGCCGCCGGATCGGTCACGGAGCGCGGCGCGGCCGCGTTCTACAAGGTGATCGGCTGGACCCTGGCAACATGCCTTTTCAAACCCATCGCCGGCATCATCTATGGCGGCGGTATCGCCATGGTGAAGCTACTGACCTCAACAGATGGCGCGAAGCTCGGCGCTGACCAGCTGGCACTGCAGACCATGGCCGGTTTCATGGTGATCGGCGCGGCCGGCCTGGTCCTGCCTGCCCTGATCCGCTTGGTCGTTCCGACAATGGCCGCAGCGTCCCGCGGCGTCGGGGCCGGTGCCCTGGTGATGGCGGGCATGACGGCCGCGACCGGGGCAATCATGGGCGGTGCATCGTTGATGGGCAAGATCGGCGGCTCCCAGGCCCAGAACCTGGCCCGGGGCGGCCGGATGGGCGCACCCGCGATGGCTACCGCCGGCACTGGTGGCGGAAGCCTTGGAGGCCCGGCACCGGCACCGGTGAACCGCGGCCTGGTCAATCCTGCCCGGCATGGATATCCCGCCCCGCCGCAGCCGAAACCCCAGTCACCTCCGCAGGCTCCGCCGATCCCGAAGCAGGAGCTGGCCGGAGTCAATGGCGGGGGACAGGCACGGGCCGCCGCTCCTGCTGCACAGCCGGCACCCGCGCAGCCGGGGCAGGGTTCCGGGCGGCGGCGGATGGACGCGGCTAAGAATCATTTGTCGCAGCACGTGTACAGGGTTGAAGAAGCGATCGAAGGAGGGGAGGCATGAGCCGCCCAATGTACGGAGATATCACCACACCGCGTGCGGCGGGGTTCCTCGGACTGTCCATGGGAGGGGCCGGCATAGCGCTGGTGTCCGTGATAGCCGCAGCGATTCTGCTGATGCTCGGCTGGCTGATCCCTGCCGGGCTCGTGCTCGCGGCAGGGATCTGGGCCGTGATCTGGGTTGCCACGGGCAAGCGGCAGGGCCGGTCCTCGTTTGAGCAGAGCAGGAACCGGGCCGCGTTCCGCAAGGCCCAGCGCAAAGGCACCACAAAGTACGTGTCGGGGCCGACATCAAGGATTCCTGACGGCACCTTCCGGGCTCCGGGCCTGCTGGCCGGCACGGAACCGTACGAAGGGACCGACGCGTTCGGGCACCGGTTCGGGATGCTGTGGAACCCGCGCGAGAGCACGGCCACGATCTTCTTCTCCTGCGCCGGCGAAGGCCGCGGGTACAACGACCAGTCCACCATCGACCAGCTCGTGGACGGCTGGGCCGGGTTCCAGGCACAGGCGGGCCTCGTCGTGGACCTGGTACAGATCGCGGTGACCACCCAGGCGACGCGGGACCCGGGCGCACGTCTCCCGTCCGCGATCAACGAGGCCCGCGAGAACCACGGCACGATGGACCCCGCCACGGTCGGGACGTTCGTGCGCGAGACGGTCGATGGCATCGTGGCCAGCGTTAATTCGAACATGCCGCGGCTCACGCAGCATGTGGCGATGACGTTCACGGCCGCTGAGATCGCCGCGGAAGGAACGGAAGCCCGGACAGCTGAGGACATGGTCGAAGACCTGGCCATCCAGATCCCGGCACTGAAGGAACAGATCCAGCACGCGGGCTCCCACACCGTCTCTGTCATGAAGATGATCGACGTCGTCGATTACGCCTACGTTGCCTACAACCCTGACCGTGCCTTGGGGGTCGAGCGGGCCCGGGAGCGTGCCCGGGTGAAGAAAGGCACCGGCACGAACCTCTCATGGTTCGAGGTCGGGCCGCCGGCGGCCGATTCCGCCCTGGAGCACTGGGAGCACTCGGGATACGTTTCCCAGACTCATTCGGTCTGGAAGCCTCCGGCCGGGTTCTTCGCGGATGACTCAATGGACGCACTGTTGATGCCTGACGGTGTCTCGGACCAGAAGCGCATCACCATGCTCTACCGGGTACTGGGACCCGAGGAATCCAGCAGCACCCTGGCATCGGACCAGACGGACCGTGCTTTCGAGTTGAACCAGGGCGGCAAGGCTGCCACAGCCGTCGGTGCCAGGGACCTCACGAGTGCCGCCGCCGGCGCGGAAGAGCAGGCTCGGGGCGCGGCCGTGGTCCGGTTCGCGTTCGTGATGACGAACACCGTGGCCGCGGGTCCGGATCAGAAAAACCGGCTGGCCAAGGCGACCGCGGCTCTTCGCAGGGCGTGCAGCACGGGCGTCACGATGAGCATCCGTTCCTCGGACGGCGGCCACGACGCCGGCCACGCCATCGGCCTGGGCTTGGGCGTTGTTCCGGCCAAGTACGCCACTGTCAGCTCGGCCATGCGCCGGTCACTCTAAGCGGATAGGAGCACTTGATGGGCAAGATTGACGAGTTCGCGGACTGGACCATGCACCAGTGGTACCGGATGATGCGTAAGGAAGCCCCGGCCGCCGCCGCGGCCTACGATTCTCTTCCTGGCCTGACCACCAGGGGCTTTGAAGCCCCGCGTGGTGGCGCACACCTGCACGTGGACGCTCCCCTGGAGTTCCAGGGCATGTCCACGCAGGTGGGGGGCATGTGGCCGTTCGGTGTCGGCACGGCCTCCCCGATGATCGGGGCGCTGCTCGGACGGAACCTGCGCACGGGCCAACCCTTGATGGGTGACCCGCTGTCCCTGTTCCTGGCAGGAATCTACTCCGCACCGTCGGGTTTCGTGCTGGCCCTGAACGGCCGCGGCAAGTCTTCCTTGGTGGTGAGGATCTGCCTGATGCTGAAGGATCTGGGATTCATCCCGCTGTGCCTGGGGGACTTGAAGCCGGACTACGTCGGCATGGCCCAGGAGATGGGCGGCCAGCACATCCGTCTGGGCCTGGGCGGGGTCGGTTGTATCAACGCACTGGACGCAGGCCCGATCTGGCACTACCTGAACAGGCTGTCCGACAAGACCCGGGCTGAGGTCGATGGGCAGATCCACGGCCGGAGGGTGAACACCGTAGCCGGCCTGATCGAAATGATCCTTCAGCGCCGCCTGACCGAGGAACAGTCCGAACACACGATCCTTTCGGCCGCCATCCGGGTTGCCACAGAGGAAGCAGCGGCCGAGGGCCGCCAGCCGGTTCTTGCCGACCTGCGGCGGGTGATCCAGGACCGCCACCCGCGTATCCGCGCCGCCATCCTGGACATGGATGAGAAGGAATACGACGCCGAGGTCCGGGACCTGGTCAAGGGAATCATCGGTCTGGGCCCGGACGGGATCTTCCAGGGCATGTTCTGGGGCGAAACCACTGTGGAGATGGACATCTACCAGCCGGTCGTGTTTGACGTCTCCAGCATTGACGAGAGCGAAGCGCTGTTGCGGGCGGCCGCGCAGCTGGTGATCTGGTCTTACGGACAGGGCGGTGCCCTGTCTGCGAAGATCCTGGCCGATGAGCCGGACCCTGAAGACCCCGAGGGCAAGAAGAAGCTGGGCCCTGAGGTTCACCACTTCATGGTCATGGACGAACTGTGGCAGATCCTCCAGGCCTGGGAAGGTTCGGTGTACCGGATCAACGAGATCACGAAGGTCAACCGCACCAAGGGCCTGGGGCAGTTGATGATCACGCACTCCATGAAGGACCTACGGCTCTCCACGGAGGAGCGGACCAAGATGGCCATGGGCTTCGTGGAGCGCAGCTCGATGGTGTTCCTGGGCGGCCTGGCCGAGAACGAGCAAGAGGATCTGCGCCAGATCCGCCGGTTCTCGAACAAGGAGATCCAGCAGCTCGTGGACTGGTCGGCCGAGGGCACGATCAACCCGGCAACAGGTGAAATGAACCCGCCTCCGGGCCGGGGCCACTTCCTGTTGAAGACTTCCAACGCGCCGGGTATCCCGTTCCGGGTCGACCTGACCGAACCGGAGAAGCGGATTCACGACACGAACGAGGCTTGGGCCGACGCGATCGCCAGGGCTCGCGGGAAGCAGGTAACGGCATGAGCGAGAACCGGCACGGCACCCGGTCCAGCACCTGGTCCAGCACCTGGATGTCCGTCCTGTTCGTCCTGGGCCTATGGGCCGGCATTGTCGCCTCTGCCTGGGTCGGGGAGTGGCTGACGCCTACCGGCACGAACTGGGGACTGAACCCCCTGTCGATTCTGTTGCTGTGGGCGACGGGCGTCCGGATCCCTCCGGCGTCCCTCGCCCTGCTCCTGGTTCTGGTCGTGGTCCTCGTGTGGCTTCTCGTGACCAAGTTGCGGGGACCCGGCGGACGGTCCCGGAACAAACGCATGGCCGACCGCGCGAAACTGATGGCTACCAAGGAAGACATCGCCGAGGTGAGCGTGCAGACACGCGCAGTCGAGGCGGCACGCCTCCACCCAAACTGCCCCGGCATCACCCCGGGCCTGCACGTGGGCCGGTGGGTGCTCGGCGGGGACTGGCTCTATCAGGGACAGCGGCAGTGCGGCCTGTTCGTCATGGGCCCGGGCCGCGGGAAGTCCACTGCCCTGCTGGTCCGTGGCGCCCGGTGGGCTCCGGGCTCGTACACGATGGCCGGGAACAAGGTGGACGGCGTGAAGGAGGTCCTGGCGGCCCGGGCGATCTGGCACCCTGGGAGCCAGGTCTGGATGCTGGACATGCAGCAGGTTTTCCGGAAGTCCGGAAAACCTGCTTTCTGGTTCGACGCCCTGCTGGGCATCACCAACTCCGAGCAGGCCACAAATCTGGCCACGACATTGGAGGAAGCTACGAAGGAAAATGGTGATCGGGGCGGTGACCCACAGTTCGATGAGCAGGGCCGGTCGTTCCTGGCCGCCTGCATCCTCGCCCAGGCCCTCATCGGAGGGGAACTGGAGAAAGCGCACGCCTGGGTGACAGCTGCCGATTTCCTCAGCCCCCGGGAGGTGCTGATCAAGGCGTCGTCGAAGAACCGATCCCGTGACGGAGAACAGGAGGAGGAACGGGACTTCTCCCGCCTGGCCGATCAGCTCTTCGGCATGTCGCGCCAGCCCGAGGAAACCATGGGCAGTGTCGCTGCCTCCGCGCAGCGCATGGCGTCCTCCCTGACGCACGATCACCTGTTGGGTTGGATCCGCCCCAACCCGGGGTTGCCACGGTTCGACCCGGTGAAGTTCCTGTCCTCCCATGACACCCTCATTGCCCTGTCCAAGGGCTCCAGCCGGGTTGTCACGGGTCTGATGACGGCGTTCCTGGAGGCGATCTTCGAGACCGGTGAACGCCTGGCCGAGGCGAACGGCGGCCGTTTGCCGGTCCCAGCGGTCTTTGACCTGGACGAGTTCGGTAACACGGTCGCGTTGCCGAAGATGGGCGACTGGTTCACGTACTTCGGCTCGATGGGCATGATGGTGCGGGTCTTCATTCAGTCCGAGGCGTTCGGTGAACAGGTCATGGGCGAAGCCGCGTGGCGGGTGTTGAAGAACGCCGCCGGTGTTTTCGTCTTCGGCGGCGGCATCCGTGAAAAGGCCTACTTGGCGGATCTGTCTGCCTTGTACGGGAAGACGGACGAGTACACGGCCTCCTACACCTCCAATGAGCGCGGACCGGCCAGCCGGAGCATTTCCACCCGGCAGGAGGACATCCTCACGATCAAGGACCTGCACACCTTGCCCATGTGGCACGCCGTGATGGAGGAATCCAGCGGTGTCGTGACGATCGTCCGCCTGGTGCCCTGGTTCCAAGACCCCGAGATGGCCGGACCAATCCAGGCCGTTCTTGATGCTGGAAAGAAGGTCGCGGCGTGAGCGAGGATCTGGAAGCGGAGACCACCGAGGACGGGTACACCGTGGACGAGAACGGCGAATTCCTCGCCGATCCCGCCGACGTCCCGGTGCCCGCCGCCGAACACGACGAGTTGGAGCCGGAGGCCGCGCACGACGTGGAGGAGATTGACGACCCCCCCGACCTCGCCACCGGCCGGAGCGAGGAGGTCCTGGACTTCCTGCTCGGAGCCCAGGAAGCCGCGGCCCTGGCCTCGGACATCCTCCGCCGGAAGATCACCGTACCGGCTTTCCGGCAGCTCGTCATCGACGGCGACGCGCCGGCCGCTGCCGAGACCACAGACGGGACCGCGAAATGGTCCCTGCGTGCACTGCGCGCCTGGGCCCAGGCCGTGCTGGCCGCCGAAGCGGAGGCCGCGGCGCAGATCGACCCCGCAGAGGAGGCAGCGAAGGAACGCAACGCCTTCGTCCACTGGGTCCGTGAACGCCTGGACCGTTTCGAGTCCCACGATGACCGCACGGGCGAATGGTGCCGCCAATGGTGGGACCACCCCGAAGCCGTGGACCGCTTCCACGCCCTATGGCTGGCGTACATGGCAGCCGAAGCCGAGGACGAGCTGTCGGGTTGGTGGGTGAACCACTGGGACAGGCATTTCGCCTTCCTGTTCAGCAAGTCAGGGGTTTTCTCCCAGTGCGCCGGAGGGATGCACAAGAATGCTGCTGACCGCAGAAAGCTCCCCTACGAACCACCTCCCGACTCCTGGTTCCCCTACCAGGACAACGTACGTTCCGGCAACCGGGAACCAGAATCATGAACTCCCATCCACCCAGAGAAAAGAGGGAAGAGCATGTCGGAAGGCACGAAAAGAAAATTGCCGAACTGGAAGCCCTGAACAAGGAGGTCAGTTCGAGACTGACACAAGGCGACGTCGTTAACGGTTACGCGAGAGAGCTCTGCCGTCCATCGCTTCATCCCTGGCGGCCATCATCGCCTGCATCGAATTGTTCGAGAAGGAATAACGAATGGACATCACCTTGGAGTCTGGCCAAGCGTGTAGAGGCTGGCCTGCGAACGCGACCCGGCTGCTGGCCTAGGGCATAGAGGAGGCCGCCACCAAGGGTGACGGCCTCCTCTATGCCCTAGGCCTACCAGCGGCCGCTGCGGATCCGCCATGGGCTCCAGTAAACCTCGAGCCAGACACCGTGGCTGCTCACTCGTGGCCACCCCTGCACC